>JAJFMJ010000039.1 GCA_021772275.1 Chlamydiota bacterium | reverse complement strand
TCCGAAGGGATTTTCGATTTTTTTCTGGGCTTTGGTGGGCAAAAATCCCACATACTTGCCTAAAGTAGGGGGTTTTTTGTTCATCCAAGCCCAGGGAAAAAGAAAAATTCAAGCGGGTTTGCATAGGTGGTCACTTGGGTTCTAATTTTTTTCTTGCCAATCATAAAACTTTTTACTAAACTCTGAGCTTTTGAAGAACTTCTCAACAAGGATATGTAAGATGAGCCGAAAATGGATAGTCGCCCTTTTTTTAAGTATGATGAGTTTTGCTTTTGCAGCCCATCAAGACGATGCCCCAGTACTTTATTACCCCGACGATTGTGATATTAAGGTTTTACCCAATGCCGGGCCAAGAATTAAAGGGAATTGGAATGTTTTTCTAACCGCAGATTTTATCTACTGGACAGCCCGCACAGAAGGGCTTGACTATGCCATTTCAGGAGCTGGCGCCAACAACACTGGCGGAAGTATTCATGAGCTCGACTGGAGCTGGGATCCTGGCTTCAAGGTGGGGCTTGGTGTCAATTTTACCCATGATGGGTGGGACATGTTTGCCCAGTACACGTGGCTCCATAGCGATGCTGACGATAGCACCAGCCAAGACGCTGCAACAACCAACCTTGCCCCTTACTGGGTCACACAGGGAGGCTTTGGAAGCTCTTTAATCCGCGCAAAAGCAAATTGGGATGTGAAGTTTCATAATGTTACTCTTGAGCTAGGAAGAAATGCTTACATGAGCCAATTCATGAAGCTCCGCCTCTTTGGAGGACTTTGTGGCGCCTGGATTTACCAAGACTACGATGTCACCTATACCTCTACAGCTGATGAGATCAGCCGTCAAGAGATGGAACTCGACTATTGGGGTGTGGGCCTCCGCGCAGGACTCAATAGCGCCTTCCAGTTTAGCAAAAGCTTTTCTTTTTATAGCGATATCGCTCTAGCTCTCCTTTGGGGACAGTTTGACCGAGAGCGTAAGGAAAAGCAAACCAATGCAAACAACGTGACCACCCCTGTGTTACGTACCGATCAGAAGCCTCACTCGTCACAACCTGTCATCACTTTAGCTGCAGGTCTTCGCTACGACGCGTGGCTTAGCCAAGATCGCTTCCATTTAGGGCTGCAGGCGGGATGGGAACACCAAAACTGGATCCTATTCAACCACTTCATTACCCTACTTGGAGATCCCGACCACCAAGGAGACTTCTTCTTGCAAGGGTTCACCCTGAAGGCGCGATTGGACTTCTAGTCGATCGCTTCAGATCTGAAGAAATTGAAGGATGAGGTCAAGGACCTCATCCTTTTTTTCTGCGTGGATCATGTGGCCCACCCGAGGAAAAACGTGGAGCGTTGAGTTGGGAAGGTGTTTATGGAGATACTCGGCGCAGTAAAGGGGAGTCGAAAGATCTTCTTCCCCAGCCATAAGGAGGAAAGGACTTTTAAGCTCTTTTACAAAAGAGTGAGAGTCAAACCCTCCAAGAGCTGCCATCTGCCCCAAAAAGCCTTCAGCGCTTTGGGGGTGGGGGTTGCTTGCCATTTCCTTAATCTTGGCCGCGACATTTTCAGGGTTTTTGACGAAGTCGCGACTAAAAAGCCACGGAATCACCGTCTCAATCACCAGCTCCAGAGGAACCCCCTTTTCTAAAAGCTTTCCCGTTGTTGCCGACTTTAAAAGGGCCGTTTCAGGAAGTTTGGGAAAAGGGGCAATCAGCACACCCTTATCAATCCGCTTGGGATGTTGATGGGCGATGGTTTGAACAATCGCCGTTCCCATCGAAGAGCCCACCATGTGGGCCCGATTTATCCCAAGATGGTCCATCAAAAGGATAGTATCTTCGGCCATCGTTTCGATGGTGTAAGGAGGTGGGGGAGCCGTTGTTTGCCCGGCGCCCCGGTTATCAAATAAAATAAGCTGATAGTGATTTTCTAACCTTTCTACACAAGAAAGCCACGTCATGTGGTGGGTTGAAAAACCAGAAATAAAAACGATCGGCTCTCCACTCCCATGGATTTCATAATAGAGATCAAGTTCGTTAATCTTTGCAAATGGCATGTTGTTTTCCTATGGTCTACTTTTCAGCATAACCAAAGAAAAAAAAATATGGTAGACAAAAAAGAGAGAAAGCTGTTACAAAGAGGACAAGTGAAACGATACGGGTCTCGGCCCGGGTTTTACAAGCAAACTTCCCCCTTCTTTTCCAGACTGAAAAGTCTGGTCCCCGGCCGTTATGTGAAAGCATAGCGGCCTTTTTTTATGGCCAAAAAAAAGGAGGCCAAAACCGGCCCCCCTTTAAGGATTGGTTTGTTTTGATTAAACTAGTAGTCGTCTGAGGAACCAAACAGATTGTCACTGTCACTGTTATTGGTGTTGGTGTTGGGTTGGTCTTGCGAGACCGGAATTGTGAATGGGGGCAAGTTTGAGGGATTGGAGTTAGATGGGTCTTCTCCAGAGGTGTTGTTGTTGGGATTGAATCTAACTCCATCGAAAGTTTCAAGGGAAATATCAGACTCCTTAGATTCATTTTGCAGTGCTAGGAGGTTGCTATACTTGTTATTGCGCCAAGCATCGATATAAGCAAGAGCAATTTGACAAACCGTAAGGGCAAAGAAGGCTCCTTCCATCTTTATAGCATCCGAAAACTTGATTCCTTTAAACTGGACCGATTTGAAACATTTTTTTACACACCATTCTGCAGCTTTTAGAAACAAGAACATGAAAGTGGCGTAAAGTGCACGCTCTACTAAAATGCAGCAGGTTTTTCTTTTAAGGCTTGAGGTATGGTCAGTCTGGGTAACGTGCTTCGCCATGACACTAAAAACCGCTCCTGTGATCCAGTCGAAGAGTCCCCGGACAACGCCGTATACTCCTGCAAAGGGGGTACTCATATAGGTACACTTACCCATAGCTAAGGCTCCCCATTCGTAGAGAGCAGTTTGATTAAAGACTTCTTGGTATCTAGCTATTCTAGCATAGTCTTTTTCTTCGTGGATTTGGCAAGAAACTTCTTCATTGAATAAACTCTGTGCAAATTTTCCTGCAAGGGGGGAAAGTTGTGGTGACATAATGCCTCCTAGGCGTAATGGTTAATTTCAGGGGTGAGCTTATAGTAAAAAAGGGTTGAAGTCCAGCTCTAAAAGAAACTTTTAACGCGATCAAGGAAAGATTTTCGATCAGGAGAGTTGTGTTCCCCCTCAGTTCCTTGAAACTCTTCAAGAATTGATTTTTGCTTTTGAGAAAGGTTCACCGGGGTCTCCACCTGGATATGGACGAGAAGGTCCCCATTTCCGTGGCCATGAACATTTTTGAGTCCTTCTCCTTTGACACGGAAGATTTTCCCTGCTTGCGTTCCTGAAGGGACGGTAAAGCGCAAAGGTTTTTTTGAAAGGAGTCGAGGGAGATCTTTTTTGCACCCAAGGGCTGCTTCGGTGAGGCTAATGGGAAGGTTGATAAGGAGGTTGTCTCCTTCACGGGTAAAGACATCGTGGGGTTTGACCTTAATATAAACATAAAGATCGCCACGAGGACCGCCCCCCTCTCCTGCATCGCCATGGCCAGCCATTTTAAGGCGCATGCCATCGTCGATACCAGCAGGGATGGGCACTTTGACCCGCTCTTTTTTCTTCAGCTTGCCATTTCCATGACACCCTTTGCAGGGGGAGGTGATCACTTTTCCCGCCCCATGGCAGTGGGGGCAAGGACTTGACATACTAAAGAAACCACGCGATTGGTGCAGCTGCCCTGTTCCTTGGCAGGTTCCACAAGTCTTTATGTCCTGGGGAGTTTGGGCGCCAGTGCCACTGCAGTCGGTACATTCGATGTAGTTGGTAATGGCAATCTCTTTTTCAACGCCAGAGGCCGCTTCTTCAAAGGTGACCGAGAGTTGCGCCTTTTTACTCATTCCCTGACGGGCGTAGGACTGCTCTGTCCCTCCACCACCAAAAAAGTCGCCGAAGGCACCACCGAAGAAGTCGCCACCGCCACCGCCGCCGCCTCCTCCACCAAAGGCTCCCATAAAGGTGCGCAGAGCCTCTTCCATAGAAGAGAAGCCTGCACCTCCCATGCCGCCCCCTTTGAGGGCATCAGCGCCATACTGGTCATACATCTGCCGCTTGCTCTCGTCACTTAAAACTTCATAAGCTTCAGAGATCTCCTTGAACTTTTTTTCAGCATCAGGATTATCAGCATTCTTATCGGGGTGATACTTGATGGCAAGCTTCCGATAAGCTTTCTTGATGTCAGCTTGGGTGGCATCTTTCGAAACGCCTAAAACTTGATAGTAATCGGTCATAGGGGTTTGGGTCTAACGACCTTTTTTGATTTTATACTTGAGAGCTGCCTTAGACTTTGCCCGTTTCCTTACAGAAGGTTTGTCATAAAAGCGGTGAGCCTTTGCGGTTTTCATAATTCCTTCTTTATCAAGCTTCTTTTTGAGCGCTCGAAGGGCTTTGTCAATGGATTCGCCTGTACGAACCTTTACATTCGGCATAATAAGATCACATCCTAGAGGTTAAAGTTAATTGTTCACTCCGTCCATTATATAGCACAAAGGGTTTATTGTTCAATATTTTATCTGAGTTTCCGTATGATGGACTCCGCCGCCAAGTAAAAAAGCCTCCTGAAGGGCCTCTGGATCAAGAGATTCTTTGCTCGAAAAGGGGACGAGGGGAAGCCCCATCGACAAAGAAAGGGCTTTGGCGGTCATCACTCCGATCCGAGTTCCGGTAAAAGAGCCGGGGCCGGTCCCGACAGCGATGAAGGCAACTTTTTGGGTATCAAGGAGTTTTTTGACCGCAGGGAGGAGGGTTTGCGACTGTCTTCGCTCGGGCAAGGGGTGGGAATCGAGCTTTCCTCCCGCAAAAAGGGCAACAAAGCTCTCGGGGCCACTGGTGTCAATAATCAGGAACTTCATGGGAATCATGTTACCATAGTTGTGAATATTTTGCAGGGGAGATATACAAAAAACTAGGGGAGTGGTACACTCCCTAAGGTAAAAGGTGATCTTTGGATAATAAGAACGACGAGCATAACGAAGAAGAAGATCTAGATTCTCTTCTAGATAGTGATTTAGAACGGATTATTGGGAGCAATAAGCAGCCACCTGTTGAGGTGGATCTCCCAGATGAGCTCTTTATTCTCCCTCTAACTAGACGTCCCTTCTTTCCTGGGATGGCGGCCCCCCTTGTCATCGAACCGGGCCCTTACTATGAAGTTCTTAAGATTGTGGCGAAATCTTCCCATAAGATGCTCGCTCTTTTCTTAACCAAAGAGGAAGAGGTCGATATCTACAATCTGGGGTTTGAGGATCTTTGCAATGTCGGGGTGATGGCAACGATTCTTCGGATTGTCCCTCTAGAGCAGGGGGGAGCGCAGGTCGTTCTCAACATGGAAAAGCGGATCAAAATCGATCAGCCGATCAAAAAGTCAAAATATCTCCGGGCAAAGATCGCCTATCATGAAGATGAGATTACCCAGCAGCAGTCAAAAATCATTAAAGCTTATTCGATTAGCATCATCACAACGATCAAAGAGCTCTTAAAGCTCAACCCTCTTTTTAAAGAAGAGCTCCAGATTTTCCTCGGCCACTCCGACTTTACCGAACCGGGGAAACTCGCCGATTTTGCGGTAGCATTGACGACAGCTGGGCGAGAAGAATTGCAAGATATTTTGAGTACCTTTGATGTGCAGGATCGGATCGATAAGACCCTTGTCCTTTTGAAGAAAGAGCTCGATTTAAGCAAACTCCAAAGTAGCATTAACCAAAAGATCGAAGCGACCATTTCTAAAACGCAGCGGGAGTTTTTCCTCCGCGAGCAGCTCAAGACGATTAAAAAAGAGCTTGGGCTCGAAAAAGATGACAAAACGTGCGATCTCGAAAAGTTTAAAGAGCGGCTCAAAGATAAAAAGGTCCCTGAAGATGTTCAAAAGGTGATCGATGACGAGCTTGAAAAACTAAGTGTTTTGGAGGTGCAGTCTGCCGAGTATGCGGTTTCACGCAACTATCTCGATTGGCTCACCATCGTTCCCTGGGGCACTTTTAGTGAGGAAAATCATAGCCTTGCCGGTGCGGAAAAGATTTTGGAGGAGGATCACTACGGTCTTAAAGATATTAAAGAGCGGATCCTCGAGTTTATCGGCGTCGGGAAGCTCACTAAAGGGGTAAAGGGGAGCATTATCTGTCTTGTCGGCCCTCCAGGTGTCGGTAAAACGAGTATTGGAAAAAGTATTGCGCGCGCTCTGAATCGGGAGTTTTTCCGCTTTTCTGTTGGGGGGATGCGGGACGAAGCAGAGATTAAGGGACACCGGCGGACCTACATTGGGGCGATGCCGGGAAAAATGATTCAGGCCCTTAAGGCGACCCAGTCGATGAATCCCGTCATCATGCTCGATGAAGTTGACAAGATGGGGATGAGCTACCAGGGCGATCCTGCCTCTGCCCTTTTAGAGGTTCTTGACCCTGAGCAAAACAAAGACTTTTTGGATCACTATCTCGATGTGCGAACCGACCTTTCCAATGTCCTTTTCATCGTGACGGCAAATATTCTCGATACGATCCCTAGCCCTTTAAGAGACCGGATGGACACCCTTCGTCTCTCTGGTTATATCCGTCAAGAAAAGGTGCAAATTGCGAAAAAATATCTCATTCCCCGCAACCGAGAAAAGTCAGGACTCAAAGGAGCCCAAGTGAAATTCACAACTGGCGCCATTCAAGAAATTATCGAAGGATATGCCCGAGAAGCAGGAGTACGGGGACTTGAAAACAATATCAAAAAGATTCTTAGAAAAGTAGCGGTAGAAATCGTCCGTTCTGATGAAGCGAAGGGAAAGCGAAAGATCAAATCGGCAACAATTTCTGAAAAAAACCTCGAAAAATATCTCGGCAAGCCGATCTTTACCACCGATCGCTACTATGAAAAAACACCGATTGGGGTTTGCACAGGCTTAGCATGGACCGCTTTGGGTGGAGCGACCCTCTATGTGGAGGCGGCCCAGACCCCAGCTGAAAAAACGCAGATGCGCCTTACCGGACAAGCGGGTGATGTGATGAAAGAGTCGGCCCAAATTGCGTGGAGCTTTTCTAGTAGCGAGCTGAAGCGGTATGCTCCCAAAGCAAAGTTCTTTGAAAAGGAGGAAGTTCATATCCATATTCCTGAAGGGGCGACCCCCAAAGACGGTCCTTCTGCGGGAATCACCATGGTCACAGCGATCCTCTCTCTTCTTTTAAAGATCTCAGTGGCTAAAGATCTAGGGATGACAGGAGAGCTCACACTCACTGGAAAAGTTCTTCCCATTGGAGGGCTCAAAGAAAAGCTGATTGCGGCAAAACGGTCCAAACTTAAAGCGCTTGTTTTCCCGAAAGATAATAAGAGGGATTATGATGAGCTTCCCGACTACTTAAAAAAGGGAATAAAGGTCCACTTCGTTGACACCTATGATGATGTCTTTAAAATTGCCTTTCCAAAGAAGGTGAAAAAATGACCCCATGGAAAGAGGCGAAATTTATCCCCCCGGAGTTTGTGCAAGAAAAAGCCTACGCCCTTAAAGAAGAGGGAAAGACCCTTGTTACCTTAAATGGCTCTTTTGATCTTTTGCACGCAGGCCATTTGAAAATGATCCACGAAGCCTCCCTTCAAGGAGACTGTTTGATCATGGCTCTTAACTCTGACGCTTCGATCCAAAAATATAAAAGTCCTGACCGTCCCATTGTCACACTGGAGCACCGCTTAGAGATGGTGGCAGCTCTTGAATTTGTCAACTATGTTACCTATTTTGATGAGACCGATCCGATTGCATTTCTTAAAAAGGTCAAACCTGATGTCCATGTCAATGGAGCAGAATATGGAGAAAACTGTTTAGAAGCCGACGTGGTCAAAGAAAACGGGGGGAGGGTTCATATTGTCTCACTTGTCCCTGGTCTTTCTACCTCAAATCTTATCGAGAAAATTCAGTCATGCGCTTATTAGGAACCCTTGAAGGAGAAAAAGAAGCTTTGCGGTTTTACTCCTTTTTAAAAGGGGAGGAGATTGATTGCGCGTATGACCCCATTCCTGACAGAGAGGGAACCTATGAGTTTTGGGTCACTCATGAAGAGCAAATCGAGCCGGCGACCCATTGGTTAAATGAATTTAAGAAAAATCCGAGCGATCCCCGCTTTGATGTCAAAGAGCACCCGATCGACACCGAAGGGGTGGCAGAAGAAGAGGAAAAGGAGCCGGTCCAGCTCCGAGCGATTCGGATGAGGCAAAGAGTGCGCGCCCGGATGCCCCTGACCCGTCTCATCGTCATTATTTGCGCCCTTCTTTACATCTGGAACGGGTATCAGATGGCCGACATTGCCAAAGAAGATCCCGACCAAAAAATGTATACCCTCACTCCGCTGATGCAAGATCTTTCTTATGATATACCCATCGCTGCCAATCGGGCAGAGCTCAGCAAAAAAATCTTTTCTGAAGACCACATCGGCAACCCCGCTGTTTGGGATGGTTTTTATGGGGTTGCTCTTGGCTGGCCTGAGTCGAAAGGGGAGCTCGATGCCCCCCTCTTTGTCCAGATTCGGCAAGGAGAGGTGTGGCGTCTGATTACCCCCTGCTTTTTACATGGAGGGTTCCTCCATATTTTGTTTAATATGCTTTGGCTTTGGATGCTTGGAAAACAAGTTGAAGAGCGAACCAAAAAGTGGCAATACCTTCTGATTTCCCTTATTATCGGCACTGTTTCCAATACTGCCCAGTATCTGATGAGTGGCCCCCTCTTCATCGGTTATTCGGGGATTGTGTGTGGCCTTGCTGGATTTATCTGGATGCGACAGCGGAAGGCGCCCTGGGAAGGGTATCCCTTGCAACGGGGAACGCTTATCTTCCTCGCTGTTTTTGTCGTAGGAATGATGGCGCTTCAAGTCGTCTCTTTCCTCCTCATCCGTTTTCAGGTGGCCGACTTCTCGATGAATATCGCCAATACTGCCCACATTAGTGGCGCTTTGACCGGGATCGCTCTAGGGAGAATACCCTTCTTTTCCAAAGGGGGAGTATGAGCGTTCGTGACCTGATCATTTTAGGGTGTTCTTCGCAGCAACCCACCCGCCTCCGCAACCATGGCGCTTACCTTCTTCGGTGGAACCAAGAAGGTTTTTTATTCGATCCTGGTGAAGGGACCCAGCGACAATTTATCTTTGCCGATGTGGCGCCCCCTACCGTCACCCGCATTTTTGTCAGCCACTTTCATGGGGATCACTGCCTCGGCCTTGGCTCGATGCTCATGCGGCTCAATCTCGACCGGGTCGACCACCCGATTCATTGCTATTACCCAGCAAGTGGCAAGGTTTATTTCGACCGTCTCCGCTATGGAACGATCTACCACGATCATATCCAGGTGATCGAACATCCCGTTTCAAAAGAGGGAGTTGTCCATCAAGATGGAGCCTTTACCATCGAAGCAAAATTTCTCGATCATGGCGTTGACAACGTTGGCTGGAGGATTCAAGAAGCCGATACGGTCAAATTCGATAAAGAGAAACTCAAGCAAGCAGGCATTCGAGGACCGCAGGTAAAAGAGCTCGAAGAAAAAGGAGAGGTTCAGGTCGATGGAAGGGCGATTAAGCTAGAAGAGGTGAGCTGGGTCCGTCAAGGGGACATTTTTGCCAGTGTGATCGATACGAAGCCGTGCGCTAATGCCACCCTGCTTGCCAAAGATGCCAAACTCCTCCTTTGTGAAAGTACCTACCTCGAAGAGCACAAAGACTTAGCCCGCTCCCATAACCATATGACGGCGAAGCAGGCAGCGGCCATTGCGAAAGAAGCAGGGGCGCAAAAGCTCATTTTGACCCACTTTTCAGCGCGCTACCGCGATCTGGAACCTTTCGCTCTTGAAGCGCGCGAAATTTTCCCCAATACCGATGTCGCCGACGACTTTAAGCGGTTTGATTTTCCACTGCATGATTTATAACAATTCTGACCAATCAACGATTTGATCAAAGTAATCTTTTAAGACTACTTCGTCTGAAACACCATTGACATGAACAAGAATAGGACGGTAAGAGACATGTCGTGGAACAGCAAGGGCGTCTATCTTCTTTTTCATCTCTTCAATCACCTGCATACCAACAGGATGTTTAGAGAATTTTATTTCGCAGATATAGAGAACACTTTTTGCTTGAATAAGATAGTCAATTTGACATCCTCTTCGCTCGGTTGTTTTTGTTTGAAAAAATGGACCATCAAAATCACAATCTATAGGAGAAATATTTAGCTTGTTAAGGAGCTCTTTTCTATTGTGAATCACAAGATTCTCAAACTGCAATCCCATAATTACTTCCCATTGAATAATTTGGTGCAATGAAGCGTCTTCAAAATCGCCCTTTAAAATCTTCTGTTTGTAAGGGGCGATATACTTCAGGTAAAACCGGAGATAATTATCACTTAGCCTGTATTTACGTAGCCTGCTAGTTTTACATTTTTTAATGTCCCAGGTAAAATCAGCTGAGATAAAACCAGCTTCTGTAAGATCTTTTAAGTATTCAGATATCAGTCTTCCATTAGCTCTGTGAATCTTTTTGCAGATTTCGATTTGATATAGAGAGTGATTGCTTGCCAGTGATTCTACAATCTCTTTATAGAGATTGCTTCTTTTAGAGAAGAGGTCATGGAAGATTCGATCAAACTCGTTGAAAAGGAGTCCTTGCTCAGAAAAACAAAGCTCTTTGATGTTTTCTTCCGCTGTAACCTTTGGGTTGATTGCTTTAAGATATCTGGGAACTCCTCCTGTAATACTAAGAAGCTTGAGCTTTTCATAAGGAGCAATTGCCTGTGCGCGACTTCCCCAAAACTGACAGCTATCTTTTATTGAGAGCTCTTTCAACCTAAGGACCAGATCAACTCTTCCAAAAAAACCTGTGCTATTTAAAATATTTTTATCGATCCAGTTTGATATAGAGCTAGCTACAATAAGGATCAATCTAGGGTTTTTTTCAAAAAACTGGTCCCAGGAAATCTTAAGTTTGCCTAAAAATGCAGCGTCTTTTGACCCCATCCAAGCAATCTCATCTAAAGCAATAAGAACCGACCCCTTTTGAGATTCTTTTCCTAGAAACGAAAAGAGGTCGCTCCAGTCATCATGTTGAATTCTTGGAAGCCCTTGGTTTACCATTTGCTTCACAAATTCGCTTCTTTGCATTTCTTTTGTGACTCCAGGAGTAGGAGGAATTCCTGTAAACAAGTACTTTTTCGAAAATTCTTTCGAAAACTCTTCAATCAGACGACTTTTTCCAATACGCCTTCTCCCTTTAATCGCAATGAAACTTGCTGAACCACACCTCAGCCTGTTTTTCAATAACTTAAACTCTTTTTCTCTGCCTATAAACATAAAATTTCCTACACCATTAAGTCTGATTCTTTGCTTATTTTTCGCACCACTAGATTCGGTTTTCTGGATCTAATGGTGCCTTTTTTATGTTTTTTTTGCACCATTAAATCCAGAAAACTGGATCTAATGGTGCGAAAAATCTTCTGATAAAAAACTTTAAGCCGTTGATAAATAGAAATTTACGGTTTTTTTCTGAGGTTAAAAAATGTTTTGCGTAGTAGTTAAGCAGTTTTTCGTAAAAGCTCGTCGAGGTCATGGGTGAGGAGCTCGAGCTCCCGAAGGAAACTTTTCGTTGTTTCGGGGTGCTTGACATAGGCTTCCATGATATGGAAGAGATCGCTTTCGCTCTCTCCGCTGAAGGTTTCGACAGCATTTAAGATGGTCACCCTTTGATGACGCTTGACCGCCAAGGGTTGGACAAAGATATTTTGGATGATCGAGCCGATCTCTTCGATCTCCTCATCTTCAGCCTTCTGTACTTTGATACAGCTGGCGTAGAGGTGATTCACATCATCGGCAATTTTTTGTAAAAACTCCCGTTCGACGCACAGCCCCCCATTTTGGGCTAGCTGATTCACGTCGGTAGTGAACTTTTCGAGCTCTTCTCGAAAGTTGATGATAACAGATTTTTTGTCTTCTTGATTCATTTCCATACCTCTTTCGCCATCATAGTAAAGCAATCCCTCTTTTTGCAACAGAAATATTGGCCGCGGCAATGGCAAAGGCAGTTGCCACATTGAGGGAATTTTTCGATCCCACCAAGGGGATCTGAACGATATGGTCCGCCGCTTCAAGGGTTTTTGTTTTAAGGCCATACTCTTCATTACCGAGAAGAAGGGAAAAGCTGTCTGGAAACTCAAAGTCATAAAGAGAAGGGGCTCCCTCCACAGTTTCTAGCGCGATAAGTGGCCGGGGAAGGGAGTTTAGATCGCCCCGCTGAGTGGGGACGGTATGGGCAACGCCCATCGCGGTCTTTTCCACTTTTGGATTGTCGATAAAAGGGGTGTTTTCTGAAAAGAAGACCGTCCCGAGACGGAATGCTTCAACAGTCCGGAGGATATTCCCAATGTTAAAGGCGGAGCGGAGCTCTTCAAGGTAAATTGCAATGGGGAGGTAGGGGGTGTCGGAGAGGATGTCAAGCCGCTTTACATCTAGATTGTGTTCTTGGAAGGAGATGGCAGCTTCGCGCATGTGGAGATGGAATCGGTCACAGATCTCTTCTCGACTTTCTTCTAGAAGAGGGAGTTCAAGCCAGTTTTCCATTGCGCGATAGTGGGGATCAAGGGGGAGTTTTTGCTCATAAAGAGAGTGGAGATGTCTTCCGGCATGTTTATGTTGCTTGCGACAGGAAAGAGAGAGAAATTTTTCTTTGGTGAAGGTCATGCCTTAGCGGATAAAAATTCTTCTAGGGTTCCGTCAAAGACGGTGATCCCATCCGCTTCAATGGAAACGATCTTGGTGGCATACTCGTTGATGAGATCCCGGTCGTGGGAGGCAACGATTGCCGTTCCTTGGAACTCTGAAAGACCCGCTCCCAGAGCAGAAACGGCTTCCAAGTCAAGGTGGTTATTCGGTTCATCGAGAACGAGGGTATTATGGTTATTGAGAAGGAGAGCTGCGAAAATAAGGCGAGCCGTTTCCCCTCCCGAAAGCTTGGAAATCTCTTTAAAAGCATCGTCGCCTCCAAAGAGCATCCGCCCCATGACACTCCGGATCTCTTGGTCGTAAGCACTTTTTCTAAAACGTTTGAGCCAGTCGAAAGCTTGCACCTTTTCACTTTTATCGATGAACTCTTCGTGATTCTGAGGGAAGTAAGCAAGCTCGACCTGATGACCCCGCTCGATCGTTCCGTTGTCAGGTTCTAAGACGCCAGCAAACATTTTTAAAAGGGTTGTTTTTCCAATGCCGTTCGTTCCGATGACGGCAATTTTGTCACCCCGCATCACTTCGATCGAAAAGTCTTTGATCACATGGTTGTCCCCAAAGCTTTTGTTCACATTTTCGAGTCTTAGAGCTACCTTTCCCGATTGTTTTTCAGGCGAGGTGAAGCGGATAAAGGGACGTTGGATGTTTGATTTTTTAAGTTCTTGGGGCTGTAAGCGGCCGATTTCTCGAACGCGAGACTGCACTTGAGAAGCGCGGGTTCCTGCCCCAAATTTTGAGACAAATTCTTTCAGTTGGGCAATCTTTTTTTCTTTTGACTTTGCATCTTGCTCAGCGCGGGAGCGAACCGCCGTTTTTGCAACGAGCATACCGTCGTAGTTGCCGGGGTAGGTGATGATGGTGTCGTAGTCGATGTCGGCGATATGGGTAGTGACGGCATTGAGGAAGTGGCGGTCATGGCTGACTACAATGAGGGTGCCGGTATAGTTATGGAGGAAAGTTTCGAGCCAGCCGATCGATTCGAGGTCGAGGTGGTTGGTCGGCTCGTCGAGGAGAAGCGCTTCGGGCTCACCGAAGAGGGCCTGACACAGAAGAACCCTAAATTGTAAATCGGTGGGGAGCTCATGCATGATTTTTTCATGAAACTCAGATTCGATTCCCATTCCAGTCAGGAGAATTTCGGCATTAGCTTCAGCGCTATAGCCATCTTCATCGGCGATGACCTCCTCGATATCACCAAGGCGCATCCCAATTTCGTCGGTCATCTCTTTTTCGTAGAGCATGTCTCGCTCAACCATCGCCTCCCAGAGGCGAGCATTGCCCACGATCACTGCATCGAGAACGCGAATGTCCTTAAACTCTTCGATATTTTGCCGCAAAAAGCCGACCTTTTTCGGAAGGGAGACCGATCCGGAAGTGGCATCTTCGACCCCCATCATGATCTTGAGCAGGGTCGATTTTCCGGCTCCATTGGGGCCGGTTAAGCCATACCGATTTCCCGGATTGAAAGCAGCGCAAACATCATCAAAAAGGACACGGGTCCCAATCTTTTTTGAAATTTTATCTAGAACAATCATACGGGGCAGTATAGCAAATGCCTTTTCATTAATCCAGAGGAAAATATTGGACTTTAGTGACATTTTTGGGGATTGCGATCTGCTTGACACAGAGGCTATTGTAGGCGCGGTAGTGGAGGACATTGTTTTTTAGATCTTTAACGACGGTCCATTGGGTATAATTATACATCCCATCTTGGGAACGGACCGCTCCATAGGGGATGTCGACGGTATTAAGGAGATGGAAGGCAAGATTGACATTTTCGGTCGGGGTTTTTGCTTTGTCAACAATGTTTTTAAAAGTGGAGATCCGGACAAAACGGGAGGGAGGGGTCCAGTCTCCGGGGATGCCAAGAAGTCCCGACCCTTGCCCTAGAGGGCCAATGACCGTTCCTTCCAAGTTAATTGAGGCCATATTATAGGGAGTGAGGTCGATATAGTTGGCGAGGTTAATGACATGCCATGAAAACTGGGGGGCATTGGTTAAAACGCCGACAACATTATCACAGATTTCGATATTCCCATCGATAAACTCAACGACAAGATTGTCTCCTGATCGATCATGGATCGAAAGGTGAAGAGGTGGGACCTCCTCGATTTTCGGAATTTTTAAGCCGATGAGGTTCACCTTCTGAATCGCCTCTTTGACCTCCTGAACAGTTGCAAAACTTCCCAAAAGCCAGTCCCCTAAAGCTTCGATTGAAAGGGTCTTTTTGCTCGGATCCGTTTTAGGGTATTTTGCAGTGGGAAACCACAGCGCGCCATAGGAAAGACCTTTCTCATTCATCCCATCGGTGACGATCTCTCGAACAAAGGCGGTGACAGCGAGATAGGTATATTTATTGGTCCAGGTAAAGCCATTTTTATCCATCTTTTCCCCCTTCGGATGGATGACAATCTCCGATTCCAGAGGAACTGAAAACTCCATCGACCGTCCAATGACCACATTGTCTTTTACATCATGGAGGCAAAAGTCGGTGCAACCAAAAAGAATAGAAAAAGCGGAGATAAATAAGAGAGTCTTTACCATAAGGTTCTATTACCACGTCTTTCTTTTTTCTACCAATATTGCTAAGGTGAGGGGATGGATTTTAGAAAGCTTTCAGGAGAGTTTATCCACCACATGGAGGTGGTAAAAAATGCCTCTCCCCACACCCTACGCAACTACCGCCTTGACTTAAAAGCTTTTGAAGCGTTTTCCAAGGGAAAAGAAGTTAACAAGCGACTTATTCGAAGTTATCTCGCTCATCTTCAGATGAAAGGGGCCTCGAAACGGACCAGCTTGCGCCACCTCTCTTCTCTTCGCTCCCTCTTTAAATACCTTTTGCGAGAAAAGAAGATCGAGGAAAACCCCGCCGCCGATATCGGAAGTCCCAAACTCGATAAGCCAATCCCCAAAGCCCTTTCTTACGGGGAGGTGGAGGAACTCTTTAGGCAACCCAATACCGACGAATTATTAGGGTTTCGGGACCGGTGCATCATGGAGCTTTTTTATAGCTCGGGGCTTAGGATTAGCGAGTTGGCCCTCCTCGATCGGAGAGACTTTAACCCTAAAGGGCGCTCTTTGCGGGTCAAGGGAAAAGGGAAAAAAGAGCGGATTGTTCCTATTACCCAAAATGCAGCAAAGTGGATCAAAGAGTATCTTAGCCATCCCGCCCGTTTTGAAGAGAGAAAGCCCCACTGCCAAAAGGATGGAGCGGCCATCTTTCTCAACAAATGGGGAAAACGTCTTTCACCCCGCTCGATTGACCGCCTCTTTAAAATGTATCTTCGGAAAAGTGGCCTTGCAGGAAGCATCACCCCCCACACGATCCGCCATACGATTGCGACCCACTGGCTCGAGAAGGGGATGGATCTCAAAACCATTCAGGTTCTCTTGGGTCATGCTTCTCTGGGGACGACGACGATCTACACCCGCGTTTCCACAAAGCTTAAGCGGGAGGTCTACGAAAAGGCGCATCCGCGCGCAAAAAAAAGCGCTAACGTGAGTTAGCGCTTGAGGTTCCCGGAGTGGGAGTAAGCCGGATTCTGTCACTCACACCCAAGGTGTGAGTTGCAATCATTCATCTAGGGACCTTATTGCTAAGACCCTCAAGCGACTTGAAAGAGTTCCATTTGCGAAAAACAGATCGAACTCTTTTCTTGCTTCAGGTGGGGTTTGCATCTCCCAGCTGTTACCAGCCGGGGGCTCGGCCTTAAGCCAAGCATTTTCATCCTGCCCAGCCCTTGCGGACTAGCGGCCTGTTTTCTGTTGCACTTTCCGTAGCCTTACAGCTCCCAGCATTTCGCTGGCACCTTTTTCTCTGAAGTCCGGACTTTCCTCTCCTTTAGAAGCAAGCTTCTAAAGCAGCGATTGCGTCCCACTCCGTAGTTTTTTTTGGCTCCCTAAGAAGCCTTTACTGTGCGGCGGCGGCGGCGCTTCGTCGCAACAGCGGTTCCTTCAACAGCTTCACTTTCTTGCCAGAAGTGGATCCGCGAGCAGTGTTCGCAGAAGACCACTGCTTCTCCTTTCCGCACAAGATTTTCGTGCTGGAGAGTAAGAGCAATGTGGCAGCCGCTGCAAGCCCGGTTTTCAATCGGGACGATGACGCGGTCTTTTTTATTGCGAAGGAGTCTTTCATAAATTATTAATGCTTCAGGGTCAGCTTTTCCGACAAGAGCATCTCGCTCTATTTTAAGCTGTTGTCCCTCTTCATTGATCTGATCGATGTTTGCCTTGATCTCTTTTTCGAGTTCCAAGCTGCTTGTTTCGGAAGAAGCGAGACTTTCCTTGATCTTCTCAAGGATCTCTTCCTCGGTAGTTTTCTTATCTAGGATGTTGGAGGTTTGGGTCTCAAGAGCGACCTTTTCTCGTTCAACAGCTGTCATTTCTTGGGTTAGAGCGTTAAACTCTTCCACTTTTTTGACAGAGGATTGTTGAGATTCGAATTTTTTATATTTCTCGGTCAGCTTCTCAATCTTTTCTTCGAGCCCCTTAACCTGTTCATCGAGATCTTTAATCTCTTCTTCCTTAAGGGCTAGCTGCTCTTTCAGTTCAACGCGGAGCGATTCAATTTGTTTGAGCTCTTTCTGTCGTTGTTTTTTGACCCGCATGAGGCGAATCATCTTAATATCAAGTTCTTGAATTTCAAGAAGTAGTTTTAATCTCTGATCCATTTAGCCTTCTTTAGCATCGTGCTTTGATAGGAATATTACCTGATGGCGGAAAATTTCTCAAGGAAAATTCTTAGGTGGCGGGAATAGCCCCGATCGTGCCATACTGCAAAGTTAAGTATGGAGCTAGGTGTAATGACATTTTTGAGTCGCTACTTTGATCAGATCCCAGAGGGAGAGCGCTCCTCTGCGGCAATTGCTTACTTGGCGGCAATTGACCATCTAAACGAGCAAAACCCCGAGATTGCCGATGGGATCCTCAAAGAACTCGCCGATCAACGGGGCTACCTCAAGATGATCGCTTCAGAAAACTATTCGTCCCTTGCAACGCAGCTGGCAATGGGAAATCTTCTCACCGATAAGTATAGCGAGGGGTATCCCTTCCACCGCTTCTATGCGGGGTGCGAAAATGTGGATCGGATCGAGGCTTTGGCCGTTGAAGAAGTAAAAAACCTCTTTAACGCCGAGCATGCTTACGTCCAACCCCATTCGGGAGCCGATGCGAACCTAGTCGCCTTTTGGTCAATCTTGGTCCATCGGGTTCAAAACCCCAATGTAAAGCGGCTTTACAACAAAAGTATTGATGAGCTTTCTGTTGAAGAGTATGAGAAGATCCGGCAGCTGATGCTCAATCAGAAGCTGATGGGGCTCTCCCTTGATGCGGGGGGGCATCTCACCCACGGTTTCCGTCATAACGTGTCGGCCAAGATGATGCAAGCGGTCACCTACGGGGTCGACCCCAAGAGCGAGCAGATGGACTACAAGGCAATTGAAGAGCAGGCGATGCGGGAAAAGCCTACGATTTTGCTTGCCGGCTACTCGGCCTATCCGCGACTGGTCAATTTTGCAAAGATGAAAGCGATTGCCGATAAGTGTGGCGCGGTCTTTATGGTTGACATGGCCCATTTCGCAGGGCTGGTTGCAGGAAAAGTATTAACGGGTGAGTATGACCCAATCCCTTATGCCGACATCGTCACCTCCACAACGCACAAGACGTTGCGCGGCCCCCGCGGAGGGTTGATTTTATGCAAAGAGGAGTACCGAGAAGTGATTGACAAGGGATGCCCTCTTGTTCTCGGCGGACCTCTTCCTCACGTTATGGCGGCCAAAGCGGTGGCATTTAAGGAGGCCAATACGGAGGCGTTCCGCACCTATGCCAAACAAATTGTGCTAAATGCGCAAGCTTTTGCTGAAGGTTTGCTTCGAAAAGATGTTCGGCTCGTGACGGGGGGAACCGACAATCACCTCTTTGTTGTTGATGTGATGAAAAGCTTTGGCTTGACAGGAAGACAAGCAGAGATTGCGATGCGTCAGGCGTTGATGACGGTCAACCGCAATGCGATTCCCAATGACCCGAACGGAGCCTGGTATACCTCGGGGGTGCGGATTGGGACGCCAGCGCTAACTTCGCGTGGGCTCAAGGAAAATGAGATGGGAGAGATTGCCGATTTAATGGTCGATCTGTTAAAAGTAACCCAAGCAAAGACTGTCGAACGGACAGGGAAGCCGAGCAAAGCAAAGGTGTCGATCGATGCGACAACCCTTGAAAGGGTAAAAGGAGGGGTGACCCGATTATTAAATGCATTTCCTCTCTACCCAGAGCTTGGAGCAGTTTAACAAAGGAAATAATAAATGAGCGAAGAAGAAAATGAAGAAAACTCCCGCAGTTTTGATTCAAAGGTCGAGTATCTTCTCTTAGAGAAGCGGCGGATCTTTTTTTCAGAGGCGGTCTCCGATAAAAGTGCAAAAGAGGCGATCCGAAAACTCTGGTACCTAGAACATCAGGCGCCTGGCAAGCCAATCCTCTTCGTGATCAACTCTCCCGGAGGGTCTGTCGATTCAGGCTTTGCGATCTGGGATCAAATCCAGATGATTACCTCCCCAATAACCACCCTGGTGACAGGCCTCGCAGCCTCGATGGGATCGATTCTCAGCTTGGCGGCAGCCCCTGGAAAGCGGTATGCCACCAGAAATGCACGGATCATGATCCACCAGCCACTCATCGCGGGAGTCATTCAAGGACAAGCAACCGACCTTGAGATCCAAGCCAAGGAAATCATCAAAACCCGGAAGCAGATTGTGGATGCCTATGCGGCTGCCACCGGGAAAGACCACGCACTTATCGAAAAAACGATCGATCGGGACACCTGGATGAGCGCCGAAGAGGCAAAAGACTTTGGCCTCCTTGATGGGATCGTTTCCTCCTATAAAGAGCTTGGGTTCGAGTAAGTGGAGCTTTCCTTTTCCAAATATCACGGAACGGGAAATGATTTTATCTTGATCGACGATCGAGAGGGAAAAGCTTCCCTCTCTTCTACTACTATTGCCTCTCTTTGCCACCGTCAATATGGAATTGGAGCCGATGGGGTCATCCTCCTTACCTCTTCTGAAAAAGGGGATTTTGGGATGCGGATCTTTAATCGGGATGGCTCGGAGGCAGAGATGTGTGGCAATGGACTCCGCTGCCTTATCCAGTTCCTCATTGACCTGGGAGAGAAAGGCGAGAATTTTCAAATCGAAACGATGAAAAAGATCTACCCTTGCACAGCGCAAGAGGGGAAGGTTTTTGTTTCGATGGGGGTTCCAAAAATCCTCGAAGAAAAAGAGTCCCACTTTCTTCTTGAAGTGGGGGTTCCCCACTTTGTCACCTTTGTCGATGAGCTTTCTTTGTTTGACAAGGAAGCAAAAAAACACTTTTCTTCTTTGGGTGTAAATATCAACTATGCTAAGATTGATCCCTGCGGCGCCATCTGTATGCGTACATTTGAGCGAGGTGTCGAGGAAGAGACCTTCTCGTGCGGCAGTGGCGCTACAGCCGTTTGCATGGCAGCATGGAAGCGGTTTGGGCTCGCTGGCCCGGTTGATGTGCACTTTCACTCTGGACAGCAGCTCCAATTTAGGCTAATAAGAAAAGATGGGGTGTTGCAGGACCTGATCATGTCAGGCGATGTGACCCATGTTTTTAATGGCGCCATTACCGCCAACAAGGGATGTATGAGTGACAGCCAAACCCTTCCAACCTCAGCACATTGCTGAGGGAGAAGCTCTCGTCCAAAAAGGACATGTCAAAAGCATTGTCTTTTCTGGAGGAACCTATCAAGTCGAGGTGGAAGACCCCAAAGCTGGTGGGGTGATTTGGCCCTTTTTGCAAATCGGGGATGAAGGGGAAATCAAAGATGCCTTTTGCTCCTGCAAAGAGGCTGAAAAACACCACTCTTGCCCCCATTTAGCTGCTGCTTTTACTAAAATTATCCAAGAAGAGCCCCTCCACATCCGCTTTCAAGAGTCTTTTTGGAACAAGCTCTGTCTCATGGCTTTCAAGCGGCATGGAAGTGAGCCGACCGCCCTTAAAAAAGAGGGAGAAAAAAAGTACATTGCCACCGCCGAAGGGGGAGAGACCCTCTTTTCGGTGAAACTCAAAACTCCCAAGGGGACAACCCTTCTTAAAGAGCTAATTTTTGACCGTCCTGAAGAGACCGAAGAAACCTCTATTAAATTTTCCAACCTGACCCCCGAAGAGCTGGCCCTTTGGAAGCGGGGAACCCCTACTCAAGAGCTTCAATATGAACTTTCCTTTTGGTCAGACTTAGCTAAATGGATGTTTCTTTCTGAAGAATTTGGGGAAAGTTATTCCATTAAGTTCAGTGCAACCGACCATGCCCTCCCCAAAAAGGTGACAGCGACTTTTAAAGCTTTAGAGTTTCAGTTTTACATCGCGGAAATCAACTGGAAAACGATCATTCCCTCCCTCAAATTTGTAAAATCCCCCCTTCCTGTCCATGAATTTCGCGACGTAAAGGTGGAAAAAATGCACTATGATCCTATGCGCAAAGAGCTTCGTATCACTGCCGAGCCCTTAGGAGAAAGGAGGGGAAATGGGGCGATCCAAGTGGGGGAATGGGAGTTTTATGCCGAAGGGGGCTTTTTCCCAAAAAAAACGAGCCCTCTCTTAAGGAAAAAGACCATTTCCCAAGAAAAGTTGGGAGGTTTTTTGGATCAAAACTTTAAAGCGGTCCAAAGCTATCTCGAAGGGACCACCCTTTCTAGAGAGGCTATCACCCCTTCCTACGATCTCCACTTCGATGAGAAACAGCAGCTCCATATTACCTGCTACGCCTTTGAAAAAGGGGACCTTCAAAAAGAGCATTCCGCCTTCTTCTCCTCTTGGGTTTACATTGATGGAAAAGGATTTTCCCCCATGAAAGAGACGCTTTTTGAAAAGATAGAGACCGTGGTTTCTCCTGAAGAGATCGGCGACTTTATCAACCAGCACCGCCTCTGGCTCAATGAAAGAGAAGGGTTTCAGATCCACCTTTCCAATGTGGAATTTCGCCTTGTTTACAACTTCGATTTAGAAAATCTCTCCTTTGAGAGCGAGTCGGGAACCTACGAGGGGGCCGAAGATATCCTCGACTTTGGTGACTGGCTTTACATGAGGGGAAAGGGGTTTTATAAGAAGGTGCGTGCCCGAGGACTTGGCAATCTTGCTCCTGGAAAAGTGATTCCCGCTAAAGAAATCCCTCAATTTATCTATGAAAATCGGGAAGAGCTCGAGCAGATCAAAAACTTTTTCGGCCCCATCTGTCCCCTAGAAAAAGCGGGGATCCAAATCTCGCTAAATGAAAAACAAGAGATTGTCGTTGAGCCTGAACATTTTTACCGTCCCGAATATCAAGGAAAGGAGATCCACTACTATGGGGATTTTTCCTATGTTCCTGGAGAGGGGTTTGTAGAAATCCCCTTGGCAGCTCGCCTTCCTGAGAAATACCGAAAGGCCCAAGTCATTCCCAGAAGTCAAGAGGCGAATTTTATTACCGTTGAGTTGATCAAGCTCAAAAATCAGATCATCAAAATCGACCGTCGCCTTAAAAAACCGCACCATCTCACCCTTAAAGTCAACTCTTTAGCAAAAGGAACGGGGAAAGTATGGGAAGCAGAGCTCGTCTATGTCAGCGAGTTTGGGGAAGAAAAAATCTCCACCATAAAAGAGGCGCTTGATCAAAACCGGGCCTATGCGATGACCGAAGCCGGCCTTCTCTTTTTCAAAGATCCCCGCTTTAACTGGCTCCGAGAACTCGGAAGTATTCGAAAAGATAAGATGACCTTTTCTACCTTGGAGTGGATCCGTCTTCGCACCTTTGAGAAGGTTGAAGAGCCCAAAGGGGAGAGCTCCGTTGCAGAAAGGACCCGCTCTCTCCTTGAAGAGCTCGACGCTTTTGAAACGACCGACACCTTGAATACCGAAGGGCTCAAAAGTGTTCTCCGCCCCTACCAATCGGTCGGCCTCAAGTGGCTTTGGTTCCTCTATTCCTACGGTCTTTCGGGGCTTCTTTGCGATGATATGGGGCTTGGGAAGACTCACCAAGCGATGGCCCTTCTTGCTGCGGCAAAAAATGCCCCTAGCGAGCTGAGGAAAAAATACTTCGTCGTCTGTCCCACCTCGGTGATTTATCATTGGGAAGAGCTCCTCGAAAAATTTCTTCCCGACTTCAAAGTCGTTGTCTTTTACGGAACGCAGCGGACCCTTGCCTCTTTTAATACCCGCGCCGACCTTCTTCTTACCTCCTACGGTACTCTTCGGAGTGAGCGAGAGGCCCTTTCCAAAATCGACTTTGACGTTGCCATCTTTGATGAGATCCAAATCGCCAAAAACAGTCAATCGCAAACCCACAAAGCCCTTCTCATGCTCAATGCCAAAACCAAGATTGGCCTTTCAGGAACCCCGATTGAAAATCGTCTTGCCGAGCTCAAAGCCCTTTTTGACATTGTCCTTCCCGGTTATATGCCCTCGATGGCTCAGTACCGCGAACACTTTGTCAACCCGATCGAAAGACATAACGATCAAGAGAAAAAAGAGCTTCTCTCCCGTTTGATCCACCCCTTTGTTCTCCGGCGCAAAAAAAGTGAAGTTCTCCAAGATCTTCCCGAAAAAATTGAAGAGATCGCCTACTCGTTCCTTTCCGATGAGCAACAAAAGCTCTACCAAAATACCGTTAACCAATCGCGCGATGCCCTTCTAAATGACATTACCAGCCCTGACAAAGATGTCCCCTATATGCACATCTTTGCCCTCCTCAATACCCTCAAGCAGATTTGCAACCACCCTTGTCTGATCACCAAGGACCTCAAAAACTACAAAAATCACCAAAGTGGAAAGTGGGATCTTTTCATTGAGCTTCTTGAAGAGACCCGGGGAAGCGGCCAAAAACTTGTCGTCTTCTCCCAGTATCTCGGCATGATGACCCTCATCGAAACCTACCTCAAAGAGCATAATATTGGCTACGCCACCATCCGTGGGGCGACTCAAAACCGGAAGGAGCAGCTCCAGAACTTCCGTGACGACCCTAACTGCGAAGTCTTTGTAGCTTCCCTCAAAGCGGCCGGCACCGGTATCGACCTCACCGCCGCCTCCGTTGTCATCCATTACGACCGGTGGTGGAACCCTGCTAAGGAGAATCAAGCGACCGACCGGGTCCACCGGATCGGGCAAAACCGGGGGGTCCAAGTCTTTAAAATGGTGAATAAACAGACGGTGGAAGAGCACATCCATGCTCTTATTGAGAAAAAGCTCGGCTTAGCCGAAGGGGTTGTCGGCTACGACGATCAGGACCAGATCAAGCATTTAGATCGGAATGATCTGGCTGAGCTTCTTCGAAAGTTGGCCTAACTAAAAATGTTTGGTCGAATTCTTTAGGGTTTACAGGGTTTAGCCTATTGTTTTTCGCTTCTTCTAATCCTTTATGAATGCTACGAAGAGATTTTTTTCTCAAATTAGGATGCTCCTTGGAGTCTGGTTGAATAGCTTTTCTTTTATCCACGGAAATTTTCCTTTTTCTTAATTCTCCAATGTATCCGATTAAGGGATTAGGAAAAAGGGTTTTAGGGATTTTTCCTGAGGAAAAGCTGGGTCCCTACCAGTAGAAGGAGGGCCAGCCCTGCGCTGTAGAGGGGGGCGGGGAGGCCAAAGAGGATCCAGGAAGGGCCGCTGCAACCGCAAAGAGCCTGACGGTACTCGAGGTAGGTGTGGTAGATACCAAGGAGGAAAATAGCGAGAAGGACCAACTGGGTAAGACGGAGGAAGAGTCGTTTCCAGGGGATGAAGAGGGCTAGAAGGGCAAGAGCTCCTAATGCAAAATAGAGGGCTCTTTGGGTGAGACAAAGAACGCAAGGAGCTAAGCTTAAGCCATATTGGGCGTAGTAGGAAAATCCCAAGGCTAGAAGAACGGCAAAAAGAAGAACCAAAAAGATTTTAGGGTAGCTCATACCCCTTTAATTAACTCTTTAGAGAATTTCCTGGTATAATCAAATGAGACAAAACGGTACCTTTCCACCTCTCTTGATCTTTGGTAAGCTCCTCAAGAGATCGGAAAGTTTCTATGGCTTGCAGCCCATAAGTTGCCACAAAATTCTTAGAAAACTCAATCGTTTCTTCTGCGTTGAAGGTGCCAAGGGAGGTTAGAAACTCGTTTGCACAGATTTCACCTGTTTGACCAGTAATAAGAGAGGAACAATAGCCCTGAGCATCTGCAAAGTTTTTCATGAACACCAGAGAAGGAGTCTCAAGTTCGTCCACAATAGCATTTCTCCACTGCACATCGAACATAGGGCTATTTTGTTGGTAGGGAAAAAGAGTTTTGAAAATAAAGACCATCTGAGATCTAATTTCTGGGTTTAGGGCATTCAGTTTTTTAAAGACGGCTTTTTTTGCATAGCCATCATCGGCTTTTAAAGAGCAGTTTTTAATACGTGCGAAAAATCTCTCCGCAACCGAAGTCGATTGTCCAAACCAAGAGGTTTGAGCTTCTTGAAAATTAGTAATGAAGTCTCGAGTGGATTGAAGTGGACAAAAGTACTTTTTCTCTAACCTTTTTTCTTCCCTTAGCGCCTGCTTAATAGCTTCACCCCAATCGGAGCTGTTTGCGGGTTTTATCTCTCCACTCGCTAAGAAATTATCAATTTCCCTGATGACTTCAGATTTGACTTCTGGATCTAGAGGTTCAAAATGTTGGTTGAAAATTTCCTCAAAGTTTTTTTTATTGCATTCAATGCAAAAAAGGTCATTTAAAAAACCTTCTATATAATCCCCCAAGGTCATAGTGTGCTGGTTAAAGGGGTAATTATAGCTTGTTACAACTGACATTTTATATCCTTTTTATTAAAAATAATTTATTATGTTAATAATTTTAACACGTTTTAATTATTTAAAGCAACCACAGTTGTATAAATAAAAAAATTGAAATTTCCTGATAGCCTGCAGAAGCTTTTTGTGGTATTCTTTTCGGATATGTTAAAGATAGCTTTGATTGGGCGTCCCAATGTGGGGAAATCGGCCCTTTTTAACCGAATTGCGAAAAGACGGATTGCCATTGTCGATGAGATGGAGGGGGTAACCCGGGACCGTCTCTACGCAGAGGCGGAGCTTTTTGGCCGCCCCTTTGAGATCATCGATACCGGTGGTATCGATGAGGGGAGTGAGATTCCCTTTGCTGAAGAGGTGAAGATGCAGGCAGAGATCGCCATTGAGGAGGCGGACAGCCTCATCATGGTGGTCGACAGTCGGGTAGGGTTGACCTCCCTTGATGAGCATGTCGCCCATCTTCTCTTGAAAAGTGGGAAGCCGTTGGTTTTAGCGGTCAACAAGGTGGACAATGAGGATGAGTCGGTCCTTGCCCCCTTTTACGCCCTTGGGATTGAACAAATACTCCTGGTGTCAGCCATTCAGGGAAACAACATCGCTGAGATGCTCGAACTTGCCCTTGCCCCCTGTCCTGAAGTGGAGAAAGAGGAAGAGGCGAAAGGGATTAAGGTGGCGATCATTGGCCGCCCCAATGTAGGTAAGTCAACGCTGATCAACACCCTCCTTGACGAAGCGCGGTGCGTTGTCAGCCCCATCGCGGGAACGACGCGTGACTCGATCGATGTATCGGTTGAGTGGAAAGGGGAGACCTTTACCTTTATCGATACGGCGGGGATCCGGAGGAAAAAATCGGAGCCGGAGGTGGTCGACAAGTTTGCGGCGATCCGAACCGAGCGGGCGATTGAGCGGGCCGATGTCTGCATCTTTATGCTCGATGCGCAGGAAGGGATGACCTCGCAAGAAAAGAGGATCTTAGGCCGGATTGAGGAAAAGGGGAAGGGGTGCATCCTCTTTTTTAACAAGTGGGATTTAGTAAAAGGTTTTCGGATGGAGCATTGCAAAAAAGGGATAGAGATCGAAGCCTCTTTTGCCTCTTATTGTCCTTCCCTTTTTGGCTCGGCAAAGACGGGACGGAAGCTCGATGAGCTGTTCCCTCTCATCGGTGAGGTGAGCCAATACCGCGCAATGCGGATTTCGACCGGGCAGCTTAACAAGTTTATCGAAGGGGCGATTCAGAAGGTCCATCCGCCCATGATCAAAGGAAAAAGGCTCCGGATCTACTACATGGCGCAGATTGACATCAACCCTCCCCGCTTTGTCTTCTTTGTTAACCATCCCGATCTTTTAGACGAAGGTTACAAGCGGTATCTTATCAACCGCTTCCGAGAAACCTATCCTTATGTGGGCGTTCCTCTCACTTTTTACCTAAAGGGAAAAAAGGCTCGGAAAGGAAAAGCTCAGGAAGAGGTCCCTTTCTTGGAAGAGCGTCTTCTCTTTGAAGATGAGAATGTGGGGTCCCACTTATAAACCTCTCCATCGATGGTCACCTTCCGGTAGACCCACTCCTCTTTGTTTTCACGTAAAAGGCGATTACACCCCATGATATACCCTTTGATGAAGCCGTGCCGTTTCATGGCAAGGAGCATGTAGCGGGAACTGGTGGGGCGAAAGTGGCTTCGGGGACCGTCGACTGGAGAGAGGATGTTTTGATGAAAGAGGATCACATGTTCGGCAAGTTTTGTTATCCACCCACTTTTTTGGGGAACAGGGGGGATCCGACTTTTCTTAGCGATCATCTCACTATCCTTACCCCAGGGTTCGATAAAACCCACTTCGGCAATGAGCGGAAAAGTAAGGAGCAGGGCAACGATAAGCTTCATCAGAAACCAAATTTTAGCATTAAAACAGGAAAAAGGGAGTTCCGGTTAAGCTCGGGGTAAGCGAGCTTTTCATAGAGGCGCTCGTTATAGAGCTTGGCGCTTTCCCCTGCGCCATAAATGCCTCCAAAATACCATCCCGCTTCAAAACTTGCAAAGATCGTTCCGGCAGCGATGTTTCCTTTCGAGTAGAAATGGACCGTTGCCCAGATGAAGAGGCCATTGAGGACAAAGGAGGTGAAGGCTGACTGCTTTTGCCCGACGTAGAGGAAGCCGGCACCAGGAACAAGGGCGTTAAAGGTTTGCGCTTTGCTCACCGATTTTTTTTTTGCGTCGTAGTTCTCTAAAATGTTTGTGAGGTAGCCTTTCGACGGGTCTTCCCTTTCGAGAGCCCGCAGCTCATCGAGATCTCCCTCGATCAACGCAGTGGAAACCTCGAGCTTTTTGGCTGTTTCGGGGTAGTGGTGCTCAATGACCCTAAAGACATAGTCGGCCTTTTTCTCTTCGCCCAGTTCAAGGTAGCTTTCATACATGATGATAAGCAGGTCGTGGTAGGCGGGGAAGGTGTTCGTGGCGGTATAAAGGGCCGAGTGGTCAAACTCCCTTTCAACCTCTTCGTACCGTTTCCCTAGATAGTAGGAGAGGAGAATTTGATACTGGATTTCTTCGCGCCGCTCTTTCTCCCCAGAAGAAAGCAAGAATTCTGCCCGCTTAAAGGTAGTAATGGCCCGGTAGAGATCAAGCTTTTCAGCAAATTTTTGAGCAATAAGATATTCCTTGCCCCATGCCTCTTCTTTTTCGCGAGTGCTCAAGGGGGGGAATGCGGGGGGAAGCTGCATCAGGTACTTATCTTGAACTGAGTAATTGACCTGGGGCTCGATCTTATCAGAGACCCGGTAACACCCAATCGCAGCCAAAAGACAAAAGAAAAAGAAGAGAAACCGTACCTTATTCATTCCAGAAAGGGTAGCACAAACTCTCTAGTAAAGCAACTCCCCAAAGTCGATCGTTTCATAGAAGTAGTTTTTTATCTCTGGGCTATGGGTAATGCCGTCGATATGGATAAGGACAGGGAGGACGGAGGCTCCTCTTGGGAGGGCTATTGCACGAACCTTCTTTTTCATTTCGTCGACTATCTTAGCACTTATAGGGGATCTTGAAAATTTTATCTCGCAGGCATAGAGGTTTTTATATTTTGTCTGGATAAGATAGTCGATCTGGCATCCTTTGTGTCGCGCTTGCTGCTTTTGCAGATAGGGATTATCGGAGATGATGTCTTCTGGTCTAATATTGAGCAACTCAAGAATTTTTTCACGGTTACCAAGAACCAAATTTTCAAACTGCAAGCCCATGACGGTGTCCCAATTCATGAAGTTAGGTAAGCCACCCGTTTTATAGTGTCCTTTTTCAATTTTCTGCTGATGGGGAGAGATATATTTTAGGTAAAATCTCAAGTAATTGTCGCTGAGCCGATACTGAGCAATTGTAGATTCTTTTCCAGAAACCAGAGACCAGGTAAAGTCTTTGCTGATGAACCCCCCTTTTTCTAGAGCTGTAAGGTAATTGCTTAAGCGGCCGCTACTTTTGTACTTAATCTTCTTGGAAATTTCCTTGTATTCAGCAGCTCCATCTGCAAGCGCTTCTACGATGTCTTTATAAACTTGATCTTGCTTTCCAAAAACATCGTGGAAGATTTGTTCGAACTCACCAAATAGTGCCCCACCTTTTGAGAAACACTGCCGCTTGATATTCTCGTCAGCATTAAAGTTTCCTTGCATCAACTCTATATACCAGGGGATACCCCCCGTTACCGATAAGAGCTTGAACTTTTCGTAGGTAGAACCTCGGAAGCCATGCGTCTCTAATAAACGGTTGCAGTCTTTTAAAGGGAGGGGGTTTAGCTCTAAAGTCCAAGAAATCCTTCCATAAAAAGCTTTACTATTTAAAATGTTATCGTCGATCCAAGTCGATACAGATCCGCAAACGATAAAGATCAACTTGGGATTTTTCTTAAACAGGTCGTCCCAAGCATTTTTTAGTTTTGCCAGAAAGGTTGAATCTTTCGAGCCGATCCAAGAAATCTCGTCAAAGATGACGAGGACTTGCCCTATTCTCACTTCACGAGCAAGAAAGGCAAAAAGCTTGCTCCAGTCATCTGTTTTGACTTCGGGAAGACCTGTAATAGTACTTAGTTGCTTGGAAAACTCATCGAGCTCATCTTGTTTTGTTGTTTCTATCTGAGGAGCAAGACCTGTAATTTTATAGATTTTTCGATTCTTGCTAAACTCTTCGATAAGCCGGCTTTTGCCAATGCGTCTTCGCCCTTTAACAACTACAAAGCTTGCCGAGCGCTTTTTTAGTAAAGCTTTCAGCTGCTTCATCTCTTCTTCTCTTCCTACAAATGCTTCTTGGTCCACGAAAGCTTCCTAAAAATGGTTCGCAATATCTGTAATTGTCGATCTTGCGAACCATTTTGTCAACAAGATTTGGTTCGCAATATGTTGTTTTGCATGTTTTGCGAACCAAATTGATTTTGTTAACTATTTTATCGTAAGATAATTAGGTGTGTTTGTGGGGTAAAAACAAACGTTTTTCAAAAAATTATTTTTAGTAAGTATCGTCGGGGGTTTTGACAAGCTCAAGGCCAGCGTCGAAATCTTCGGCGTAGGCCTGGTCGCGGTAGATATCTTCTTGCCGCTCGGTGATCTCGGCGTAAGTTTCGAACGAGGTGATGATGTGGGGGCGGACGAAGATCACCAGGTTGGCAACTGTTTTGTTGGTCTCATTATCGCTAAAGGCTGCGCCGATAAGGGGAAGTCCTCCAAGGCAGGGGATCGATGTTTTGGAGTGGGTCGTGGTGTCTTGGATCGAGCCGCTGATGACGAGGAAGCTTTTGTCGGGAACGCTGGCAACCGTTTTGGTGGAGGCTTTGTTGGTGGTGATTCCTGCGACCTGATCGGTTGTTGTGGTATCGCCTTGGTCGGTATTTACCACCTCTGAAATATCTTCTTCGATCATCAAGGTGACAATATCGTTGTTGCCCACAACGGGGGTGATGCTCAGGCTAATTCCGATGTCGCGGTATTCGAGGTTGGCGGTTTGGGTTACCGTTGATGAGCTGTTGGTGACGGTCGAGCCGGTGAAGGGGATGTTTTGTCCGACAAAGATGGTGGAAAGTTTGTTATCCTGGGTGATCAACTTTTGATTGAGGACAATGGTCGACTCTCCATCGGTTCGAAGGGCGTTGACAAGGGAGCCAAGGGCAAAGTAGCTTTGTCCTTTATGGAGGATGATGTCACCGATGACACCGAGATCTCCTCCAGAAGCAAAAGGGATGAAGCTTCCAGTGGGGGTTGTCGTTGCGTTAATAGCACTGAGGTTGTCATTGAAGGCTACGAGGGGATCTTGGTTATTTTGAGTGTTGATCGGAGTGGAGGAGGTGGAGTAGGCAAATTTATTTCGGTACTGCCCTTGAGAGCCCCAACGGAGGCCGAACTGGAGGTTGCTGGTCAGCCCTGTTTGGATGACGAGCACTTCGACAAAGACCTGTTTGAGGGGGACGTCAATACTTTTGATCAACTCTTTAAGTTTCCCAAGAGCGTCGGGCTGCCCTGTTGCGATAAGGGAGTTGGTCACCTCGATCCACTGTAAGGTTTTGATCGCATCGGAAAGGGCGTCGTCTGATTTAGTTTTTGCTTTTTCAAGGTCGCCACCAATCAGTTTAATGGCACTTTGAATCTCCCCTCCCGAGTGGTACTGGAGCTTATAGATGAGGAAACTCGTATCGGAAATCGTTTCAACACCTGACTCTCCATCAGGAATTCCGGGACCAGGAACGTCGAAGCGCTCCAAGAGCTCGTAAACCTTTTGGGTGTCTTCAGGTTCTCCAGAAACGAGGATCGAAGAGGTTTTTTCCATCCATTTGAGGTTGTTGATCGTATCGAAAAGGTCTCGATTGGAGACCCCTGAGTTGATCAGGTTTTGCTCGAAGTCGTGGAGGACTTGGACGAGCTCTTGACCGGGAACAAATTTGGGCTTGTAGATAAGGTATCCAGAAGGGGCGCGGGGAGGAAGCTCTTGGGCGAGATCGGGAATGTCAAACTTCTGCGCTAAAACAAGGGCCTCTTGAACGGCAACGGGAGGGCCTGTGAAGATAATCGAGTTGGTATCTTGAACATAGCGCATGTTGTTTAAGGTTTTGATGAGCGCTTCTTGGGTCGATCCTGCTTTTTTCAAATCTTCAGCCATATTGCGCAAGTAGCCCATGAGGGTGGGGCCGCTTAGATATTTGATCTTGTAGATGATGAAGGTGGTTTTTCCGGGCTGCTTTCCAAACTCATCGGAGGGGATATCGAGAGAGGGGAGGAGCTCTTTCACCTTTTCAACCGACTCGGCGGTTCCAGTAAAGAGGACCCCTTTCCCTTTTGAGACAAGGCGAGCATTTTTTAGAGTGTTGATCAGCGCTTTGTCGACAAACCCTGCCTCTTCCATATCGTTTGCGACGGTTTTCGCATGCTCTATTAACTCTTTGGGGCTGATATGGATGGGGGTGTAGACGTAAAACTCACTTGCTCCAGGGGCTTCAAGGGTGGGGGCGTCGAAGGTGGGGGCGATCTCTTTTACCCGCGCAATTGCGGCAGGGGTTCCCGTAAAGAGGACTCCTGTTCCGTCGGAGACAACCGTTGCAGAGTTGAGCGCTGCGATGAGATTTTGGTCGGCAAGACCTGAGCTTTTCATCTGGTCAGCGGCATGTTTTGCCTGTTTAATGACCGATTCAGGCGTTTGGTTCTGCGGTTTGAAGATGAAGTATTGGGAGGAGAGGGTCTCTTGCTCTTGAGAGTCGTACGATTTGACCATCACTTTGATCTTTTCGATTGCCTCGGGGGTTCCAGTGAAGACGACACGGGTCCCATTTTCGGAAAGGTGAGCCGACTGCATCGCTTGGATCAGCTCAGGATCTTCGAGTCCCGATGCTTCGAGTTGTTTAGCCGCTTTATCGATGTCATTTTTCAGCTGTTTGGCCGAGATGGAAGCAGGCTTATACATGAAAAACTCAGAGGTTGGAGCCCGCGTTTCTGTGTTTGGGACGTCAAAGGTGGGAAGGATTTGCTTGAGCTTATTCAAGGAGCGTTCATCGCCTGTAAAAATGAGGGAGTTATTCTCTTTGACCCACTTCATCGATTCGATCGTTTCGATGAGGTCGTCGTCGGGGTACTGCGACTGTTTTAAGTTGAGGATGAGCTTTTCCAAAGAGTTCGCAATTTGTTCCTCGTCGCCATTTTTAATTTTGTAGATGTAGAACCCCCCCTTTAGGTATTCCATTTCCGTATCGCTATAGGGGATGTCGAGGCTGTCTAAGATCATCCGCACTTCGCTTAGCGTCTTTTCATTGCCAATGAAAAGAAGGGAGTGGCTTTGCTTGATGAACTTCATCGTGTTTAACGTCGTGACGATCTCTTGTGAGGCTGGTCCTGCAACCTCTAGATTTTGCTTCACCGCTTGGATCCCTTGCTCGAGTACATCAGCAGGCTTGTTTTTAATGTGATAGATCAAAACATTTTGGGCGGTGAGGGGTCCCCGAATTTCCCGGGAAAGAGAGGGGGGATTGTCGAGATCCTCGAGAATTGCCAACGATTTTTCAATGAGAAAAGGGGTAGAGATGATGAAAACGGTCCCTGTTGTATCTTGAGGGACGTAGATAAGGGGATTTCCTTCAGAAACAGGGACTAGAATCTGCTCTGCAAGGCTAATCAACACTTCTGGGTCATTGTTGCGGCAGGTATAGGAGTCGATGTCTAGAGAGATTTTTGGCTGGTCCAAAGTATAAAAAAGCTTGTGGATCTCTTCGATGTTTTGGGTGATATCGGTGATGATGATATCTCGCGTGGCCTCCGCAACCTCGATGATCGCATCGTTAGAAAGAAGGGGTCTTACAATGCCCGCCAAAGTGACAGGGTTTGCATTTTTCACCTTGAAAACGCGGGTCATGATGGTGGGAACGTGTCCCTCTTCTAGGGGAACCTCTTGAGAGACGACCGTAGCAATTTGTCTTGCTGAGCCCCCTTTTGCAATGACTAGGTTGTTCCCTTGCTCGAGCAAATCGAAGCCATTGATCCGAAGAACCTGTATGAAGGCGGCCATGACATGGACCAAGCGGGTCGGTTCTTCCGAAACAATGGTCACATTAAACTTCAGTTCTTCTTCGTTGTAAACAAAGTTCACCCCACCGATCTCGCTGATGAATTTGATGAGTTGAATGACAGAAACATTGTCGAAATTAATTGTGTATCCCTCACCGGTTTCAGGGGGGAGAAGACTGTAATCGTGGACTGTTTTTTCCTTGGCAGCGGAGAGAGGAGATAGGGAAAAGCAAAGGAAACATACCAGGAAAAAAAGGGGGAGAACTTTACTTTTCATCACGTATTTTATCATTACTCGTAAAGTTCTTATTTAATACCAGATATAGCAATTACTCTGCACCAACTTTTTCATAGGAAAAAGGAAAAAATTTCGGAGAGGGGGTAGGGTTTAAGCGCTGCGCCGAACTTTTTGCCGTGCTGGTTGGGTGCTTAAGGGTTTTTTTAATTGGATTTTTAGATGATCATAATTAAAAAGTGTGCTAGTTTTTGCACAAGCATATCGCGTAAGTAATTTAAGTAAGGAGAAGTTATGTTAGTTACAAGAAATTTAGCTAAAGCTCTGACCGCCTATCAACAAATCCAAGGATCAGGTGTTCGTGAAGCTACCCAAAAACAATGGGAAAAACGAGTTAGTTCGAGCTCAGCTGGTGCTGAACTTAAGAATTCCTCGGTGGAGGATCGCTCGGCGAGTCAAGGGAGTAACCTTTTAGGGTGCTTTCTCATAGCATCAGCTGTTCTTGGTGTAGGCGCGATGAAGTTAGGTCTAACATGGGATACATTCGAGAGTATGAAGGAAGAAGAACGACGAGTATATGGTTATGAGCATGATGCCAATGAGTCTATAGTGGCAATTGCTAACCCGAATACTTTAGGAAGCGAGTTAGGAAGTCATCCTATAAATTTTGCTCTACACAAAGCTCATCAAGAAGGTGTGGAAGTAACGCTTGTATTTCCTGACCCAAACGATCTAGACGATGGGAAAGAGAAGGTTCTGCTCTTATCCCGCATTGAACATGCTGAAAAACTAGGGTTGGAAGTACAACTTTTATCCGGACACCGTCTTCCTTTCTATGGAGATGTTTTAGATGGCGAGAAAGTTTATATTAGGCTCGGTGAAGGGACATTCGCTGAAAAGACATTCGCTGGAGAAAGCACGTTTTATCTTAACGAGGTTTCCGAGCTCTTGGGCAAAACGACACCTAGCAGGTTGCTGGAATCTTAGGAGTCTTCTCGACTAAGTAATCCGCTGAAGTGTCAGCACAGTTTTCGGCGCGGCATCTATTGCTGCGCCGAACTTTTTCGAACGCTATTCTAAATATGGATAATTTTCGAAGAGGAATCTACTTGAATTGGAGAAATGAACGAAGTGTTTTCGGGGCTCATTCTCTGCCGACGACTCAAATCGGCTTCTTTGCTTTCCACAGAACCATTATTGACTGGGTCTTGCGCATGTTGCACCATATCATTTACCCCTGACAGAATTAAACCAGTTCCAATTGTTTGTGTGATTCCACTTGGAATAATACACAAAAGCCCACCAGCTAAAGCTTTACAAAACCCCATAGCTACCCCATCAGAAATCTGCAACTCTTTTTTCTTCTTCTTTCTTTTTATTTCGATTATTTTTGGAGAATGATCGACAGAGGGAATGGCCCAAGAGACACCTCTAGTTTCACCAGCTTCTTTTAGTAAGATTAAGTCGTAGAAATTTTCAACAAAATCTTTATCCAAATGGATGCCTTGGAGCTCAATAGCTTCAAAGGTTTTTTCAAAAACTGTTGAAAGGAGTGGCACCTCATACCCTTGTTCAACCAAAAATAAGCGCGTTTTATATAAATCATTTACGGCCTTTTCAATAGAGAAATCATCTTCAATAAAAGTGAGATAATCTATAACCCTGTGGCAGATGTCTTTTTGAGTCATCTTTACTTGTTGGTTCATCCCATTTTCGATGAAAGCTGTTAGCGGAGTTGTAAAGCTGATCAAAAGTAGAAAGAAAATTGCAAAATTTTTCATTTTGATTCCTATAAAAACGATTTACACAACACTATCAGCCCAATGGCAGAGGCTATACCCCCGATTAAAAGGGAAATGCTGCCCCACAGCTTTCCAAAACTTTTTGCTTTTCCCCTCAGCCCAAGAATCCATAGCCCTTTGGAAAGGGCATAGGTAGAAAATGAGAACAAGAAAACAAAGACGATAGTTTTAAAGATTTCGTACTGCATAAACACTTCTCTTCTTTCATCGTTAGTAGATGTTAAATCATTCTTTATTTTTAACGCAAGTGACGTGTCTATACAGGAGATTAGAGGAAATGCTTAAGTGATCCGCTGAAGTGTCAGCACAGTTTTCGGCGCGGCATCTATTGCTGCGCCGAACTTTTTCACTATGCCGCTTAAGATGGCATCTGCTTGGGACTGAGCAGAAAGCTGCAGGCTTTCCTCGATAATTTTCGCGAGACCCCTTTCAAAATCTTCCCCTCCTTGCGCAAACGAATGAACGATCAACTGATCCCCCTCAACCCAGTTTTCAGTCGTCTCATAAAAACTGTGGTTCTTGTTTTTTCCAAGGGGAGGGTTTTGATTGGAGAGAAAGCGGGGAGCCCCACTTCCTAGATGGATGAGGGAGCCACTCCCACACGAGATGAAGGAAAAGGTGTTCTTTTGAGGAGAAAGGTGGAGAAGCTCGAACTGAAAGGGAGCGCTCCGTTCATGGGAGGCGATCATCTCATTGAGAGTGGTGATGAAGGGGAGAGGCTCGAAGTGAACGTCGGAAGAGGTCACAAAATCGCGCGTCAAACTTTGGACCATTCCCTTAAGAAGCCCCGTATAAGAAAGTCCTTCGATACTCGCATCCATGTACTCACCCATCACAATAAGATAGGATTGGTTGGCAAAACGGTGAAAATCGTAGTAAGAGCTAAGATCGCTCGCTTTTTCGGGATGAGCAAGGCCAATATCAAAGGCGTTCCACTTAGGAATTGTGGCTGGAAGAAGCTTGAGATGACTTTCTTCTAAGTGTTGCCACACCTCTTTTGCTCCTCCTTCCCCTTTGGTATCTGTAGTGAGATAAGAGGAGATATCGGTGATGAAATCAACGATATCTTGGTACCGCTCCTCGACAGCAGGAGCGAGCGCTTTTTTAACGATCGAGGCAAGGGCATCAGGAAGAAGAGAGTACTGGATCGAACCAAAGCTGAGCTTGCCAACAAGGAGTTCAAAAGTGATCACCCCCAAAGAGTAAATGTCAGTTGCAAAAGTGACGTTTAAGGGATCTTTTTTTTGCTCGGGACTCATGTAGCTCGGCGTTCCTAAAAACCGCCCCTTCTGAGAGGGGAGGGAAAGCTCGGTGTCGTGGACAAGCTGCGCAATGCCAAAGTCGATCACCTTGACACTTCCCCCCTTGGTGATCAAGATATTTTCAGGTTTTAGATCGCGGTGAATCACCCCATGAGTGTGGAGATGAAGAAGGGCGTAAGCCACTTGCAAAACAATTTCTAAGCAAGTCCGCGGCGAAAAATTCTGCTGCATAATGAATTGCTTAAGGGAAATTCCTTGGACAAACTCCATAGCGATATAAAGACCATTTTCCCATTCCCCTTGTCCTCGCAGCTTGATGATATTGGGGTGGTCGGTAAGTCCAATGATCTCCGCTTCTTTGAGAAACTGGTGGACCATTTCGGAATGGGTGACATATTTGGGGGAGAGGACTTTGATCGCGAGAGGATTCTTCGTTTCGGGATCGAGGCCAAGATAGAGATAACTCATCCCCCCTTTGCTCAAAAGGGTTTCAATTTTATAGGGGCCAATTCTTTTCGGAAACAGGGGTAAAGGTTCATCTTCCCCTGTAAGATTAGGTAAAGTTGACTGTTTATGGAAATCTTCAGCAGCCACGGCGGATCACCCGCCGAGTTTGACGATCTTCACACCGATCACATCGCCAACCTGCAAAAGCTCTCCTTTCCCGACACATTTGCCATTGGCAACAAGGTCAACCCCTTTTTCAGGTTGGACTCCAAGCTCAAGAACATTTCCTGGCTTGAGCTTTAGGAGTTTGTCGAGACTCATCTTCATCCTTGCCACTTCGACAGTAAGAGCGATTGGCACTTTTTTGGGGGAGACCATCTTTTCTTTGGGGGGCTCTTCAACAGAAACTGCCTCTGGCGGCGCTTCTTCTTCTAGTGGCTCTTCAAAGGGGGCCTCAAATTCTTCATCATTCATACTATTATCCTCAAAGTAGTGTGCATAGTCGAGCAGCTTAAGATTTTCCTCTTTGACCTTTGTCTGGAAGAGGGGGGTACCATCTAAACAAAGCTGAAAAGTCCCTTTTTTTAGCGCTGGGTAGTAGGAGCAGTGGTCGAGAAGGAGGAAGTCTCCTTCCCCTAGCTTACCCCACGTCTCTTGCGAAAGTTTCGTTTCTCCTGCTGCTAGGGAAAGATTGACAAACACCTCCTCATAAAGGTGGGAAGGGATCGAGAAATTCCAATCAGCAGTAAAGTGGTCTCTAAACATTTTCTGAAAGGGTCTGGGACAAACAACCCTTCCACAAACCGTCTCTTTTCCTAGCTTTACTTCAATCTCAACCGCATAGGCCTCTTCTTGTGCAAGTGGCGTTTCCACAAGTTTAGGAGCAAGCCCTTGGAAAACTTGTAATCGGTCGATAATGGCAAGGGACTCGGTTGCTAAGTAGCGAAAAAACCCTTTCTGGAGGTAAGCGTCAGAAAAGCCGGCATTTCCCGCTCCTTCATGGATCGCCCACGAGGAGAGCTTTGAAAAGTCTTCCGAGGGAAAGATCACAAAGATATTTCCTTGAAGGGGGGAAAGCTCTACTGCAACCTGAAGGGGAGCATGCCCCATCCCTGCTAAAAGGGACTCTCCCTTTTTCCACTCTGCCGTCCCCGCCGTGATCTTCAGCGCCTTTGTGCCCAAAGAAGCGGAGAGGTGCTCAGCAAATGTTTCCCAAGGAAAAGAGGGAACCGCGCCCCACATCGGGACCTCTTGCGCTCCCGCAGCAAGCGATTCAACATGTTTGATCCAATGCTCAGCCATTATTATCTCCTAACTTACCAGGATACGTCATTCAGGCCAAATTAGGAAGGGATTTTTTTGGGCGAACCCATTTTTGCGGCTTTCTTTTTCTCTTCCTTGCTCCTTCCGCGGGCGTAAAGTTTCGTCTTTTCTCCAATAACAGGAGGAAGGACAAAAACCTGAAATCCCTGGAGAGGTTGATGAGAGGCTAAAGAGGCTTGAAGAGAAGCTAGGTTGGCAGCAAAAACCTCCATTGCCTCGGGGTTTCCAACAAGTTGAAGGTTAAACGAGTGGGGATGGGTGTCATAGTGGTCGATCACAATTTCAGAGCCATCAAAAACCGAGCCTTCCATTCCAATCGAAACCGTTGTCGTGGAGATCCCTTTTTTACTTTCTAGCTGGACAAAGTTCGCCATTTTGTCGATGAGCATTGACATCTCTTCAGAAAGTTCGCTGACTTCCGCAACCTGAATAGGACTTTCGGCCACTCCTTCGAGCTTAGCCTCGGTCGGCTGCCCCTGTGCACTATCGTTACTCCGCTTTTTCTTCTCGTTTTTTGATGCAAGATCAAAAACCGACCGCCGTTGCTCAACCGGCCGTGGCCGCTCTCTCCTTAGAAGAAAGTCTTTAAACGAACGTCTTGGGGGAGTTTTTTCTTGTTTTTTTGCCTCAGTAGCAGAGCGCGCTGCCACCTGGGGGTTTCCTTTCACATCCATAACCATACCTCACGTGCTGGAAACGGAAGGTTATATGATTTCTAATTTGGTTGCAACATTTCGAGATGTAAAGCGGCTTTACATCTATACCCATTCCGATTCAAGATTTGGAATGGGTATACATCTGAAAAAAGCGAGATAATGCGAGATATAGCGTATAACGGGCATTATCTCGACAAAAAGTGTCGATAATGCCCGATATAACACAATAGTGGGCGTGATCTCGGTTATTTCTTTTTGCCGCCGCCGCGTCCCCCTTTGCCACCAGCAGATCCTTTGCGGCGGATGAGGTGGGGAGATTTTTTGGGAGATTGAAGGGTTGGAGTGAGGATGTTCGCCTCAAACTTAAAATTTCCTTCGATAAAAGAGTTTTTCAGAGCATCAAGATTTTCGGTAAAGACCTTGACCGATTCGGGGTTGCCCACAAGCTGGATGTTATAGGCGTGAGGAGCAGTGCTGTAATGGTCGACGATGATTTGCGCCCCATGAAAAACCGAGTCAGGCATATTGATGTTCATCGTGGTGGTGGTGACCCCGAGATTTTGCTGGATGATCATCACCCCTCCCATCCGTTCAAAGAGCTCATACACTTCGGGAGAAAGGTGGCTAAAGGCGGGGGTTGTTTCAGAGGGGGTAATGGGGGGCAAGGGAGCCTCAAAAGTGGGAAGGGGAATACTTGCTGTATCAGGAGTTGCCTCTATAAAAGTATCATCCTCTTTTTTCTTCCTCCGATCCATTCCCCCTTGCTCTCCTTCTTCAGGAGGGGGTGGGGCAAATGCTTCGGCTTCTTTCTCTGCTTGGGCCATTTTTTGTTCGCGGACCTCTGTCGGGGAAAGGCGATGAAAAGGGGGCGGCTTTTCCGGAGGAGTTGTCTCCTCTTTTTTGGGAGGAGCGGGCGTTTCTCTTGTTTTTTTGATAGGAGCGGCGGTCTTCGGCTTCTTTTTTTTCTTTAATGCTTCAAGTTCACTTTTTTTCGGCTGGGAGGCAAGGAGAGATGTATCTTCTGGTTTTTCTGGGGTTGGAGCTGGAGAGGGAGGGGTGGGTTCTTCTTGCTGCGAAGATTGTTCTTCTTGCTGTGGAGGGGGAAGGGGCTCGTCCGTTTCTTCAATCTCCACCCCTTCTGTTGGAATGGATCCTGGTGCGGGTGGGGTAAAGGGGGTCTCTTCTTCAGGAGGGGTTTCGTAGCGGACACCTGCTGACTCCTTGTCCATCACACTCCCCATCTCATCTTGATCACTCATCAGCTCAGAAAAACCTTCTCGTGGGGCAGGAGTCTCGGGCGTTACCTCTTTTTCTTCTCCCTCTTCTTCCTCTTTTTTAAGGTTCCGTTTCCGCCGCTTTTGAGCCTCATCCGACTCGTCAACCTTCATCACTTTCTTAAATTTGTCGGGATCGACTTTCTCGGCAGGCTTTTCCTTTTCTTCGGAAGTGTGGGGGCGCTGAATATTGCCACGAATTTTATTTGGATCCACGTTTGCCCCTTTTTGAGGTGTGCATGGCTGTTCCTAGCTCGTCGGTTTCAATTCCTTCCTTGTGGATCTCTTGAGCTCTCACCTCTTTGTCCCACTCTTTCCGGTGCATTTTAAGCTTCTCTACATCTTGCTGCTTTTTGATCATATCTTTTCGGGCCACTTCGACGGCCTCTTTGGCCTCTTCAACTTTTTTGATCTGCTCTTCAACTTTCTTCTCTTTTTGGGCGAGCTCTTCATCGACGACTTTAATGTAGTCTCGCATGGTTTCGATTTTATCGGAAGTGGTTCCTTTGTCGAGCGTTTCCCGCAGCTGCTGCAACTTATCTGCTCGATGACGGGCAGTTTTGTCCCTTTCTGCCTCAAGCTCTTTTTGCTTGTCCTCTTCTTTTTTAAGGGTCTCTTTCTTCTCTTTTAAAACCCGCTCAGCCTCTTCCAGCCTCCGCTGCTTAATCCGAACGAGTTGCTCTAGGGGGTATTTTTCTTTCATCTAAATAGGGCGTTAAGTTGCTCAAGCGTCTCTTCAGAGGTGCACTTTTCATCCACCTTTTGCTTAAGGAAACGGTTCACCTTGTCGATATATTTGATCGCGAAGTCGGCATCTTTATCTGATCCGGGCTTGTATTCTCCAATCCGAATGAGGAGCTCATTTTTCTTGTAGTTGGCAAGGACTTCTCGCAATTGACCGATCAGTTTTCGGTGTTCCTCACTCGTGACGCTGGAGATGATTCGGCTGACCGAGGCTAAGATGTCGATGGCGGGATAGTGGTACTGGCGGGCTAGCTCACTGGAGAGGATAATGTGGCCATCGAGGATCGAGCGGACCTCGTCGGCCACCGGCTCGTTCATGTCATCGCCGGCAACAAGAATCGTATAGAAGGCGGTGATCGATCCTTTGGCGGAGTTTCCCGATCGTTCCAAGAGGCGAGGGAGGGTAGCAAAAACCGATGGGGTGTAACCGGCACGCGCTGGAGGTTCTCCCGCCGCAAGGCCTACCTCCCGGAGCGCCCGCGCAAAACGGGTCACCGAGTCCATCATTAAGATGACTGTTTTCCCTTGATCACGAAAATATTCTGCGATGGAGGTTCCCACATAGGCGGCATTTAGGCGGAGCTGGGCAGCTTGATCGGAGGTGGAGACAATGATGACTGAGCGGGCAAGCCCTTCTTCGCCCAAGTCGTGCTCGATAAACTCCCGCACCTCTCGCCCCCGCTCTCCAATAAGGGAAATCACATTGACGTCGGCCTGGGCATAACGGGCCATCATCCCCAAAATAGTTGACTTACCTCCACCCGCTGCTGCGAAAACCCCCACCCGCTGCCCCCTTCCGCAGGTCAAAACGCCATCGATCGCCCGGATGCCGACCGAAATCGGCTCGGAAATCATCTCTCTTTCTAATGGATCCGGGGGAGGGTTGATGACCGAATAGGTCTCTTCTAAAACAAGAGGTCCCTTCGTTTCTTCATCGAGAGGACGTCCCATTCCATCCAAAACGCGGCCAAGGAGATTAGGGCCGACCTTGATATGTAAGGGAAGGCGCGTAGGAATGACCTCAGAAGAGGGACCTATACCGGTCATCTCCCCAAGTGGAGAAAGAAAAACCTCTTCTTTTGTAAAGCCAACCACCTCGGCGAGGAGGGGCTCTTCCTCTCGCTTAATAAGACAGACCTCTCCCATCTTAACGTTGGGAACGATCGCTCGGATGAGCATCCCCACGATCTCGGTGATCCGTCCATGAACCGTTGTTAGCTCAATATCTTCGAGATGTCCAATGAGTTTATCAAAATCAGGACCTTGTGCCATTCATACCTCACCTTTGATTCTATCTTAAGCGAAATTAAAAATCCAGTCTGACTACAGTTGGATGTTGAAGAGGGTTTTGATGTCGCTTGTCGCGGTACTTAAAAGGACCGAAGAGTACTCAAGCTCTTGTTGCGCCCTGGCAAGTTTCACCTGAATGGTGAGCATTTCTCCAGGATTGAGCGACTGCCCATTCATGTTGAGATTGTTGATCCGTGACTGTGCGTCGGCGAGTTGAGTCTGAGAATCGGTCACAAGCCCAAGGAACTTGTTGATCGGACTTTGCCGCGAAAATTTTGCAACGGGAGGGCCGGTCTCAGCCCCTGTTTTCTTTGAGGCGGTCCGGATATTTTGGTTGGCGCTGCTTAGCTTGTTGCGGAGAAGATACTTTTGCGATTGCCGGAGCTTAAGATCTTTATTGGTGAGCTGGGTTTGGAGATCGCCCAGAACAGAGGCGTTGCTGTTCATCTGCGCGACAATGGTCTCATGGGTGGGCCCTGTTCCTGGTGGAACAGCTTTCCCCTGCGCTGCAAGATCAAAGGGAGTAGACCCTTCAGTTTTCATGCCGGTGCTTGGAGGACCACTTTCTTTCATGTAAGATTCGAAAGACTCAGTCGGCTTAGGGAGCTGCTTTTCTCCTGGCTGGATCGATTTCGCGGGGTCTATATTTGAAGAGCCAGAGATTTCTTCGGGACGATTATTTGCCATGATTTACTTAGAAGGCTGCGCTCCGTCGCCAGGTTTTTTTACAAAATGTTCCACAAAATCGAGGGTGGTATTCGCTACCTTCTTCACATCAGCATCCGAAGATCCTTTAGCCGCTTCTTCAAGAATCTTCTCCCCCTTTGACACCTGATCAGGAGTCAGGGAAAAAGCAATTCCTAAGAAGGTTTTTGCCATTTCATTATCGGGCTCTTTGGCAAGAACTTCTTCAAAACACTTGATCGCATTTTTAAGCTCCAATTTGTGGAGATGGAGATAGCCAATTCCCACTTGGACCAGGGAGTTGTCTGGACGCAAGAGCTCGCAAGCTTTAAACATTTTCACAGCAGCATCTTCATCTGCTTGGTTAATGGCGATAAACCCCGCTTCCAAAAAGAGAAAGAAGTCTTCGTCATACTTAGATAGGTCTTCCATGATCTTAATCCCTTAGGTTAACTTACTTTCTGGTTACGTACAGAGGAGTTGATCATCGAGTTGACCTGAGAAATCAGATTCGAGATCGAGTCACCTACCTGTGTCACCTGAGACATTGAGAATTGCAAAAGGAGGAATTTACCAGGTGTTGCCGCAGACAGTCGACTGGCAACGTTTTTAACCTGCGAAACTACCTCTGCTTGCAATTTCGAATAACTTTTAATTAACGTATAAAACGTCAGAGAAACCGGGTGCTGTTCTCCCATAATCTACCTCATTCCATGTTACCTTATTACTTTCGTGTCGTTCGCTCAACCACCCTTTTTAGAGCGCCGTAAGCTTGAAGAAGAACTCCACACTTATCAAAATTTTCTGAAGCAGCACCTTCACGAAGCGTTGTTTTTAATGCATTTGTTTGCGCATCGATCTGGTCGAGCACTTTCTTTTTTTCCGAAGAGCTTTTTTTAAGATCTTTTTCTAGATCAAACTCAAAACGGGGGGGCTTGTCATTTTTTTCTAATCCAAACATTATGGCTTTTCACCTCTGATTACCGTTTAATTTTGATTGTAGTTAATCCTGTATTTTATGCCATCTTTTTCGAGAAAAACTGAATTATTATCCATACTAGTAATTCTCATCCCATCTAAATTGCTACCAACAGAAAGAATTTTTCCATTGACCACAACATATTGGTTGACATTTCCATATTTTGAATTTCCTGTTACCTTATACTTCGATGAAATGTCAACTATTCCACTCGTTGGCGTTGAAAAAATGACGAAGTTTTTTACCAAGCGGACCCCTTTAATCCTCTTAAGATCGGCTACCATTGCATTATATTTTCGTTCCTCATTTGAAGGGACACGCCCAGCCAAAATGAGTTCTCCGTTTCCAAATTGGAACGTGACATTTCCAAACGCATTTTCGGTTAAAATTCCTTGGACCTGCGCTTCAAGGGTATTTTCAACGACGACTTGGTTGTCCAGTTTATCAAGATAGGGGAAGTTCAAGTTGATATATTCAGAAAGATTTGTCGCCTCCTCAAGGGTTCCCACATAGCCGCGAAGGACAAAATGGCCTGGAATCATTGAAGTGAGATTCACTCCGCGCCACGCCGAATTTTTTGTGAGTAGAGCGTTGGTATTTTCCCACACCAACTCATCGATAATCACATTGTCTTCGATCGATTTGACAAAGCTTAGCGACTTGAGAAGGTAGACCATCTCTTGTTGATCCACCTCTGTCATCACATGTCCTAAAATAAAGAGTTTTCCCGTGCTTGGGTTGAATGAAAACTCCACCTCTGGAAAATTTTTTAGCGCTTTCGCAATTTCTTTTGGTTCGTTTCCTTCAACTAAAGCGATCGGTTCCGACTTAAAAAGGGTAAACACCCCGCCTAAACCCAAAACAAGGAGGACCGCAAAGACCCCAGCAAGCACCAGGTGGCGGGTGGGGATGATCATCTTCTTCCAGTTTTTCTTTGCCGCCGCTTCTTCTGCTCTTTCCTCTGCTTCCTCTGCTTTTTCTTCCGCCGTTTTTGGAGGAGCATATTCCATCCCTGCAGTAGGGGAGACGATCGTTTCCCGCGTCTGCTCTTGATCGATTGCTAAAAAGGAGGTTGTTCCCAAAGCAATCAGATCTTGAGATTTGACTTCGGTTGCCCCTTCAACCTCTTCTCCGTTGATCCGCACCTTATTGAGACTTCCCAAGTCTTCAATGGTGACCGTTCCCTCTTTGCCAGCGATAATTTTTGCATGTTGGCGAGAGACGCTCAAATCTTGGAAGAGGATATCGCAGGTATTTGGATCTTTTCCAATGATGAGAGTTGCCCCTTCATGAAGGCCAAACTCAGCTCCCGCATTTGGTCCCGAAATGACCTTGATGATCCACCGCGCATTCGCTGCTCCCCTAAAAGCAAGACCGCCAAGCTCATCTTCCTCTTCATAAATCGTTGGGGCCTCGACCTCTTCCTTGATCTCTTTCACCATCGCAGGATCTTTTAGGGTGAAGCGGAAAAAGACATTTCCAATCTGAACCGTGTCTCCCTCTTGAAGGAGGACCGTTTCTTCCATCACCTTTCCATTGATGCTCGCAGGGTTAATGGCGCTAAGATTTTCAAGGAGGTACCCCTCGTCGGTCTTGCGGCAAATCACATGTTTACGCGACACCATCGGATCTTCGATGGCTTGATAAGAAACATCAGGATCGCGCCCCAGCACCCACTCTTCACCTTCTTCAAAGCGAATAACGAGACCCGTGAGCGGACCTTCCTCGGCGATTAAAAAACCTGCCATTACCTCATTCCACAGTTCATACCTACCTTCCGGAGGTTACACACTCACGAGTTTTATGGCTAGCTATTTTACATAAGTGTTGTTTGAAGATGAACCACTTCTTCTTTCCAATAGTCGACGTAATTAAGAAAGTCTTCGAGGCTTTCATGAAAGGTTTTATAGTCGACTTCGAAAGGAAGGGTGAGTGACAAAGTAAAAAACTTTTCCTTTTCGTCGATCCCAATGGCCCCCCCGCCTGTTCCTTGGCCGAGAAGATTGGCCTTCATTAGATGGATGAAAAGGGCCTCTTTATTCTTTGCCTTGGGAACGGGAAGGATCTTTGCGCTCAAGAAAAGACCTGGATCGAGCTCTTTAATCAGAACAAGGGAGCTCACCTGTAGTTCGTAGAAGCCCTCTTTGTTTTTTTGAGGAATCGCTTCTAACTTGAGCTCTCTCGCCACCGTTTCTATCAGTTTTTCCGCTTGCATATCTTTCTCGTTTAAAGCTTTCTTAGATTTTTCGCAATGGAAAGTAGACACTCACCTCAAGATTCCCTATACTGAGGGTAGGAGGCCTTTAAGATGGAAGATGAATTTGATCGGATTATGCGCTTTTTTGACCTCAGCTCTGAGGAGAAGGACGCCCGTCTAAAAGAGGTGTTTGAAGACTCGGTCGAGTACTTCAAACGTTTTAAGCATCAGATGCTTAATGGTACCGAAGAGGAAAAAAAAGAGGCTCTCAAGAAGCTGACCCTCCTCAAAAGCAAAATGGAAGAGGAAACCCAGCGGATCTGCAAAAAGACGGGGATGACCCCGGAACAGCTCGCTGCCTACTCGAGCGATCCTAAGAATTTCTCCCAGGAGCAGTGGGGGGCGATCGAAGGGGCCAAGAAAAAGCTCGATGAGGATGCCCAAGAGATCAAGAAAAAGGACGATGGAGGAGATGAGCCTCCTAAGAAAAAGAAGAAACGTCCCAAAAACTGGATCCCATCATAAATCTCTTATATTCAACCAATTAACTTTTTATCTCTTTAAAAATATCTGTAAAATAAAGGGCTAATATGGTATAATTAAAGAAAAAGAAAAGGGATTTACTATGGCCATAGCTGCTTCTTCTTCTGAAAGCTCTTCCAGATCCGGCACCACTAACACTCCCCAAGAAGCTGATAATGAAGAGCTTAACAACAGAGTCGGCGATCTAAGGGCTGTAATTACAGTGGCAAACGAGTCTGCTGTCGCTCCTGGGCCTCTTTTAGTGTCTATGGATCCAGTTGATGCCGAATTAAGAAACAAAAGTGGGCTTTGCAGCTCCGCAACACTATTTCTTTCGCAAGGGGATTTTTCTTCCCATATCAGTCGCTCAGTAGATCTAAAAAAGAAGAATGACAAGGAAGATACCGAGATGCAGAAAAGCATCGATAAAGAACTGGGAAAGGTGAAGTGGTGGTTTGCTCTGGGAAAGACAGAACCCGTTCGTGTCACTTTTAATGGCTTTTTAGAAACAGGTGGTGAGAAGTATTTTCTCCATGACTTAGAGGATGTAAAGAAGCTCCTGCGCAGGAAAAATTTATCGGAGTTTAACGCTTCAGAGGTGCAGGAAGAAGTATTAAAAAATCTTAGGAAGCTTGAAAGCCTGACCAGACCCCTTATAGGGAATCGAAAAGCGAGCCGATTTGTTCAAAGTTATCTGGGTAAAATGCAACCCCTTTTCCCCCACCTCTCAGACACTGAAGACTATCTGAATTTTAGCCTAGGAAGTAAGAATAGACTGACTGAGCTAGAAGTGACCGAAGAGCAACGCACTGAGGTAAAAGATAATCTTAAGGAAGTCAAAAAGCTTAAGAAAAAGGCAAATAAGCAATTAATATCGAAAAAAAAGGATCGTAAAACACTTCTTGAAAACAACGGAAGCGAGCAAGAGATTGACAAAGTTGAAGAGGAGATTCTAAAACTTAGAGAGATTGAAAGGGCAAGTGATACCCTTATCCAATTTGTCTTGTTAGAATTTGCTCGAAAAGGCGATTTGACAGAAGAAGCACTTGGTGAGATTGTTACAGATTATAACAAACTGTCTGGAGTGAAAGAGGGAAAAAAGAGTGACGCTCAAGAGGTTGCCGCTATTATTCTTCATATCCAAGAAAGTCGTTCGACCCAAATTGCTGACTTTACCCAAGGAAAATATGGAATACCTAAAGGGGAGAAGTGGCTGATTCAAGGGGCCTTAGGTAAACCAATTTCAGACCCCTTTATTAACTCGCTTTTTGCTTCGAATACTTGATCACGGGGGGCGTTTCTTCGTTCACACACCCTTCATCGATGATGACCTCCTTAACGGTGGGATCAGAGGGGATTTCATACATCAGATCCATAAGGAGTGTTTCGACGATCATCCGAAGGGCGCGAGCGCCGGTATCGGACTTCTTTGCTTTGGTAGCAATTGCCCTTAGCGCTCCATCGGTAAAAGAGAGCTCCACTCCATCTTCGGCAAAAAGGGCGATATATTGTTCGATCACCGCATTTCTTGGCTTCACGAGAATTTCAATAAGGTCCTCAAGGGTGAGCTCGTTGCAGTTTGCGATGCTATTAAAGCGGCCGACAAACTCAGGAATAAGACCAAACTCAATAAGATCTTCGGTCTCCACCTTTGAAAGGAGGTAGTTGGTTTCAGTTGCATCAAAGGCGCGGTTTTGCTGCTCGGTGTCAAAACCAATCACCCCTTTCCCTAGCCGTTTGGCAATCATTTTATCGAGGTTGACAAAGGCTCCTCCCGCAATAAAGAGGATGTTCTGGGTATTGATTTTAATGTATTCCTGGTTGGGATGTTTCCGTCCCCCTTTAGGTGGGATATTCGCAACCGTCCCCTCAACGATTTTAAGAAGAGATTGTTGAACCCCCTCTCCAGATACGTCGCGGGTAATCGAGACGTTCCCTGTTGTTTTCCGGGTCTTGTCGATTTCGTCAATGTAGATGATCCCTTGCTCGGCGCGGGCAATGTCGTAGTCGGCGTTTTGGACGAGGCGGAGGATGATATTTTCCACATCTTCCCCGACATAACCGGCTTCTGTGAGCGTTGTCGCATCAGCAATGGCAAAGGGGACGTCGAGCACTTCAGCTAAGGTGCGGGCGATCAAGGTTTTCCCCGAGCCAGTCGGACCCAAAAGGAGCACATTGGATTTGCTGTACTGAGTAGCGCCTGGCTCGCTTGCTATTGCACGCACCCGCTTATAGTGGTTGTAAACCGCAACAGCGATTGTTTTTTTCGCCCGTTCCTGTCCAATGATATAGTCGTCGAGACGGGTTTTAACCTCTTTTGGCTTGAGAAGTTTGAGTTCATGCTTGCTATCTTTTTTTTCGACAATGTCGACACAAAGACGGACACACTTATCGCAGATAAAGGCGTTAGGGCCAGAGACAATTTTGTCTACGGTATCTTCAGCCCGTCCACAAAAAGAGCAGGAGGCGATTTCTTCGGAGTCGGTCTTTTTTTTACTCATTTACACGGTGCTCAAACTTGGTTTTTTGGTGGGGGTGACCACTTTGTCGATCAGTCCATATGCAACCGCTTCTTCAGCGCTCATGAAAAAGTCACGGTCGGAGTCTTCAATCACCTTTTCGAGTGGTTGCCCAGTATGCTCAGCGATGATCTCTGCCGTTAATTGTTTCGCGCGCACAATCTCTTTGGCTTGAATATAAATGTCGGCAGAAGAGCCGGTGATCCCTCCGTAGGGTTGGTGGATCATGATCCGACTGTTGGGAAGGGCAAACCGTTTCCCTTTGGTTCCTGCGCAAAGAAGAAGCGCTCCAAAAGAAGCTGCTTGGCCCAGGCAGTAGGTATTGACGTCGATCCCGAGGAAGCGGATCGTATCATAGATTGCAAGGCCAGCAGTGACCGAGCCACCAGGAGAGTTAATATAAATGCTGATATCTTTTTTAGGATCGTCTGCGCGCAAGAAAATAAGTTGCGCTACAACAGCGTTGGCGACTTGGTCATCGATCGCCGTTCCAATAAAGATAATCCGATCTTTAAGGAGGCGGGAGTAGATGTCCATCGCACGTTCACCCCGTCCAGTATCTTCAATCACAGTAGGTATTACAGGCATGCCAATTCCTTTTATTTGACGTTTTTTACCCTTTTATAGACATCAAGCGCTCTTCCGGTCAAGCACTCTTCGTTGTTTTCTTCTTTGGAGCAGCCTTTTTCTTGGCTGTCGTTTTTTTGGGAGCTGCTTTTTTCTTCGCCTTTGGTGGAACAATTTTTGCCTTCGAAATCAAGAAATCTTCGGCCTTACTTAAGATCAGACGGGACATGGCAATTGCTTTTTGCTCCTGTGACTGTTCTTTGGCATTATAAATGTCAGACTGGTCGCTAAAGAGGGCTTCTAGAGGGGTCTTGACCTCTTGGTGCACTTCGCTAGGGGAGACAGGAATCTTATTCTCTTCAATAATGTGGCGGGAAATGTAGAAAAGGCGGACCGCTTTTTCTCCTTGTGTTTCGATATCTTTAATCGCCGCTTTTCGCTCCTCTTCGTTCATCCCCATCATTTTTTGTTGGAAAGCGGGGTCAGCAACCAGTTGTTTGATCCGAAACTGGGTCTCTTTTTGGAGGAGACTTTTGGGAAGATCGAAGGGGTAAGTTTCGACAAGATGTTTGCTCACTTGCTCGCGGTAATGCTTTTGAGCATGTTCTTCGGCTTGTTTATTGAGAAGTTTTTCGAGGTTTTCCCGCATCTCTTTTTCATCTTTAGCGCCTAGCTTTTGAGCAAGGGCGTCATCAATCGGGGGGAGTTTTGGGTTTTCAATCGAGCGGAGAATCATCCGCACCTTTTTAGGGGGAGTGGCCTTTTTCTCCTCTTCAGAAGCGTCGGGATCGGGCTCGCTTAGTCCCTCTTTTGCCTCTCCAATCTTCATTCCGATGATCAGATCGTGCATCCATTTTGCCATTTTTTTCTTGTCCACCTGAAAACGGGCATTGGTCAAGGCTTTTTGAGGCGGCTCGGTTTCGACAATATCGACGTCGATGACCCCATGGTCTCCCTCTTTGATGCCACGGTCAGAAATCTTTTCCCACTCGCAGAAAAACATCTGTATATCATGGAGGGTTTCTTCGATCTTTTTAGCATCGACCGTTTCTTTTTTCACCTCTTCGATCTCGATTGTTGCAAGGTCGATTTTAGGAACAAGGGGTTCGGTTTCGAAGGTGTAGGTCACCTCGGCCCCTTCTTCAAGAGAGTGTTTGTCAACATTGAAGCTGATCCGGGCATCCTCTCCTAAAAGAGGTGTGTGGGCAAGTTTTTGACATTCGCGGAATGTTTCATCAGCAATCGCCTTTTGCCACCGCTCTTCAAGGGGGCCAGCAAATTTTTTGACAATCAGGTGGTCGGGGGCCCGCCCTTTTCGAAATCCAGGAAGAGAAACCTCCTTGGAAACGGCGCGGATCGCATTTTTTCGCGCTTTTTTAACGAGATCGGCAGAAGTTTTTACTTTATATTCGGCAACACATTCGGGCTTGCGCTCGATGGTGAAGGTTACGGCTTCTGATTTGTATTCTTTTTGCTCTGTCATAAGTTCCTGAAAGTAAGTCAATAAAAGCGGGTGATGAGATTCGAACTCACGACCCTCACGTTGGCAACGTGATGCTCTACCACTGAGCTACACCCGCAGATGAAAAAAACCACTGTACCATCTTTTTCCTTTTTTTCAAAATGAAAAACTTAGATTGAAGAAGAGGCAGCAATTGGGGGAGTTGTTTCCTGAGGGATAAGGGAGTTCCAATCAGAGGCGACTTTTTCGTCTGCATTTGCTGGAAAGCACGAGAGGATGTGATTTTTAACGGTATCGGGGTCTGTTGCGGGAGCTCTTAGAGGCTGAAACATGTGAATCGAAAGGGCGAAAGGAGCAACGGCAAAGAAAGACAAAAGATGGGTAATCCAAAGAAGCCTCTCATTAAGAGTTGCTTGGTTACCTGGAAGCCCAGTGGGCAAGTAGTCAGCGTCAAGCTCGTCTAAGAATAGGCAGGCGAAGAAATGGACAAGAAACATAGAGTAGGGCAGGACTATATAGGTTGCTTGTCGAGGGAATTTCCTGGCGATGGTGAGATAAACATTTGTGACACGAAAAAGGGGGGACATGCCCCAGGCATGTCCTGCCCAATAATTCCAGCTTTGTACCCAATAGAGGTGTCGTTTTGCCAATTTAATCGTATAGGATTGAAAAAAGATAAACTCTTTGTAGAGAATTCTAAGGGCAATAAAAGCACCTAAACAGGTGGCTGTCCATTTCATCCACATCCGCTCTCGACCATAATTCAAAACCTTTGCCATATGAATTTCTAATATTAGACTCTTGGGCACGTGGTTTCGGTAAAGGCGACTATAAGCCTTTACCTTCTCCTCAAAGGTGAGTTTTTCAAAAAAAGTTTTCCCGATGTGATTTAGAACCTGATGGCGGGCCGGTATTTCCTCATTGCGTTCAAGCCCTAATGTGTTTAAAAAACACTCAGAGACGATCTCAAGATCGGGTGAGTCAAGCTCACGGCTAGCGATCATCCATCCCCGCGCAGTCTTAACGGTATGCCCAACGATCTTTAACCGCATTTCCATAGGCAACCCGGCAAAAGAAAGCTCATCTGCTTTATTGTCAACTACATAAACAGCTCGATTTAAAAAAGTCTGCTGTAAAGCAAACCCCTTGGGATAACCACTGATCCCGAAAGTATGTTGATCGAAGGCTTGAGCAACAGCCTGTTGGGCAGAGCGAAAATTAAGCATAAAAATTCAATTATTCCCTTAACGAAGAGCCCAATTATCCCCTGTCCCACCATTTTTGGCAACGAAAAAAAATTTTTTCATTTTGCATAAAAAATCACTTGCAGAGGTTTTGAAAAAGATGTATACCCAAGCAACTGTCAGAAGTGAACGAGGTGACTTTTTACAATGTTGAATTTAAGGAAACTCAAGCAAGACTTTTCTTCGACGATTTTAAAGGAAGGGAAGACTCTTTTTGAAACGAAAAAAGTGCTTTCTGCAAAAATTCTTCATTTAGATGCCACTTCAATTCGAATTAGTGCTAAAGTCTTGGGACAATACAAGAATACCTACGAAAGTGAGATTGAAATCGACCGGGTAGAAAGTGAAACGATCGACTCAGATTGCGATTGTCCTTACCATTACGACTGCCAACATTTAGCGGCTGTCCTTTTCCATTTAGAATCCTGCTTGGATGAAATTTTGGTGAGCTACTCCAAGGAAACCGACTTGGAAGAGGTGACTGAAGATGATGGCTTCTGCGATGAGGAAAAGGAAAAGCTTTTAGAGGCGGTGAAAGAAGCAGAGACCAAAGAGGCTGAGCGGCGCGACGAAGAATATCAAAAAGAGCTCCTTAAAGAATATGTCGGAGCCTCCCACCTTTTGGCAAAATCACCCTTTTTCTTGCCTGAGCAAAAAGGGGAGATTGAAAAAGCAGAGCTGGCAGTGATCTATCAGTTCCCCAAGCAAAAGGGGGGACAAGTCGAGGTGCAGCTTGCCCTTCGTCTCCCTTCTCGTTCCAAACCCCTTCACATTCCTAATATTCGGCAATTTTTGGAGGCTCTCCGCTATGAAGAACCCCTCTATGTTGGGGGGAAAAGCCATCTTTTTGGTGTGAGCTCTTTTAATGAAAGTGAGCAAGAAATCGCCCGCCTTGTGATGGACCATGCCACCCTCCCCGAAAAAGTGACGAGTGAGAGGGCCCAAAAAGTTGCCACGCTTGAGATGAAAACCTTTGGGATGATCTTGGCAAAGGCCCATGACATTGCCTCTGACATGTTGAAGCAAAAGGGGTGGACCTCCCAAGATGATGAGCTCCCTACCCTTCCCTCTCTTTTTGAAGAAAATCTTGAATCTCCCATCCACTTTTCGAAAATCGATGCCCATATCAATGTCTCTTTAGAGTATATCCACCCTCCGACGACCAAAATACTTCTTAATCCCATGCTTTTGATCGATAAACAGAAGGTCATGCTCGAAGATGTCTGCTTTTTTGAGTGTGAAAAAGCTGGGGTGATCTATAACCACGTTTATTACCGTTTCCCAGAGCACATTACGCGGCGACATCTCCGCAGCTTGCTTCCGATGCGAGAGATGACGATTCCGCAGCCCCTTTTTGGAACCTTTGTTGAAAATGCCCTCCCTGAGATGTCCCGCTTTGCAGAGGTCGATATGGATGGAGTAGTCGAACACTTTACCACCCTCCCTTATGCAGGTTCCATTGAGTCAATTTGTGATCTTGCCTTCCTCAATGGAGAGCTCGATGCGACTCTCTCCTTTAGATATGACGAGCATGTAGTTCCTGCCTCATCGAAAAAGCTCACCTTTGACGATATCTACTCTTTTGTGACTGGGGAGGGGATCGTGGCCCGTAACTTAGTCGAAGAGCAGAAGATCATCGACAACCTTTTCCAAGACTTTGTCTTCGATACCGAAGAGCAGGTTTTTGTCGCTAAATCTGAGAAAAAAATCATCGAGTTTATGACCGATATCATTCCCCGCAATCAACACCGGGTGAAGTTCAACTGTCCTCAAAACCTTCTCGACCAATTTATCTACGATCAGACCAAATTTAAGCTTTCTCTTTCCCATACCGAACGGAAGGATGTCTATGAAATGGACGTTGAAGTAAAAGGAGCTCTTAAAGGGGTCGCTGTCGATCGTCTATGGGATTGTATCATTTCGCGGCGGACCTATCTCGAGCTCGACACTGGGAAGAAGAAGACAAAAGAGGGGAGCAATAAGATTTCGAAGATTTTGGTTCTCGATCTTGATGAGGTGGGCGCTGTTGTCCAACTCTTTGATGAGCTTGGCATTGAAAAGCTCGATAATAAAAAGCTTGAGCGTCCTTTATGGAGCCTTGCCAATATTGACGAGGAGACCTTTAAGGGGCTTCCCGTTGCCTTTAAGATGACCCCTCAGCTCAAAGAAATCCGGAAGCAGATGCTCGGAGAAAAGGAGCTTAAGTTTAGCCCCATTCCAAAAGAGGTCAACGCCGACCTCCGCAATTACCAAGTTGAAGGAGTGCAGTGGTTGGAGCGTCTTCGCTCGATGTACTTAAGTGGAATCTTAGCCGATGATATGGGACTAGGAAAAACCTTGCAGGCCATCGTTGCTTTAACGCAGCACAAGAAAAATGCAAACAAGCCTGCCCTTGTTGTCTGCCCTACCTCTCTTCTCTACAACTGGCAAGAAGAGTGTCACAAATTTAACGGCAAGCTCAAAACCCTCATCATTGATGGGATGCCCAACCAGCGGAAGAAACTTCTCGAGGGAGCGAAGGGGTATGACATTGTGATTACATCCTATAGCCTCCTCCAAAAAGATATCGAAACCTATGACAAGATCACCTTTTCCTGCATGATTCTCGATGAGGCGCAACATATTAAGAACCGCGGGACGCGGAATGCCAAGTCGGTTAAAATGGTCAAGGCTGAGCACCGGATGATCCTTTCCGGTACTCCTATTGAAAACTCTCTAGATGAGCTCTGGAGCCTTTTCGACTTTTTGATGCCCGGGTTTTTGGGAAGTTACGAACGCTTTGTCGAAAAATATGTCCGCCTTTCCGGGGAAGAACAGACAAAAAACCTCCAATATCTCCGCAAAAAAGTGGCCCCCTTCATCCTCCGCCGAATGAAGGCCGATGTTTTGGACGATCTCCCCCCAGTCAGCGAAAACGTTTATCACTGTCAGCTCACCGATGTGCAGCGTGAGCTTTACAAGTCTTACGCCGAGTCGGCCCGCGACGAGCTTGTCAAGCTTGTCGAAAGAGATGGGTTTGACAAGGTACAGATCCATGTCTTGGCAACTCTCACCCGTCTCAAGCAAATCTGTTGCCACCCCGCGATTTTTGCCAAGGAAATTCCCGAGCCCGGTGACTCTGCCAAGTATGATATGCTCGTTGAGCTCCTCCAAACCTTGATCGAAGGGGGACATAAGACGGTCATCTTCTCCCAATACACCCGGATGCTCCAAATCATGAAAAATGACTTTGAGCAGAGAGGGATTCGTTTTAACTACCTCGATGGATCGAGCAAAAACCGCCTTGAAATTGTCAAAGAATTTAACTCAGATCCCGACATTCCTGTCTTCCTCGTCTCCCTTAAAGCAGGGGGAACAGGGCTCAACCTTGTGGGTGCCGATACCGTTGTTCATTACGATATGTGGTGGAACCCTGCTGTCGAGAGCCAGGCGACCGACCGGGTCCATCGGATTGGGCAAAAAGAGTCAGTCTCAGTTTACAAGCTGGTGACCATGGGCACCATTGAAGAAAAGATCGTTGAAATGCAAAACCGCAAAAAAGGGATCGTCAAGAAGATTGTCAGCTGCGACGACGAAGCGATCACCAAACTCACCTGGGAAGATGTTCTCGAGCTTTTACAAACTTGATGTAAAGCGGCTTTACATTGGACCTGCTTTACCAAGTTTTTTTTCCGACGATGGTGCGAAAAACAGCCATAAAGCGCCAAACAAAATAAAGAGGGCGGAAGACAAAGCTTTCAATAAGGGCGAGGAAAAGCAGGCGAAGAATTTGTTTTGCTTTTGTGTAGCGTCGGAAGGTGGTGACTTCTAAAAGGATCGAAATGCATGTAATAGATACGGTAATTCCCCATGTCACAAGGATGATAAATACGATGTTCATCCAAGCGAGATAGTCCAATGAAGTTCCAATACAGATAAGGAAAATCCCAAAGATCTCTATAAAGGGCTCAAGAAATTCTCCAAAAAGCATGTAGGGGTATCCAATCATTCCAGCTTTTCCGTAGGTGGGATTAAAAAGCATCTTGCGGTAGGTCGAAAGCACTTCCATCAGCCCCTGGTGCCATCTTATCCGTTGACGCTTAAGAGATTCAACGGTATCGGGTACTGTTGTCCAGGCAACTGGATCGGGGATAAAGTGGATCACATGTTTTTCCCCCTTTTCTCTCATGCACTTTTGAAGGCGGGCCGTTAATTCAAAATCTTCTCCTATAGATCCTGGATCATACCCTTTGATTTCTAGGATTCGATCTTTACGGAAAAGGCCAAAAGCTCCAGAAACAATAAGGGGACCTCCTAAGGGATTCCATCCAAGCCGTCCATAGAGAAAGGCGCGTAAATATTCAACAATTTGAATGCCGCTCCAAACATTTTTTGGAACATCAACTTTAGTAATTTGACCTTCTTTAACCGTACACCCATTTAGAATCCTAAGAGTTCCCCCTTGGGCAGAAAACCCTTTTTTATGATAAAAGGGGCGGATCATTCTGAGCAAACACTCTTTTTCTAAGATGGTATCGTCATCCACAATCGCGATAAGGCTTGCTCTTGCCTCATTAATCCCTGCGTTTGATGCATCTCCTTTTCTACCGCGAGATATTTTATCAACCACAATGAGGTTGGGATAGAGCTGGGAACGATAGACCCCTTTGACCTTTTCTGTAGGAATATTCGACTCTACTCGCGGAAGAGCTTTTCTAAGCGCAAAAATTTCTTGTACCATTTCAAAGGTCTCATCTTGGGATTCATCATTGATCGCAATGACCTCCAAATTAGGATACTCCAGATTAAGAGCATTTTTAATGCTATTGACCACAAGCTCTTTTCCACCATGAAAAGGCATGATAATTCCAATTTGAGGCAAGGTCTCAGACTCTAGTAACGTTTCAATCCGCTCAAATTGGGCTTCTTTAAATCGACGAGATACAAGGGGAATGGAAATGAGTATCAAAAGAACGTAAAAGGAATTAATAGCAAAGAAAAACCAGAAAAGTGCTAAGGTCGAATACTCGAAAAACTCTTTCATAGGGACACAGATTTTTCATCGCACAATGCTTCTTCATAGTATTGGAGTCGCTCTAGAGCAATCGTTTCCCAGGAAAATGTTTGAGCATGCGATTGCATCCGCTGTGCAAGGGCGCTATATTCGTCGTCAGGCAAATCGACAATTCGCGTAATAGCTTCTGAAAGCTCAAGGGGGTTTTCTTTTTCAACAAAAAAGCCCTCTCCAATCTCTTTTAGCCCTCCTTCTCGAGTAATCACAAGGGGAAGACCGCATGCCATTGCTTCAACACAAGCAATTCCAAACCCTTCAGATCTAGAAGGGAGAGTGCTAAGCTTACAGATGTTATGAACATTAGCAACCATACGGGGGGATTGATGCCCGATGAAGTGGACTCTTGATGTATCAATCCCTTCTGGAAAATTCGTTTTGATAAATTTTTCGTAGTCTCCTCCGCCAAGGATCAAAAAATGGATGTCATCTCGATTCATGAGAAGGTTTGCCTGAAGAAGAATGTCGATCCCTTTTGTTTTTGAGATTTTTCCCGCAAAGCTGACAAAAGTTTTGTCGGGGGAGATATCAAGGCCCAGCTCATCCAAAACCTTTTTCTTATCCTTTTTATAGGAGTAGAAGACCTTTTTATCATACCCATTTTTAAAGACAGCCACTCTGTTTTCATCGATACCATAAAGATCTACGACTTCCTCTTTAACAAAATAGGAAACAGCAAAAAGCTTCCTCACTTTTTCGATGGATTCTTTCACGTAAGGGCGGATCCTTTCATCATAAATAAAACCCATCTGATCGCTATGATGGGCAGTGCAAAAGAGGGGAATGTTTACTTTTGATAGGTGATGATTCATAAGCCAAACATGTTGACATTCTACGACATCGGGTTTAAATATCTCGATGGTCTTTTCAAGTCTTTTTTGACTTTCTTTTATGAAGGCTTGAAGCATGTCTTCTGGAAGGTCTTTATAGGTCATCTCCCAGTTGGAGCGGGGATGAGGATCGGGAATCATCAGGGGAAAAGCGGGGAATTTAAAGCCGTCGATCTCCGCAGGAAAGGGCCAGATGTGGTAGACATCAGGCTGCTCATAGTAATAGCTTTTAATCTCTGAGGCAAGACCTGTATCTGGAAAGAAAAAAGCAACCTCATGTCCAAGACGACGGAATTGACGGACCAGGGCGTCAGCAACGGTAAAACTTCCTGTTCCCCAAGGGCCTGTATTTGTAATTAGAATGCGCATTAAAAAATAAACCTCAAATAAACACCTCCAACAAGTCCAACATAGTGATTGGTATCCTGGTAGTAGGTAAAGTTACCTTCAAACTCAAAACGTTCCCCTATGCTTTGGATAACAGATGACTTAAATTCAAAAAAGTGAAAGATGTTTTTTTTGAGTATTTGGGGGGGAGGAGCACCTGGAACGAGAATATCTGCAACATTGACAAAATCGACGGCCCTTTGCCATCCTCCCACAAGAGCAAGGGAAAGACGGACGCCAAGAAAGAGTTTTAAATATTCAAGCGCAACCTGTTGCTCCATCCGTCTTCGGTAGGAATAATAGTCAGGGTCAACACGGTCAAAATAGGCATATTCCCCATAATATTTTAAGAGAAAATTGGGGGCAATTCTTGGAATCCGGTATCGGATCCAGGTGGAGACTGCTTTCTTTCTGTTCGATATCTGTCCCTCGTACCATCCTCCCCAATATTCTCCCCCTATCGAGGAAAGATGGGCAAAGCGATATTCATAAACGGCAAAAAGGGCGGGGTTTATCTTAACGAAAAAAGAGGTGATATCTGTAAAATCTCTAGCAATAAAAGAATCTTGCACGATTCCAGCAGATGCAAAGTGTTTTTCTGGGGTGAAGCGGACTAAAAGAGAAGACTCCCAAAGATCTTTTTTTTGAAAGGGAAAGCCATTTTCCCCAGAATTTCTTCCCAATTTTCCCCTTGTTTGACCAGCAATTTGCCAATTATCTGCCCAACCCCAAGTCATCCCTAGCGAAAAAATAGCAGCATTTACCTTATAATTGTTTCGACCAACAACTAGATTTTGTTGTTCTTCTTGATACCATTTAAAAAAGCTTGTGATCGTGAGATCTGGACGGAGGGGGTAAGAAAGGGTATCTCCAAAAGTTTTTGTGAGGATCCGGGTCGTTTTAATATGGGTAATGAGATCCTCTTCTTCTTCCTGGCTTGCGATATAGGAAAATTCATTTGTTGGGCGGAAGCGACCTCTTATTGTATAAAGCTTTGCATCCCAAACTCTTGATGGGATTATCTCTTGAAGTTTTTTATATTCTTCGTAAGCTGCTTCGAAGCGATTAAAATAAAGGTCAATCTTTGCGCGGGTTTCAATAACTTCTAGGTAGTCGGGGGAGCGATTTAATGCTCTTGTCAAGATCTCATAGGCCTCTTCTCGCTTTCCCTCCCGGATGAAAACAAGAGCAATCCCATAAGCAGCATCAACATTTCCTGGATTGAGAATAGCAGCACTTTCAAAAGCCTTAAAAGCCTTTTCGTTTTCCTGAAGCCCCAGATAGGCAAACCCTAAAGCGATCTGAGCATCACCAAAGCTAGGGTCTATCTCGACCGCCCGTTCTAAGTAGAATCGTGCTTTTTTGAAATTTCCAAGCCTTCGATAGGCTTCTCCTAAGCGGTATTGATAAAAAGCATTCTCTGGATCCTTTTCGACGAGCTTTTTGTATTTGCTTACCGCCCTATGATAGTCGCTTAAGTTCCAAATTTCATCAGCTTCAAGGATTTCTTTTCCCGATATCTGAGGGCTGGGGGCTATTTCTTCGGGAAAAGGGTCATTTTCTGGAAGATCCCAATACCCTCTCTCTGCAATCAGTGAGTTTGCGTGAAAAGGCATCGTCATCAAAAAGATACTTATTAATAGACTCATAGACATATTCTTTTGAAAAAATTCAGAGATCTCTTATAAGCTGAATTTTATCCCCTTATACCACCCAGTAGAGTTGGTTGAAATAAATTTTTTTTAAAAAGAGCTCAGTACACATGTGGAACCAGCTGGTTACAGCCCTTTCTGAAACGGGAACTTCTCATCGCAATGTCGTCAGGTGGATCATTGGGCTGGCAGCTTTTACTCTTCTTTTGACCTCCCTATTGAGCCTTTGGTCTTTTTTCCCAACGGAGAAACTTATTTTTGATCGCCCTGTTTATAACCCAAGCGAGTATGGCTTTGAATTTTTAGGAACTTCAAGGCCCAATACGTTTCTTATCCGTATTTTGACCGACTGGACAGTTTATGGAATTGGTTTATGTCTTTTCATTGGAGGTATTTATAATTATACACTCGGAAAACCACGTTCCTATCTAATCTTTTCCTTTGCTTTTCTAGTTATCATTCTTGGCTCGATTTTCCCATCCCTATCCATTAGTCGCTTCATCTACTCTGGATCAAGTCCCAAAACCTACCTGATCTTTGTTTGGTTCTCTTTCCGATTTTTAACCCTTATTTCACTATTTATCGCGGCGGTTTTTTCTCTTTTAAAAAGGCAGTGGTCTTTAATCAGCGCCCTTTTTCTTCTTTTTCTTGCCTTGAGTATTTTTACCCACTATAACCTAATTTCTCCGGGAGGGTTTAAGCTTCTATTTGGGAAAAACTTTCTCACCCGTTCTCTTTTTTATCTCCCACTGTCTAGTTACGTCCTTATGATCCCCCTGTTCTTCCTTTATCTAAAAAAAGCTCCGAGTTACTTCTCCTACACTCTTTTTTTGCTTCTCTTTCCTCAAATAAGTGTTGATCTTTGCGCTATTTTTCATAAAAAGGTGGTCCTTTACTCAGGGTTTAACGCGGTTCACCTCCTCGAAGTTTTGAGCTTTTTACTTCCATTAATAGGGCTTACTTTAGATCACTTCGGGTTTTACCAAAAACTCAAGGGGCAACAACTAGAAATTACAAGAGCCACCGAATCGAAAGTCTTTTTTCTCTCCTCCATTGCTGAAGATATTCAGTTTTCACTATCTTCCCTTCAGTCTTATGCTCAAGAGCTTAAAGAGATAGAAGAGGTAAAATATCAAACGGCTGTTTTTGGAATAGGAAAATCTTCGCACCAAGTAGAGGTGATTATCAATAACCTTCTTTCATTATCAGCCTTTGAGAGGAAAGCGATTGTCATAGAAAAGCAGGAGGTGAAGATTAGAGAGGTTCTTGAAAAGGCTCTTAAGCTGCACGGGATTCAAAGCGAGATCCAAGGAGAGGTTCCAGAAGAGCTGTTCACCGATATTAAAAGGATCAATCAGATTTTTACCAACGCATTTGCTTTGATGAAAGATAGCCCTTTTACAATCCGCCTTGAAGCAGCTGAAGGAAAAGTCAGTATTGCCTTAGAGAGTGGTGAAGCTAAGTGGAAAGAAGAGGAGTTAAAGGAGTTAGCGCAACCCTTAATTGAGAATCAAACAAAAGATCCTGAGCTATTAAAATACCAGCTTCTGAACGATTTTTCTCAGAAAATCATGAAAGAGCTTGACGGCTCTTGGACCCTCCATTGGGATCAAGGGAAGGTTAAAATTATCCTTTCCTTTGAAAACCAACGGGTAAGCCCATGAATTTAGAAGAGAAAGTTGATCTTCTTCTTATTGACGATGATCAAGCCTTTACCGATCAGGTTGCCTCTTTTACAGAAAAGGAAGGTTACAAAACAGTTGTTTACAACGATTTTAAAGAAGCAAAGGAAAACCTCTTTAAACATGAAGCCAATATCGTTCTTATTGACATCGAATCGGGCGCGGAAATCATGGAGGTTTTTAAAGCCCATCCAGAAGAAAAACCAGAGACATTCATTGGATTTTTAACGAGCAACCAATCGATCGCCGACAAGCTAAAGTCAATCCCTTTTGAAGTCGATATCTACTTGGAAAAACCTTTGAACCAGGAGACGTTGCTTCACTATCTACGTGGTTTAAAAGGGGTTAAAATTCCGACCCCTCTTCGTGTTCTTTTATTAGATGATGATCTCGATTTCTGTAAGGAGGTAGAAGGGGCAAATCGGATTGGAGAGATAGAAGTTCACTGTCTAAATACAATTGATTCCCTTTTTGAGATGTTATTAGACATTTCTCCCCATCTTATTTTGGTTGACGATCAGCTAGATGGTTTAAAGGGAAATGAGATTGTCCATCTTATTCGTGGAGACATCCGTTTTCGTAGGACCCCGGTTATGTTGATTGCTTCTGAAAATGATCCCAAGATAGTGCAGGACACTGTCGGTTTTTCTCTGTCCGGGTTTATCTCAACGCCGATCTCTCTCGACTCTTTACATAAAAAATTTCGGGAGTTTTTTCAGAAAGAGTATTTTCTCAGGTACTTGGAAAAGATAGATCCCACTTATGGGATCTACTCTCATAAAGAGATGGAACATACCTTTATGACCTTGAAACCCCTATCAAAAAAAATAGCCCTTGCAGTTTTCTCGTTAAATCGAGAGGCGACAGGCGATGAAAAAAGACAGTTTGTTGACAAGCTTAGGGAGCACTTTTCTAGAAAAGTTCCGATAGGACTATTTAATTCCCACCATTTTTTCCTTCTCACCCATACCTATACCCTTTCCCGCTTGCAACTTCTCATTGATGACTTTCTCCACTTAGAATTTCCTCCCAACCTCAATATAGAGGTCGGTTTTGCGCAGTGTTCCGAAGATGGGGAAGATTTAGGAGCTTTGATTCAAAAAGGGTTAGAAAAGAAGAAACCGCAGGTTTGCTTAGAAGATTCTTCTTACGATCTTTCTATTTTCACAGAAAAAAAATTGGTTCTTCTCATTTCTTCTGATAAAGAGCTTGCCGATCTTTTTTCCTTTTCTCTTCTTCAGTGGAATGTGGACACTCTTTTATTCACTGAAGGGCAAGAAAGTATCCAATGGATTAAAAAAGAGGTGTTTAAAAAAGAAGTAGAAGCCATCATCATTGATTTTGACCTTACCTATGATAATGGTCCCGTCCTTCTTGAAAAGCTAGGGAATCTTGTTGGAAACCATATTCCGATCATTGCTATTGCAGGAAAGAAAGATCAACACAGTATAGCAGAAGCCCTTCAGCAAGGAGCACATAGCTTTGTAACAAAACCGGTAAACCTACAACATTTCACAAGAATTGTTGTTCAAACAATTGCGCAATGAAAGTTTTTAGTTACGCTCTTTTCTATATCTACTTGATACAAGGGATTTGTATTACACTCGTCATTATTTTCTCAGTCTATTTTGAAAAAATGTACAAGAGAAAAGAGAAAAAGCAGCAGCAATTTAAAGCGATAATGCTTGCCTGTGTAAAACAGGAATTCCCCTTAGAAAAACTTCCTTCCCACCTCAGAGAGTTTCAGGTGATTATCCCTGTGCTCGAAGAACTTGACCAAAAAATCGCCAGCCCTTTTTGGGAACAGATGAAAGAGTCACTGATCCATGGCTACCTATACTTTGACATCAAAAAAAACTTAAGAAGAGAGAGATGGGATCAGATTTCCTGGGCTTTACGCGGCCTTCGATTGTGTCCCAAGGTCGAGAATGAATCGGCCTATTTGGAGTATCTTTCTCACGATAACATCTCTGTTCGTCTCCTTGCTATTGATGGAGCTCTTAAACTGCAGACAAAACCTTTAATTGCAGCTCTTTTGTCACATCTTGGAAGTCTTCACGAGTATTTCAAGTTTCCCTATCTAGATGCCTTGCTGAGGGGAGATGAAAACGTTTGGAAAAAGGTGGTCGCTATTTATCGGGAAGACCCCCTTCTTCGGGATTCTGCAATTGAAGTTTTATCACGAAAAGGGGGCCTTCTTACCTTAGAAGATATTGTAGCGTTTCTTCCCTCTTTTTCAAAACAGTCTCGGCGGTGGGCGATCGAAGCTCTTGCGCAGGTTCCTTCAGAAAAAACCTCCACCATTCTCTTAGAAGAGCTGAAAGCTCCCGAATGGGAAAGACGTCTCCATGCGACCTATCTTTTGGGGCAACTGCGAGCAAAACCCCATCCTAATATAGAAGCGCTACTAAAAGATGATGTTAAAAAAGTCCGTCTTGCAGCAGGATGGGCTCTTTTTCACCACAAAAAAGAGCTTCCCGAAGAGATAGCAGAGTATTTCGCCTCCTATCCCTCAAGAGACATCGAGAAATATTTGAAACCTGCTTTCGAAAGTCAGATGTAAAGCGGCTTTACATCCGACCCATAAAGGGACTGTTGAAAAAGTCCATTCCCCCATCTTTCGCGCGTTTTCCGGAAAAAATCATTGCAAAATCTGGGGAAAGCGACTTTCTCAACAGTCCCATAAACAACAGGGTTGATCAATTTTGCCAAATCGTCCATTATGGGAAAAGAACACTATCCGGATCGAAGAGGAACCAAAATGAAAGTTAGAGCTGCCAATAAGGGAAGCCTCCTGAAAAATTTTAAGCAAGGGTTTATGAATACGATCGGTCAGATGACCGGAATTCTAGCAAGCGACATCGGCATTGACCTTGGAACAGCAAATACCCTTGTCTATGTGAAGGGGAAAGGGATCGTCTTAGCAGAACCGTCGGTGGTTGCTGTCGATTCGATGACCGGCGATGTTTTAGCTGTGGGCCATAAGGCGAAGGCGATGCTTGGAAAGACCCCCCGGAAGATCCATGCGGTTCGCCCGATGAAGGATGGGGTTATCGCCGATTTCGAGATTGCCGAAGGAATGCTCAAGGCGCTCATTTCGCGGGTGACCCCTTCACGCAGTTTGTTCCGTCCCAAGATTTTGATTGCGGTCCCCTCAGGAATCACAGGGGTTGAAAAGCGAGCGGTTGAAGACTCAGCCCTTCGCGCAGGAGCCCAAGAGGTGATCCTCATTGAGGAGCCGATGGCAGCAGCCATTGGTGTTGACCTTCCCGTTCATGAACCTTCGGCCAATATGATCATCGACGTGGGAGGAGGAACGACAGAAATTGCGATTATCTCCCTTGGAGGGATCGTCGAGTCCCGCTCGATCCGGATTGCAGGGGATGAATTTGATGAGTGCATCATCAACTACATGCGTCGGACTTACAACCTGATGATCGGACCACGCACAGCTGAAGAAATTAAGATGACCATCGGCTCTGCCTATCCACTAGGCGATCACGAGCTTGAGATGGAAGTGCGGGGGCGGGACCAAGTCGCAGGCCTTCCCATCACCAAGCGGATCAACTCGGTCGAGATCCGAGAATGTTTATCTGAACCAATACAACAAATCATTGCCTGTACAAAGGAAACGCTCGAGCGGTGTCCTCCCGAACTTGCTGCCGACCTCGTCGAAAGTGGGATGATGCTTGCGGGAGGGGGCGCCCTCATCAAAGGGCTGGATAAGGCGCTTATTAAAGAGACCGGTCTTCCCGTGACCGTGGCGCCTAACCCCCTCCTTGCCGTCTGCATGGGAACGGGAAAAGCGCTCGAATACCTCGAAACGCTTAAAAAAGCTAATGCTTAGCCATGGTTGGTTCTCATCCGAAGCTTAAAGCATGGATTGAGGAGATCGAAACGCTTTGTCAACCCAGCGCAGTTTATCTTTGCAATGGCTCTAAAGAAGAACACGATACCATCTGTCAGCAGCTTGTGGATGCGGGTGTCTTTGTCCGTTTAGACAAACGGCCGGGCTCTTATTGGTGCCGCTCTGATCCGAGCGATGTGGCGCGGGTTGAGGAGCGGACCTTCATCTGCTCTGAAAAAAAAGAAGATGCCGGCCCTACCAACAATTGGGAAGATCCGAAGAAAATGAAGGAGACTTTGCAGGGACTCTTTAAAGGGTGCATGAAGGGGCGCACGATGTATGTCATTCCCTTTAGCATGGGCCCTTATGGCTCGCCCCTTGCAGAAATTGGGGTGCAGATCACCGATAGCCCTTACGTTGTGGCAAGTACCTACATTATGGCCCGGATGGGAACGAAAGCGCTCGATGTTCTCGGTGCAGACGGAGAATTTGTTCCCTGCCTCCACTCCGTTGGTGTTCCCTTAGGTAAGGGGCAAGAAGATTCCTTTTGGCCTTGCCGTCCCGATGAAAAGTATATCGTTCACTTTCCTGAGTTGCGAGAGATTTGGTCCTTTGGAAGTGGCTACGGGGGAAATGCCCTTCTTGGAAAGAAGTGTCTCGCCCTTCGTATTGCCTCGGTCAAAGCGCGAGATGAAAAGTGGATGGCAGAGCACATGCTTATCGTGGGGGTTACCAACCCAGAGGGGAAAAAGCGGTTTTTTGCCGCAGCCTTTCCGAGCGCGTGTGGCAAGACCAATTTGGCAATGCTTCAGCCCTCCCTGCCAGGGTGGAAAATAGAGTGTGTGGGCGATGATATCGCCTGGATGCGGATTGGCAAAGATGGCCGCCTTCATGCGATCAATCCCGAATATGGCTTTTTTGGGGTGGCACCTGGAACTTCTTATGAGTCGAACCCCAATGCGATGGAAGCGATCAAGGAAAATTCGATCTTCACCAATGTGGCCCTAACCGAGGATGGAGACGTTTGGTGGGAGGGGATGACCAAAGAGCCCCCCGCGGAGCTGACCGACTGGAAGGGGAACCGGTGGACCCCCGCCTCAAAGGAAAAAGCGGCTCATCCCAACTCCCGCTTTACAGCCCCTATTCAGCAGTGTCCCGTGATCGACCCGGCCTTTGAAGATGTCAACGGGGTCCCTATCTCGGCGATTATCTTTGGAGGGCGGCGAGAGAGCGTTGTTCCCCTGGTAGTCGAAAGCTTTTCTTGGTCGCATGGGACCTTTTTGGGAGCTTCCCTCTCCTCAGAAATGACAGCTGCCGCTGCGGGAAAAATGGGGGCCCTCCGCCACGATCCCTTTGCGATGCTCCCCTTTTGTGGTTACAACATGGGGGACTATTTTGCCCATTGGCTAGAGATGGGAGAGCTCCTTGGCGCCCACGCCCCCAAAATTTACTATGCTAACTGGTTTCGTAAAGGGGACGATGGCACCTTTCTCTGGCCTGGCTTTGGAGAAAATATCCGCGTTCTTAAGTGGATCTTTGAACGATGTGAGGAAAAAGGGGAGGGGGTAGAAAGTCCCGTTGGCATCCTTCCCAAAGATTTTGAGGCTCCTAAGGAGCTTTTTATGATCGATAAAGAGGGGTGGCAAAAAGAGGTCGAGGAGCTCCGCGACTACTTTAAGTTATTTGAATCGGAGCTTCCAGCCACCATATGGGAGGAGCTAGATAGGCTTGAGTCGCAGGTAGGGGGCCTTTGACCTTCTCTTATCTTTTCGTAAACGCGACTTTTTAAAAGGGCGATTTGCCAGCTCAAATTTTCACCGATTTTTTCAGGATAGACAACAGTGACAGCGATAAGCTCCCCGTCAAGGATGATTTCAAGGGTGACCTGAACCCCTTTTGACTCAAATGAAACGGCTGTCCTGTCTAACTTGTTGTAGTCGGTGTCATCGTAGTGAATTTCTGTTTCTTCTCGCTTTACAGAAAAAGGGAGGTGCAAAGGTGTAAAGCCATCTCTTGTCACGCAGAGCCTCTTTTTTAAAAGGGCATCAAAGCTCGAGTAACTTGTATCGCTTGAAGAAGAGGCCGCCATTTCTGGTGGAGTCATTTCAGCTGCTGTTCCGAAGAAGGGGAGCATTCGATCTTTTTTTCTAAAAAGATGAGGAGGGACAATAAGGTGGTGGTTTTCATAAGGGAAGATATCGCCAGTTCCCGCGATCTCTAAGTAAGTGTTGATGTTGAGGGTTTGGGCCGATTTATCATAGTTTGCATACTTATGATTTGTCGATAAATTAAGGACCGCTTCTTTTAAATTGGGGACCAGCTGCCCAATGAAGAGGGTGAGAGCGTTTAGGATCTTTAATTTTTGGTCGGTGTAGGAGTAAAACGTATTCCAGACCTCGACAAATGGCTCATTATCTAAAAGATCGATCTGTTTTTGATCTGAAGAGGCAAAGTGATAGAGGGCAGCTTTTATAAGGAAGAAGAGGTCTGCTTCTTTAGCAGCGTCTGCTATAGGGAAAGGAAAAAGGGCAGAGGTTGAGTAGGAACGGTGGTCTGTTAGGGAAACAAGGGTGAGATAAAAAAAGGGCATCCCATTTTTAACTTCCCAAGAGCCATAGATCCCTTTATTTAAATCGTATTTTAACGAAAGGGGCATGAGCGCTTCATGGGGTGAGTAGGGGGGAGAGAATAGTTTTGGGAGCTCTACACACTCATCAACTTCTTTAAAACGGATGAGCATATTGTCTCCCTTTCCTAGAGCCTCTACCCTTTTAAAATTTTTTTCCGTCACTCCCGCAAAACAGGTTTTTGGAATAAAACTTGTGAGGGAACGTGTTTCAAGAAGAAGGGAGGTTGAGTAGAGGGAGTGTTGGATCACTCCGATGGGGGTTTCAATATATTCTCTGACCCGGTGATAGTTGAACTCTCGATCCCGGTCGGCAAGAGCGTCTTGAAATTTTGCGATCGCGGTAGCAGGAGTTTCCTTAAACTCACGAAAGATCTTTTCGATTTTTGATAAATCAATCCTTGGGTGGTAGGATAAAAAGGTGGCAACAGCAGAATGGCTTAAAGGGTGTCTCAGGTGAGCTTCGACAACCTGAATAAATTGAAGGTTGGAATGCTCTTGCGCCTCTTTTCCTTGAAGGCTCATTAGCTCATAGAAAAGGAAGAGCTCTTCTTCTATGGTAAAGGGATACTCAAGTGTTCGGAGAGTTTCTAAACAGCTCTTTGCGCGGTCCTCAGAAAGTGGTTGTGGAAGAAGGGATAAGGGGCGGATGAAAAGGGATTTGACTTGTTGGGCCGTTAGCTGCTTAGGAAAGTGGTTTAAAACCCACAATATTCCAGGAACTCTCGCGCGATCGATATAAGGAGAGGCTTCAACTAAAACCTCCAGTTGTTTTTCTAAGCTTGCTTTAGAATAATCGGCACTTTGCTTACGAAAAACTTCCACATAAGAGAGATCAAGGGTTTCTGAAAGAAATTGCCTAAGGGCAGTAAAGTAAGGGTCGCTCGGAATTTCTCCTCGTTTTTTCCCTAAAAAGGCTTGATTAAATTCTTCAATTTTATCGATCGGAAGGGGATAGTTTTTTTGTGCAACGAGGTTGAAAAACTCAGAAGATAGGGCAAGCCTTTGGGGGAGAAATTTAGCAATTGCCTCAAGACGTTCGCGCTCTTCTTGGTAATCTCTTTGCCCATCAAAGTGGGAGTAGTCGAGAATTTGTTTGGTGGAGATGATTGCATGGTCATACTCTCCAGCTAAACGGATAAACTGAACAAATCCTTCCGCTTCCTGCATGGGGATGAGGATTAGAAGGAGGCTAAAGGCTGTTTCTTCAAAGCATTCCCCATTTTTTTCATACAGAAACTGGAGGCTCGAAACAAGGAGAATCAAGTGGTTTAGGTTGCAAGGGATCTCTACCGGATACTCGGGAAGGGCAATCCCTCCGATATACTTTTGATTACTTTTGAAAATCCAGTCGACAGCTTGCGCAGCCTCTGCTCTATACGTTGAAGAGACATGGTTTTTTAAAAAATTCATCGCTATCCGACACTTTAGATAGAGCTTTTTATTCTTCGCACTTGTAATCCTCCGGGTAGGGTCGATTAGGAAAACGGTTATGTCTTTTCTTAAAATTTCGTCTTCTTCGAAAACCTTTTGAAGGTGAGATGTAGTCTCCTCAGAGAGTTTACAACCAAAAAATTGTTCCATTGCTTTGACGGTCATGAGAGAGACAAATGAGCGGAACTCTTGAAAGCGAGGTCCTCTATAGACTAGGGGGCTATCGGTGATGGTGTTCGTTTCTGTTTTGAAAGCATTTAAAACTGTACGAAAGGGAAAGGCTGATAAGACTTTGTTTGCTTGATTCAATAACTTTCCACCACTGCTGATGTAGGCCTCGACCAGACTTCCCCAGCTGATCCAGATGGGCTCACGATCTGAAGGAATGAGGAGCGCCATGGTATTATAGAGGGGAATCAACTGAAAAGAGGAGGGTTCTTCTATGGGGTTTTTTGAAATGATATGGAACAAATGGTAGGCAAGAGTGATCCTTCTTTTCTCGTCAGCTGCGACATCTCGAATTCCCATGTGGTAGGGGTAGGGCATAGACCGGATGGCATAGGGGCGCCATAACTTTTCAGCGATATGAAGCTGATAAAAGGAGTTCTTTTCTACCGTTTGTACAAAAGAGCCTTTACTTTTTACCGATTGAATTGCGGTCGCAATCATTTTCATATTTTCTAGATAGGCGTTACGAACCTGAGGAGCTGCGGGAAATACTCTTTGTAAAATAGGGTAGTAGCGCGTCCCGAATGCATAGGCAAACATCGTCGCAACCTTAGTACTAAGGAGGCTCATCTCATGGTCGGTTTCCTTTGCAATGTCTTTTAGGTTTGCGTAGTGGAGATCATTTTTTGAGGAAAGGAGCTGGGCAATTTGATCATTAGTCATGAGGGATTAAGAGTCCTACAAACCAGAAAGTGTATAAGATGATTAAAGGGTCGACAGTTGCAGGGTAAGGGACGTTCCGGTTTGTTGCCCTATGGCCTGCTTGCGTTCCAAAGGCCCACGCGAGGGAGGCCCATGCAAGGCAGGAAATGAGGGCGTTATAAACTTCATAAGTATCGAGGGCGTAATCACCGATTTGGAGAACTTGCGTGATGGCAATATAGAGGATGGGGGCAGAAATGGAGAAGTTTGTGTAGAAGAAGAGGTTATTGACGACCCGATTACTTGGGATTTCCTGGTTATCGAGGTAGCGGGTGAGGGCGTAAGAGGAGTAGAGGACGATGCCAAAAGTAGCGAGGACGTAGGCATTGACAACAGGGCCATTGGTGATTCCATCATAGATTCCATAGGCAAGGAATCCTCCCACACCAATGACTGCAAAAGCCCATTTTGCAATATCAAGCGCTCTTCTCCAATAAGTGGGAGGGGAAAGTTCTCGCCTTGCAAGTTCAGTGATTGCTTGGGCAGGGGTCCTTGTAAAGCGGATCCAGTCAATCTGCCGAGTCATTCCCATGCAGGTTCCCGCAATAGCATCGGTATAGGAAGTGTTAAGGGCAACGATAAATCCCGGGAGGAGAATACCCAAGATTTGCTCCAACTTTTCAAGAAAGATCAAGATCTTCAAATTGGTAGGCATGTTGTTTGTTGGAGGGACAAAAATATCTGCTTGGGGCGCGAGTTGCGCTTCTTCATATCTCCTTTGGAGCCTCTTCCTAAGAGAGTGAATGATCTCATGAATGACAACCCCCGCGGAGTGCCCGAGCAAAATCCAACCAAGCTTTAAAGCGATCGATGCCCCCCTCACTTGGAATCCTATCACAATAGCTGCCACAGCAACGATGACCTTTGCAACTTCCCAAGCGCGGCGAGAGCGGGGTCGGTTCCCCATAATGACAGGGATACAGTCGGACGGGTCTCCTCTATATCCTATCCCTTGAGTCTTGTCATCTTCAAGTCTCCAATGGGCGATAGTGTCGACCATCGTTGCCATCTGCATCCCTAAAAGGGCTCCAAAAATGCCAAAGGTCAAGCGGACAAACCAGCGGGGGCGTGGAACATTGAGATACACTTGGGTGAAACCGATAAAGAAAATGGCCGCATATTTGACAAGCGTATCTTTTTCCCATCCCAAGCTCCTTTCTACCCGCCGATTCCGTCTATCAGGGAGAGTTTGAGCCCCCATTTGCCCTAAAATGCCGAAAGAGACACCGTTAAAGGTATTCCAGCTATCGCCATAGTCTTTGAAAATAGAGAGGGCTAGAAAGGTGACCGCCCCCAAAGTAAAAACAAGGCCAAAGGTGAGGACAAGAGCCCTTTCGGGGGTAAAGCCTTCCCCAACGGCACCACTTTGCATGGACCCAGGGGCGACATATCCTGAAACCATATAGCTAGAAGTGTCAGCTTCACCGGCGGCTGAAGAAGATGCTGCACTAGATGAAGAAGAGGATTCTGCGCTAGACGACGAGGAGGCAGCGTAACTAGAAGAAGAGGATTCTGCGCTAGACGACGAGGAAGCAGCATAACTAGAAGAGGGAATTAAACGCGAATTTTCATTAAGTGGAGGTGGCAACTTTCAATTAACCTTTTCGTAAACAATTTCATAAAAAATCTTAACACTTGGTCTTTTTTTTGCCAAATATTTTTTCTTTATTCGAAGCGCACCATGTGATAACTAGAGAGACTAGGAGGTAATAGATGAAGAGTTTGTTCCAAGCGGTGACCTATCTTTTGGTTCCAATGGCCCTGATTTCAACAGGGTGTGAAAAAAAAGAGAGTGCTAAAGAGCTCCATTTTGGCCCTTCTCCTGGAGATGGAGAGATGCAAGGAGACACAAATGCTCGTGAGCTCCACTTTGGCCCATCTCCTGGGGATGGAGTTTTGGAAGAGGGGGAGGAAAATTTCCATTTTGGGACCTCTCCTGGCGATGGTTAAGCCCCTGATTGCTACCTATTTTTTCCTTTATCATCTACACAAATAAGCAATCTTTTTTGTGTCGAAGCTTGAACAGCTCTTCAGAGCTGCCCCGCGCTTCGCTCCAAAAAATCTCACTCATTTATGCAGCGCTAAAGGGAAAAATAGATAGCAATCAGGGGCTTAACGCGAAAACAATTCTTTTTCTGTGAAGAAAAAGGCCACTTCAGTTTTGGCATTTTCGGAGCTGTCAGAGCCGTGAACCGCATTGGCGTCGATCGATTCGGCGAAATCGGCGCGGATTGTTCCAGGAGCTGCTTCCTGAGGGTTGGTTGCTCCCATCAGCTCCCGATTTTTCGTAATGGCTCCCTCTCCTTCAAGGGTAGAGATGAGGACGGGACCTGAGGTCATAAAGTCGACAAGATCTTTAAAGAAGGGGCGCTCTTTGTGAATGGAATAAAACTTTTCCGCTTCTTCTCGAGTGAGGTGTTTCATTTTTGCCGCAATAATTTTAAGCCCTCCCTTTTCAAAGCGGGAAAGGATCTCTCCAATATGGTTTTTTTCTACGGCGTCAGGTTTAATAATCGAAAGTGTTTGCTCTTTACTCATTGGGTTTCTCCTTGGTGTAGGGTGAAGCATAACACAAAGAGGATAAAAAAAACAACTTGACGCACTAAAATAAAATCTTTATCCTTTCTCTTTTAACAAGGAAGGTGATTATGTCTGGTGGTATAATGCCCATAGGCCCCATGGTTATCATTGATCGTGCTGGCGCTTTTGAAAAGTCTAAGGTTGAGGAATGGATCCTTGCCTCGATAGCTGACAATGTTTTGCGGTTTTGTGACGACAGAAAGTATACCTTTTCGAGCTTTAGGGTTTCTGGAGGAGCGGTCATCTCCCCAGTCTTTACAAGAGGTAATATCCTTGAGGATACACGCTATGATGGAGAGGGGGAAATAGCAGAGGATTTGAAAGAGCGGGCGGTGCAGCTTGCTTCCGAACCTCTGGCCGCGGCATATGAAAAGATTTTTAAAGAGCAAGACAAGGTCTCCGATAAAGAGGATAAAAAGCTCGTTGAAAAGTGGAGTTTGATGCTCCTTTACCCTGACAGAAAAGCTTTATACCCTGATCAGAAGTGGGGAATAGGGACGACCCTTCTTTGGACGATGCGAGCCATTTATCACACCGCGATGGCGGTGATCTTTGAATATGGGCTTTGGATTCTTTATGAAGTAGATCTTCTCAATGAGGGGACCTATCAGGACTGGCGTAAGGCAAATGTAGCTGACCGTCTTGCAGAGGTGATTGTCCAATATCAAGGAATGAAGTACAATTACAGTCGACCAGAAACTATAGAAAATCGGCTTTGGAAATCCATTTCGCAGACATCAAACGCGTCCTCGTAGCTAAGCTCCGCCACCATGGGGATGTCCTCCTTAGTGCCCCTGTTTTTTCCCTGCTAAAGGAGCGCTTTCCTCACTTAGAAATCGATGCCTACATCTATAGTGAGACCCTCCCCATGCTTGAGGGGCATCCCGCTATTTCCAACTTTATCCTTTATGACAAGGGGTGGAAAAAGCTGTCCCTTTTTAAACGTTACCGTGAAGAGCTCAAACTCCTCAAAAAAATCCGAAAGGGGGGGTATGATCTTGTCATTAACCTCACCGAAGGAGACCGTGGGGCTGTGGCTGCTAAAGTCTCCCGTGCTCCTTATGCTGTTGGCTTTGATCCCCAAGGAGATGGGATGCGAGGGAAGGCAAAATGTTACACCCATCTGATCAAGCATACCCCCCGTCCCCGCCACACCGTTGAAAAGCAGCTCGACGCCCTCCGCTCTCTTGGCATTTTCCCTCGCTTAGAAGAAAGAGAGCTCACCTTCCATATTCCCGACGCTGCTCGCGAAAAAATCGGCACGCTCCTCCCCGAAAATTATGTCCACATTCATCCCGTTTCCCGGTGGATGTTCAAAACCCTGCCCGTCCAGACGATTGTGTCTGTCATCCACTACCTCCAAGAAAGGGGAGAGCAGGTGGTCCTGACTGCCAGTTCCGATCCTGCTGAAATGGAGATGAACGCTCAAATCGTTTCAGAGGTGCCTGGGGTCATCGATCTATCGGGGGAGCTTTCCTTGAAAGAACTTGGGGCGGTCATTGAAAAAAGTCGCCTCCTCATCACAGTCGATTCGGTGCCGTTGCATCTTGCAAGCGCCCTTAAAAAAGGGGTGGTGGCGATCTTTGGCCCTACCTGCGATCAGAATTGGGGCCCTTGGCAAAACCCCCACGCCAGAGTGGTCACCCTTCCCCTTTCCTGCCGCCCCTGTTACCAACCCGGCTGTGGCGGTAGCGGTAGAAGCGACTGCCTCCTTAACCTTCCCTCCTCCTCCATCATTGCAGAGGTCCACGAACTCCTCGAACAAATTAAAGCTCGAAATCTTCGCCAAAATAGGAACCCCGAGCCTCCTTACAAGCAAGAAGATCATTCATCGTCCCCGAATGGGTCACTTGTCCTTCCTGAATAAGGAAAGCGTGGTCGACAATAGAGGAGACTTCGCGTGCATTGTGGTCAGTGATAAGAACGCTAATGTTTTTGGCGGTAAGATGGCCGATGATCTGCTTCACATCGTAGATGGTGAGGGGATCGATATTGGCAAAGGGTTCGTCGAGAAGGAGGAGACGGGGCTTGGTGACAAGAGCGCGGGTGATCTCTAGGCGGCGCCGCTCCCCGCCGGAAAGGGTGGTGGCCCGCTTCTTTGCAAGGGGAGCAAGATGGAGCTCCTCTAAAAGTTCTTCAAGGCGCCGTTTTCTTTCGGCGCGGGAAAGAGAAAGGGTTTCCAAGATGCAGAGGATGTTTTGCTCCACGGTAAGCCCCTGGAAAATCGAAGGCTCTTGGGCGAGATAGCCCATTCCCATTTTGGCACGGGTATTGACCGGCGTGTGGGTGATTTCTTGATCTTTAAAGAAGACAGAGCCGCTGTCGGGTTTGATCAGCCCGATCGCCATATAAAAGGCAGTTGTTTTTCCGGCGCCATTGGGGCCGAGGAGGCCAACCACTTTTCCTTCGGGAACCCCGAAAGAAAGTCCTTTAACAATTTTTTTCCCCGAATAGGATTTACAAAGGTCTTTGACTTTTAAAATCATGGAACCTTCCTCTGAGGGGAAACCTCAGCTTTAAATTTGTCGGCATGGAAAGAGGAAGAGGCGCCCGAAAAGGAGAGAGAAACTTTTTCTGCAATGCCCTCAAGGTAGGCGGCATCGGAGGGGAGCGATAGGGGGAGGGTCTTCCCGGGGAGGCGGTAAAGGGCAAGGAAAACACTAGGAGCATCAAAAAAGTGGCCGGTGTAGTGGTAGGTTCCCTCTTCTGACCGCAGGTAGCGGATTTGTTGAAATGATTCTTCTTCGAGCTTTTCTTGAAAATAACACTCCATCCCGATCATCTGCTCGACAAGCTCTATCCGGCTCCCATGGGAAATAGCGGTGAGGATCGAGCGGGGACTTTCAATGTGATGGTGGAGCCGCGTCCCTTCCTTGTCATTCACCCAAAGATCTTTCGATACCCCTTTGCGCACCTGCTTTGTTGGATACTTTTTCTCCTCTTGAGAGAGGGTGATCTCCTCGGTCAAAGTCTCTTCAATATTAATGGACTTCGGTGAGTAAAGGGCCCTAAAGAAAACTCCACCAGTAAAAAGGACAAGAAAGATGCAGGCAAAGATGGTTGTTTTCTGAATCACACTAGCGCCTTTTGCATCAGATCATAAAGGGGGACGGCCTCTTCCAGTAAAGCGGCAAGCTCATCATAGGGCATCACGGTATGTTTATCGCTCATCGCCTCACTGGGGTTATTGTGGGATTCGATGAAGAGAAGATCGGCGCCCGCTGCCAAGGCCGCCTTTGCCAAGGTGGGGATAAACTCTCGCTGCCCTCCGGAAACGGTTCCCCGTCCTCCGGGGAGCTGGACTGAGTGGGAGGCATCGAAGCAAACTGGATAGCCCCACTGCTTCATAATCGGGATGGCCCGCATGTCGGAAACGAGGTTATTGTAGCCAAAAGAAGTTCCTCGATCGGTAAGGATTATCTTTTCATTGCCGGTGGCGCGGAGCTTTTCGACCACATTTTCCATTTCCCAAGGAGACATAAACTGCCCCTTTTTCACATTGACCGTTGCTCCCGTCCTTCCTGCAGCAAATAGAAGATCGGTTTGCCGGGAGAGAAAAGCGGGGATCTGGAGGACGTCGCACACTTCTGCCGCAGGAGCTGCCTCATCGGGATGGTGGATATCGGTCAAAACGGGAAGGTCAAGCTCATCCCGCACCTTCTTGAGAATCCGAAGCCCTTCCTTCATTCCGGGACCCCGATAGGAGTCGATCGAGGAGCGGTTCGCCTTATCGTAGCTTGACTTGTAAAGCAGCTTTACATCTGCCTTGCGGCAGAGCTCTTTTAGTGCAGCAGCGGTTTCCAGAGCGTGCTTTTCACTTTCGATCACGCACGGACCAGAAATTATCGTGAGGGGAGCCCCCTTTCCAACCTTTAACATTTTACCTACTCCTAGTTTTCTACGAATATACTTGAAAATCATTTTTCTTGTGAGTAAAATCCGCAAATATTGGAGTGGACTGATAGCTCAGCTGGATAGAGCATCCGCCTTCTAAGCGGACGGTCGCAGGTTCGAGTCCTGCTCAGTCCGTTAATTTATATGAGTAAGAAGCCATCTAAAGAAATGCTTTTAGGAGACTATCCGTTCGAATCGAAACGGTTTGAAAGGCTTGACTCTCTATTTTCCACTTTCCAAGGAAAAGAGTTTCAAGAAAAGAATGAACGTGCAAAGACCGATTTTGTCAATCGGGCCCTTGCAGATCTTATTTTGAAAGCTCCTGAGCCTACCTTTTTGCTCAAAGAGGTCGTGGATTTTATTTCCCGCATTCGGAAAGAAAATCTTTTGCAACAATACACCTTTTCTTCCTTTGAGCTGTGGCTCAACCAATTTTCCAACGTGACTGCTGAAGAAAATTTTAAGATCCGGGGAAAAATTGTGGGGAAGTGGGTTCCTCGCGATACCTATCAGCTTTACTTTCCGATCGGGATGGGGAAAAGTTATCCCGGCACCCACTTTGTCACTGCTCATAATTCTCCTGATCTCGACACCACTGTCGCCTCTTTTTGGGGATGGGTTGACGCTTTTGCGGCGCGGGTGAGCAAAGGGCTTCACATTTGGAATGTTCCGGGAGGCCCCCCAACAACCCAGGTAGAAATCGGACTCCTATTTAACGATCTTTTTGGAGAGGGGATCTTTGATTGTTTGGGCAAGCCCCGTCTCTCCTTGACCTTGACGAGTTTGGATCTCATGACCCAACAAGGAATGGTGCGGAAATATACCGACAGCTCGGTCTTAAGTTTTGACCATGAGCGGCAACGGAGCGCTGTTGTCCTTATCGACAAGGGGGGATATTATCTCGGAGATTGGCGGACGATCGATGTCGAAGGGGTAAGACAGATTGTAATGTCGCTCAACAACTGTCTCATGTGGTTTGAGTCGAACCTCCACATTCAACTTATTTCATGCTTTTCAGAAAAAAAGCTCACGGTCGATCACATCTCGGAGGTGGTGAAAAATCTTCTCAAAATGAAAATTAATGAGTGTGCCCCTGCCAAAGAACTTCCCCCCAAAGAGCTCCAGTTTGTCAACGATTATCTCGTCAAAGTTCTTCAGGTCAGTGAAGGGATCGAGGCGAGCTTTGAAGAGTTCGCCCGCTCAATCGAAAAAGTCGATATCGTCAACTTTAGCCAGATCATCGGATGGCTCCGATCGCTTCTTAAGTCAGAACTTTTTGATAGCTCTGGCACTTTAACCGAAAACCGCCCCCTCATTTTTAACCAGCTTGAAGTCCTTGTTAAAATGCTCTCCGAGGCCTTTACAAGTGTGCGGAAACATGTCGATCGGTTAGACGTTGCTTTTCGGATCAAGACCGATGTCTTTGGCTTTACACCCCAATACCTCACCCACCGGACCGACCTAGAAGAGATCCGCTCCAAAATTGGAAATTACTCTTACATGACCGTTAACCAGACCGATCTGGAGGGGAGACACATCCCTATTGGTGTTGTCCATGCTTCCGATTTGCAGCAAGATGTTTTAGGGACCGTTTCCCTTCGCGACTTTTGTAATCGGGAAGAGATGAAAATTCCTTCTTATCTTCAAGTCATTAGCGTGATTGACCACCACAAGAGCGCTCTTGTGACCGATTCTCCCCCAAAAGCATTTATTAGTGATGCCCAATCGTCTAATGCAATCGTTGCCGAACTTGCTTTCACCATTAACGATCAGTACGGTCTTGGGGGAATGAGTGAAAAAGAGATTGATGCTCAGCTCAAAGAGATTGAGAAAAAGCTCGACTCGGTCCAAAACATCCGGATTTACCAGCGCCTCCTCCAAAAGAAAAAAGTTCTTTATAGTCAAGGAAGTCACTATGTGGCTCCCAAGCGTGAAATGGTCGAATATCTCCACTTTATCTACGCCATTTTAGATGACACCGATCTTCTCACGAAAGTTTCCCGGATCGATGTGGGGTGTATGGCTTCCCTCCTCAACCGCCTCAAAACGCTCATGCTTAAAAAAGAGGTAGAGATTGTCCATTTCGACGATATTAAAGAGGATGAGGCCTTTACCACAAAAGCGGCTGACCGCCTCCTGCAAAACGAAGATTTTTATTCTCTCTACAGCAAAGTCTATAAACATAAAGAGCAAGGGGTCGACGAGAATCTTGAGAAGTGTCTTAAAGATGAGCCTTCCAACATCTTCACCGACACAAAGATTCTCAACTACTGCAACCGGGTGGGACAAACCAAAATCTTTGCCCGCAACTATGCCACCTTTAAGAAGGTGGCTCCCGAGCTCCAGAAGTTGTGGTATGAAAAAGCGCTCAATATCTACGCGAACAACCGAGAGATCATGCTCCATCTCCACGCCACTTCGACCATCGCTAGTGCTGAAGAGCTTTTTAAGGGGGGAAAGATCACCTACGACCATCAAGATGAGATGTGGTTTTGGATTCCTCAGACCGAGCTAGCTGTTGAAAAGCTCAAACTTTTCCTCAGTGGTTTTAAAGAGTCGCCCGCTGCCAAAAAGCTCCATTTCGAGCTCGACCTATTTGGCAATAGCGCTCGAGAGCTCTCCCAAATCTTTAAGGAAAGTTTCCTTCTAATCGAGCATCATTTCCCCAAAGGGGGACCTGATCTTCCGATTGCCGTCCTCCGTTACAACGCCGGCGGTCTTAATTCTCGGAAGGCAATGATCGCCCCTTACCTTCCCCATCTTGCAGAATAAAAAAGGCACCCATTAGGGGTGCCTTTTACGTTTTGATAAAAGAAGTTCTTATTCCTCTTCGGAGACCTTTTCGCCCCCTTCTTCGAGGATTTCGAGGTTCACGCGGATGCCGTTGCGGCTGGCAACAGACATTAGAAGGGTCCGAATTGCGTTAATGGTCTTCCCTTTTTTTCCAATAATTTTTCCGATATCGGCCTTTTCAACACTCAGTTCAATAATGAGGGTATGGGTGCCGCCGATTTCATTGATCTTGACTTTATCCGGGTTGTCTACGAGATTTTTAACGATGTATTCAACAAATTCTTTCATGGTTCGATCCTTGGTTAGTGGTAGCTCATGCTGCTACTTATTATACATCAAAAGAGGATATTAATCTAGATTTTTTAAAATCTTCGGGAATGGGGGCTGTAACCCCTATTTTTTCCCCCGTAAGAGGGTGGGGGAAGGTGAGGCGGTGGGCGTGGAGGAGGTGGCGGGTAACCCCCAGCTTCCGGCTGAGTTTCTCCGGGCCATAGACCTTATCTCCGATGACCGGAGTCCCTAGATGCTTGAGGTGGACCCGGATTTGGTGGGTCCGTCCCGTAACGGGGCGTGCCCGCACCAGGGCAAATTCTCCCTCTCCCTTTAGCACCTCAAGCAACGTTGTTGCATGTCGTCCCTGCTCAGAAATTGCCATCTCCTTCCGCTTGGTGGGGTGGCGTCCAATGGGAGCGTCGACCACTTCGCATGGAGGTTTCCCTAAAGTAATCGCTAAGTACTCTTTCTCTATCTCCCTAGAAGAAAAAGCCTCTACTAGCTTCTGGTGGGCTTCAGGTGTTTTTGCTGCAAGGAGAACCCCTGAGGTTTCCTTGTCGAGGCGGTGGACAATTCCCGGGCGGAGATCTTTTGAAGGAGTCATATCGCAATGGTGAAGGAGGGCATTGACGAAGGTACCGCTGTGGTGGCCGGGAGCAGGGTGGACCACCATTCCAGCCGGTTTATTGATGCAAAGGATGGCCTCATCCTCATAAAGGATCTCGAGAGGAATTGCTTCTCTTAGCAGCTCGACTTCCGCCGGCTTTAAAAATTCGACTTGAATCGTATCGCCAGAAGAAGGGATTTCCCGTTTTTTGACCTCTTGGCCATTCCGCTTTACAGCTCCTTTTTCGATCAGCTGTTGGAAATAACTCCGAGAATGGGTTGGAAAATGCTCAGCAAGAAGCTTATCGAGCCGTTTTTCCTCTTTGACAATAAAGTTTTTCATCATGAGTTAGATGATAACAGAAATAAGGGATAAATTCACCCCTCTTTGATCCGCCGCTTGATCTCTTCTTCGACCTTCTTGTGTTGCGCCTTAGACCGTTTTAGGCTGCTGGTGATCATCATCATGACGTTGCGCTCAAAGGCGCTCACCATCTCAGGGGTGACTCCTCCTGGAAACCAGAGGTTAAGCCATTTAGCAAACCCGGGCGCTTTTTTTGCTGTGTAGCTTTTTTCAAGGCCTGTCTTGACCTGCTTTGGCATGCCCCCTTGCTGGTTTGGGTCGACTCCTCCTGGACCTGAGACTCCTTTGACCATTACTCTTTCTCCAACCGAGCAATTGCAGCAAGCTGCCATGTGTAGTTTTTAAGAAAATCTATGACGTTAATCTCTTTTGTTGGCTCTGACTTTTGGGGAGGAATCCCCCCATGAGAAGGGCCAACGCCCGAAACACCACTCATGACACACTCCTTTCCTCCACCCTACTTAGAAGGAGCTAGCTTGTCAAGTAGCCTGTTGACTCTTCTAAACGCTTTTCGACTTCTTTGTAAGTGCTATTTTCTTCCCGATTCAGATTAGTATCCATAGACATCTGCGTGACAAGTGCCATATCCAGCTTTTCGTTCGAATCATCAACACTATTTGCTTGATCCAAGTGCGCCTGGTAACGCTCCCAAGGCGATTGCCTTGGTTTATCGTTAGTAACCTCTGAAATTTCATTAACTTTATCGACCATAATATCCCCCTAAGATTATTATACCATATATTGGCGAAAAAAACAAGATTGACATGATGATAGAAGTCATTGATAATAAAAGGTTTAGTGAAATTCTCCTCGACGAGGAAGTGATCAAAGAGGTGCATAGAAGGCTCTACAAGAACTACTTACGAGAGATTCTCCGTACCTCGAGCAAAAAAGAGCTCAGCGACTTACTTTTAAAGATCGACGTTAAAATCGCGCGAGGGCTTGTCTATAAGTGGCTTTCTCTCAAAGGGTATATGAGATCAGAGCTGACCAGAAAGCTCAAAGCCTATAAGATCGATCCCGTAGCGATCACAACCGTTCTCGACGAGTGTGAAGAGAAGGGATATATCGACGACAAAAAAGAGGGACATCTCTTCATCGAGCGGCAGAAAAGGAGAGGGTTTGGGCCGCAGATGATCGCCTTTAAGCTCAGCCAAAAATCGCCCGACTTAAAAGAGATGGTGGAAGTTTCTGATGAAGAGCAAAGCGTTGCCATTCGGACCTGGATTGAGAAAAAAACCCGAGGCGCCGATCTTGATGATATTAAGGTAAAGCAACGCCTCTACCGGTTCTTAAGGGGGAAGGGTTTTGATGATCCCCTAATCCGCCAACACCTCTTTATCGATTAGTCAAAAAAACTTTTATATTTAAGATTAAAAGAGTTATCATTCTTTTTTAGAAATTAGTGATCGAATAAGTGTGACGTGTCACACCAATTGAACATTTCGTAGGAAATAGAATGGAAAACTCATTAATTGTAAGCCTTTTAGAAGATGTTTCTCAATTAATCACCGCTGCTAAATCGCAAGTTGCTAGAGAATTTAATCACACACAAATTTTGCTAAATTGGCATATAGGTGCAAGGGTTCAGAGAGAAATTTTGCAAAGTGCGAGAGCAGAATATGGGAAAACAGTTGTTGCTGAGCTTGCTTTTAAACTCCAGAAGCAATTTGGGCAGGGATATGATAGAACAGCCTTGAACAGGATGATAAAGTTTTCAAGGCTTTTTAATAAGGATACGGCTGTTAATTTATGTATCGTTTTTAAAATGGCCTTTAGGAGATTCTTTTTTGTCACCAGAACTTTGACTACTTAGTGTCTATCCGCTATATACATTTTTTTAACCGGGATAGGTCCATGCAAGTTGGCATCATAGGAATCAACCACAAGTCTTCTTCACTCGCTCTTAGGGAAAAGCTTGCCCGCCTTTTTCGAGCGGAGTTTGGCCCAGAAGATGGGGTTCTCCTTTCGACCTGCAACCGGACCGAGCTTTACTTTAGTGGGGGACGTTTGGCAGAAAAACATAGCGCCATTTTGGAACGTCTTAAAGGGTGTGGGGCGCACGCCCTTTATTCTTACTTTGGTCCCGACTGTTTTAACCATTTGAGTCGGGTTATTTCAGGGATCGATAGCGCTATTTTTGGAGAAAGTGACATTCAGCGGCAGGTCAAGCTTGCTTACGAAAATTCCCGGCAAAAAGAAAAACTTTCCCATGAGCTCCACTATCTTTTTCAAAAGGGGCTTAAGATCGGCAAAGAGATGCGCAGCTCTTTTTTACTAAGTAAAAAGGGGGCTCTTCTTCCTCATGCGATCCACTCTATTTTGGAATGGCAGGGGCGCTCGGTTGAAACGAGCCGCTGTTTATTTGTTGGCAACTCGTCGGTCAATCGGAAGCTCATTTCCTATTTTCACTATAAAGGGGCAAGTGATTTGACGCTGTGTACCCGAACGGAAGGGAATGTTCCCCATGTGCATGTGGTGGGATGGGATGTTTTAAAGAGGTGGGACGATTTTGATGTTGTTGTCTGTGGCACTTATCATGATGAATATGTTCTTGGAAAAAGGAGCGCAGTCAAAGAAACCCTCCTTTTCGACTTAAGCGTTCCCCGCAACATCGACCCTGAACTTGCCAAGCATCCTCGACTCAAGCTTTATAATATCGATCAGATTGGAGAGATGACGCAAAAAAAGAGGGGTGAAAAAGAAATCGCTTTGTGCGAGACTGTCATTGAAAAAGCGGTTGCAAGGCAGATGCAACTCTTCAAAAAGCGAAAGCAGGCAAAGTGGTTTTACGCAGTTTCTTGTTAGCCCTCCTTTTTTTTGGCACCCTTTTTGCAGAGGAGGAGGAAGAGTCAGACATCGTGGTTTTGTCGAGCAACGAGGTTGTGAATAACGACTACTTTGTCCACGGCCGAACCGTTGAAATTTCAGGGACGGTCAATGGCGATCTTTACGTTCTCGGCGGGCAGGTCTTTATCGATGGGAATGTCAATGGCGATGTCCTAGTTGCTGCGGGAAGTGTTGAGGTTACAGGAAAAATCGCGAGCGATGCCCGCATTTTAGCAGGACAAGCACTGATTACTGGCCAGATCGGAAGAAACCTCACCGCCGTAACGGCCTCTCTCGATATGAGTCCTGCAGCAGCTGTTGGACACAACATAGTGGTCGTATCGGGAAATGCCGACCTAGGGGCTCGCATTGGAAACAATGCCCATCTTTATACCTCGAGTGTGCGGCTTTCAGGGGAGATCGGAGGGAAGGTCTCTGCCTATGTGGGACAGCTTCGCATCACCTCCAAGGCTAAGATCGATGGTCCCCTCGAATATTGGAGCAATAAAACGGCCCGGATCGACCCCAATGCGCAGGTCATGGAGGGGATCACCCACCACCCCTCTTTTTTCTACAACTTTTTTCATAGCAAATGGATGAAACGGATTAAGCTCGGCTCGAAATTTGCCGCCCTTTTGATGAACTTCATTTATAGCTTGGTGATTGGGCTGATCCTTTTCCGCTACTTTCCCCAGAGGGTGGAGCGGACCGTCAAAACGCTCAATGAAAGGCCTCTTCAATCCCTGGTCGCGGGAGCTGTCTTGATTATTCTTCTCCCGATCATCATGCTCGCTCTGATCATTACGATCTTAGGAGTGCCCTTTGCCCTAACCCTTCTATCGCTGACCGTAGTGGGTTTTTACACCGCAAAGATCTTGTCGATCTTTTGGCTGTCGACCCATCTCTTTCGCCGCTTTGACTTTAAAAAACACCAAAAGCTCTACTTTACCTTTGCCCTGATCATCTACTTTATCCTGACGCCCATTCCCTACGTGGGAGCCTTAATAACAATCGCCGCCCTCCTATTAGGAATGGGAGGCGCAGTCTTGGGTAAGATTGAGCGAACTTAAGCCGTCTTTGGGGTATTAAACCAATTCCAAGCCCATTTTCCGCAGCCGTAGGTATTCACTCCGACAACTAAAACTAAAGAAAAAATTAAAACTTTTTCGCAAACCCTACGAATCTCTTCATCTCGGTCATCCTTAGCGCAGCCGGTGCATTCCCGGTGGCTTGAACCATGTTCTCTACAATGAGAGTCTCCCTGAATAAGAGGGATCAAAATAACAGAAGAGGTTCCAAAAGCTAATGCTAGAGCATTTCCGACGCTTGACCAATGTGGACACTTTTGCCAAAAAGATTTTACAGGTATCTTTGGGGTATTCAATCGGTTCCAAACCCATTTTCCACAGCCGTAGGTATTCACTCCAATAGCTAAAACCAAAAAACCGGGAAAAACTTTACGGATAAGCATGCGAATCGTTTCATTTCGACTATCCGTACGGCAATCGGCACATTGTGAGTCTTTATTGTACGGACTATGGCTTCGACACCGATATCTAGTTACTTTGAGAGATTCCCAAAGAATAGTAGACATCCCAGCAGCTAGCCCGAGAGCATGTCCAGTACTCGTCCAGTGAGGACATTTCTGCCAAAAAGATTTTACAATAGGGGGAAATTGCATTTTTTTCCTTTGGTAAAGATTCTTAAAACGAATATCATTATGCCCCATTGCCTAAGGTGTTGAAGTGAGTCCAGGCTCTTTTGCCAATGGTTCCCCATGCAGCTGAGAGAGCGGCAAGGATGAAGAGACAACTAATCGCGAACTGCGGACTTCTATCCTGCTTAATTATCCAATTTCCAACTGAGCAGGGGATACAACCACTGTCTTTCTTATCAGATTGGGCATGATTAACGAAATAAATACAGAAAAGGTTACAGAGAAGAGCAAAAGAGCTCCACCCAATACTTACATTCTTCCAATTTAGGGATGGCTTTAGATCACACCATCTAAAGGGGCGTGAAGTTGCACAATTCCGAAGAGTGAAAGCTGTCCCCCAAATAAGAGAGCATGTAGAGGTCACCAGGGAAATCACTCCTAGGACGATCAGGGGCGTTTCTAAGTTTTTGCGTGGTTTGTGTGGATATGCATTGGGATCTTCATGGGTGCGAATCCATAACTCACGAAGAGAGACTCCCGTTGCAACGATGCTGGAAGAAATGTGTATGTTTTTCCAACTCAAAACTGCTGGTAAGCCAGGAACTTTCAACTTTTCCTCCTCTGTTAAACGAGGGCCATTATGCCTAACCGGTCATTTAAAAGCTACAGTTTCCGGGGACGCGAGGAAAAGCGATTGCATCGCGGATGTTTTCAATGCCGGTAATAAATTGCACAAGTCGTTCAAAACCAAGGCCAAAGCCTCCATGAGGAGCTGAGCCATATTTGCGGAGGTCAAGGTACCACTGATACTCTTCAAGGGGAAGTCCATGGCTGACAATTTTTTCTTTGAGGCGATCCTCCCGCTCCTCTCTTTGGGAGCCGCCGATGATCTCTCCAACACGGGGGACGAGGACGTCGAGGGCGGCAACGGTTTTCCCGTCGTCGTTGTCCCGCATGTAGAAGGCTTTGATCTCTTTGGGGTAGTCGGTGAGGATAAGAGGAGCTTTGCAGTGCTCTTCGGCAAGGTAGCGCTCATGCTCTGATTGGAGATCGGAGCCCCATTTGATTGGGTATTCGAAGGAGCGGCCTGATTTTTCTAAGATGGCAATTGCCTCGGTATAGGTCATCCGGACGAAGGGGGAGTTTTGAACATGGGTGAGACGGTCGATCAGCCCTTTTTCAATGAATTGGTTGAAGAACTGGAGGTCTTCAGCGCAGTTTTCGAGAACATCGGTGATAAGCGCTTTGAGGTAGGCTTCGGAAAGATCGGCAATCATAGGAAGGTCAGCGAAGGCAATTTCGGGCTCGATCATCCAGAACTCGGCAAGGTGGCGGGAGGTGTGGGAGTTTTCAGCGCGGAAGGTGGGGCCAAAGGTGTAGACATCGGAAAGGGCTGAGGCATACGCTTCAGCATTGAGCTGCCCAGAGACGGTAAGGAAGGTGGGCTTGGAGAAGAAGTCTTCGGAGGTGTCGATTATCCCTTCTTTGGTTTTAGGGGGATTATCGAGATTAAGGGTGGTCACTTGGAACATCTCGCCGGCCCCTTCGCAATCATTGGCGGTGATAATAGGGGATTGGAGGTAGACGAATCCTCGCTCTTGGAAAAAGCGGTGGGTGGCGTAAGCCAAGCGGCTTCGGACGCGGGCGGTTGCTCCTTGGGTGTTGGTACGAGGACGGAGATGGGCGATAGTCCGGAGAAAGTCAAAGGAGTGCCGCTTTTTTTGGAGGGGGTAGTCGCTTGGACTGGAACCAAGGAGACGGAGCTCTTTGGCTTGCATCTCATACTTTTGCTTCCCTCCAGGGCTTTTGACGATTTCTCCTGAAACGGCGATCGCCGCGCCCGTGGAAAGCCCTTCGATCATGGCAGGCTCGGCGATGATCTGAAAATTAGAGAAGGAGGAGCCGTCAGTCAGCTCAATAAAGGCAAAGGTTTTTTGGTCGCGAACGGTGCGGACCCATCCACAGACAAGGAGGGTCTGCCCGATGATCGACTCATCGGCGGTTAAGATCGACTTAACTTTTTGTCGGTGTTTCAGCGTAGCTTCTAAGGAGGGCGATTTCATCTTTCCACATCGTCTCGCCATTGGGGGTTTCTAAATATTTGGGGAGATGACGGAGTTTGGGATGAGTCATCATCACCTCAAAACATTTGATGCCGATCTCTCCTTTTCCGAGGTTCGCGTGGCGATCTTTTCGTGAACCGAGGGGCTTTTGGGAGTCGTTGACGTGGAGGGCATAGAGATGCTCTATCCCCACAGTCCGATCAAATGCTTCTAATGTTTTATTCCAGCCCGCTTCATCACGAATATCGTAACCGGCAGCAAAGATATGGCAGGTGTCGATGCAGACGCCAATCGGAACTTTGCCTTTCACCCGCTCGATGATATAGCCGAGATGTTCGAAGCGGTAGCCCATGGTGCTTCCCTGACCGGCGGTGGCTTCGATGAGAAGGCGCAAGGATTGGTTTTCTAAGAGCCTTTCAATCTCTAACAGGCTGTCGACGATCCGGTTCAAACAGTTTTCATCGGTGTCACCAGTGGCAGCTCCGGGATGAAAATTCATATAAGACAGCCCTAGCTGTAAACACCGCTCCACTTCTTCTCGAAAAGCATTGCGGCTTTTAAGGAGAAGTTCTTCTTTGTTGGAGCCGAGGTTAATCAGGTAGCTGTCGTGGCTCATGATATCGCGGATTCCTGTCGACTCGAGCGCTTCTCGCCAGAGGAAAAGGTCATCTTGGGTAAAGACGCGGCCGTTCCACTGTTTTTGATTGCTGGTAAAGATTTGGACGGTTGTGGCGCCGATTTCCTGGCCACGAAGAAGTGCATTGTGCACACCTCCTGCGGTAGAGGTGTGCGCGCCGATGGGAAGAGGCCCATCCATCTTAGTGGGTGTGTGCTAAGAATTCGCACACAAGGGCAATATTAATCGGTAGGGGGAGGACAATCTGATCCGCTTCGGGAACAGAGAGGAGCTCCCCTGAAAATTTCTTCTCATCAAGAGAGAGGTACTCAGGAACGGTGATCGAGCTATTTTCGATCGACTCTTTTAGCCCTTTAATCTTGTGTGATTTTTCTTTTATCGAGATGGTCATGCCAGGCTTGACTTCGAAGGAGCGGATGTCCACTTTTTTTCCATTGACCAAGATGTGGCCATGGGCAACGAGTTGTTGCGCTTGGAAAATGGTGGAGCCAAACTTAAGTCTATAGACAATGTTGTCGAGACGGCACTCGAGCCTTTGAAGGAGGAGGTGGGCGGCATTGCCCTGTTTTTTAACGGCTTCGTGGTAGTAACGGAGAACTTGCTTGTCGGTGAGCATTCCGTAGACAGCTTTGAGCTTTTGCTTTTCTTCAAGCTGGATTCCAAAGTCAGATTTTTTCCGCCTTTTTGCCCCATGCATTCCAGGGGGATTGGGCTTGTGTAGTAGTGGATTGCGCAGGCGCCCAAAGATATTAACGCCAAAGCGACGGGCGATGCGGTTTTTCGGACCAGTGTAACGTGACATTCATTTCTCCTTATAACACGTAAGAGCACGATCATACTGCAAATGACAAATTTTAGGCAAGGACCTGTTGCCTAATTTTTGTTTTTCAGATAAAATGGCTCAATTATGGACTATCAAGTTGTTGCATTTTATATTTTAAAGCCGATTGAAGAGCCTCATAGGGAGGCCAAACGGTGGAAAAGATTTTTAGAAACGCTCGAAGCGATGGGGCGGATCTACATCAATGAAAAGGGGATCAACGCCCAGATGAGCCTTTTCAAAGAAAGCCTTATCCCTTTTTCCGAGTGGCTCCTTAAAGATTACCCAAAAACCGATATCAAGGCCCAACCCCATCAGGAACACGCTTTTGCTAAGCTGACGGTGAAGTACCGGGAGCAGCTTGCTGCGATGGATAAGGATTACGATCTTTCCCAGGGAGGGACCCATCTCTCGAGCGCCGAGTGGGCCCAAATGATCGAGGAGCGGGATGGAGATACGGTGATCCTCGATGTGCGGAACGATTATGAGTGGGAAGTGGGTCATTTTGAGGGGAGCGAGAAACCGACTTTCGAAACCTTCCGTGAATTCCCCAAATATGTCGAAGACTTAAGCAAGGAGCGGGATCCCAAAAAGACCAAGGTGATGATGTACTGCACAGGGGGGATCCGGTGTGAGCTTTACTCTTGCCTCTTTAAGGAGCAAGGGTTTGAGGAGGTGTATCAGCTCGATGGTGGAGTGCTTAAATATGGGCAAGAACAAGGAAATAAGCACTGGAAGGGAAATCTTTTTGTCTTTGATGACCGCCTTGTTGTTCCGATTGCCGATGAGGAAAATGAGGTGATCAGCACTTGTAAACAGTGCACTGCCAAGGTCGATACTTACTACAACTGCGCCAATATGGACTGTAATGATCTCTTTTTGAGTTGTCTAGAGTGTGCGGAGAAAATGAAAGGGTGTTGCAGCGATGACTGCATCGAGGCTCCCCGGAGGCGTCCCTTTACGCCGACCGAAAAACCCAAGCCGTTCCGAAAACTGCCTCATGAAGAAAAAGTTATCCTTCATCAGGATGCTTCTTCTTGTCAATAAGCTCTAGGGCTGCAGACTTTAGTGTTTTGAGTCCTTCTTCGAACCCCACTTCGACAAGGAGTTGGTCTAGGTAACGCATTTCCGCTTGCAGCTGGTCGCACATCGATTCGAGTTTAGCGATTTTTTTCAGTAGCTTTTCTTCTTCCACGGCGGTCCTCCCTTCGCCCTTATACATGCAAAAACCGTGCCAATGTGTTTATTTTGACTCAAAATCGAGGAGAGTCTGCTTAAGTTTAAGGGAATAGGCAAAACCGCCCAGAGTCCCATCACCTTGGATGATCCGGTGACAAGGGATGACGAGGGGAAAGGGGTTTTTATTGCAAACATTGCCGATCGCCCGGGCACCTTTTGCTGACCCTGCAAGGGCAGCAATTTCCCCATAGCTTGCCACCTCCCCCATTGGAACCGAGCGGATCGCCGTTAATCCTTTGATCATAAAAGGGGTAAGTGAGGAGAAATCCAATGGAAGTTCGGGTCCTTTTTCCCTATTTAGGTAGGCTTCCATCCAGGCATCAATCTCATGGTGGAGAGCATTGGTTTCATAGTGGAAAGCTTTGGCAAGGGAGAGGGTAATCCGGGTAATGAGCCCTCTTTCTACTTGAAAGAGGGCTGCAATAGAAGGTTTAGTCCCTGTAGAGAGCACGGTCATTCATAATCGCTATATTTTCTTCGATTTCAGAGAGTTCCCGGTATTTTTCTTTACTAACGAGCTGGTCGTTATAGTAGTAGCGGGTCCGAGACATTCCATCGAAAAAGACGATCGAAGGGCCATGCTTTTGCCCATCTATCCATTCGGTCTCTTCGACGACGGTTTCTCCATCAACGAAATGACGCTCAGTTCCATCTTTTTGACCATGGTTGTAGTTGATTTCTAGGTAACGGCACCCGTTTTGGTAATAGGTGGCGGGACCGTGGAGGACATCATGCTCATAGTTTTCAACAGAAATAGGCTCACCAGAGGGGGCAAAGACCCTTTTTTCTCCATGGATGAGTCCGCCAGAAAGGGGAAGGACCGTATGGGGGATCCCATGGGGGTGGAAAGTTTCTCGAAGAACGGAGAAGCCTCCCTCGACCTTCTCTCGGAGGACGATATTTTCATGCTCATCGCGGGTAATCCGGGTTCCAGACCCTTTGATGACTCGGTGTTCGGCTTCATTCCGTTTGTTATAGTACTCTCCCTCAAGGAGTTCTTCATTATGGTACTCTTCAACGCTCATTGGGGTACCACTTTGGAACCATTTGGTGAGTTTTACGTGGGAAGGGGAGAGAAAAACCTCTTCTTTCTGGGGAATCCCGCGGATGTCGTAGGACGTTTTTTTCACAAGATTTCCCCGCTCATAGATATTGAGCGACTCATGGGTATTGGAGTGGGGGTAGGTGTAGGTTGTGGGTCCATGGAGCCTTCCATCTTCGTAGGAAGAGGTGACGGTCACTCCATTGCGGAGGGTGGTGATCACCTGACCCGGATAGCCAGTTGATTCCCATTCCTCTTTAGAAACGTCATACCCATACTTATGGATATACCGTTTAGAGACAACGTTTTCGTTTTGATCTTTATTTGAGTTTTGGCAGCCAAACATGAGTAGGCCAGCACACGTAAGAAGTAAGAAATGCTTCATAGTTAACCTCATTTCTTCCAAGCCTATCAAACTTGCAAAATAAAATCACCCATTCTTTCATTTACGAAGTGGACCAGCCGTTCGTGTTCTTTTTCAACTTGAGATTGCTCAATGGTTTGTCGATCGTTTCGGTAAACAAAACGAAAAGTCACATTTTTTCGATCTTTTCCAATTTTTTCACTTTCATAAAGGTCGAGAAGGGAAAACTCTTTCAAAAGTTTGGAAGGGAAAGCTTTTAAAACCTCAAAAAAAGATCCCATTGGAACATCGCGTTGCATAGTAACCGTCCAATCCCTTTCCGACCCGGGGAACTGGGGAAGGGGAGTCATTTTTTTGTCTTCCCCGCGCACCTTCATCAGGTCGTGGAGATCGATCTGAGCAAAGAGGACCTGTTCTTCAATACCAAGCCGCTCTAAGCGACCGGGGTGAATCTCTCCCAAAACTCCGAGGCGCAAATTGCCGACTGAAAGGGTCGCTTGCTTACCGGGGTGAAAACTTTTGAGCCTTGAGGGTTCAAACTTCGCTCCCTTTACATCAAAAGCGGTTAAGAGATTTTCCAAGATTCCTTTCAGATCAAGGAAGTCAACCGCACCTGGCTTACTTTCAAAATGGTGGGGGGACCGTTTTCCGGTTAATAGGATCGCCGCTGTCAAACGCTCTTGAAAACCGTCTCCCTCCTTAAAGTGGATCCGCCCCACTTCAAAAATAGAAAGATTGTGGTTTTTTCGATCGAAGTTGTGTTTGACCGCTTGGAGCATTCCTGGAAGGAGGGACATCCGCAAGATCGATTGGTCAACCGAGCTTGGTTTTAAGACGTGGATCTCCTCTTTTTCTCCGAGTTGCTTTTCTAAGCAGAGGTTCGAAAGTTCTGGGCTGATCAAGTCGCACGTCAAAAACTCTTGGAGGCCGGCGCCAATGAGCTTTTCCCGCACCGCTTTTTTCATCAGGTAAATAGGAGCATGGGGGAGAGTAGAGTTAATGACTCGTGGCCCCCTTTTTTCGATGTTATTGTAGCCGTAGATGCGGGCAACCTCTTCGATCAGGTCGATCTCCTCGGCAATGTCGTTCCGGTATAGAGGGACGGTAACGTGGCACGTTTCCCCTTCGGTTTTGACCGTCATTTCGAGTCGTTTTAAAAAGGATTCCACCTCCGCCAAACTGAGCTTGGTTCCGAGAAGAGCGTTGACCCGGCTTAGCCCCACTTGAATTTTTTTTCTTTTGCGCCCTTTTGGAACACTGTCGACGATTTGAGAAACAGTTCCTCCGAGCAAGCTTGCTGCTCGATCGAGGGCGACCGTCACCAGCTCAAAGTCAACACCCCGCTCAAAACGGGCCGATGATTCGCTACGAAGCCCCAAAGCTTTAGCCCCTTTGCGAACCATCGAAGGGTTAAAGTGGGCCGCTTCCAAAATAACTTCTGTCGTTGTATTGCTCACCTCTGAGTTTGCGCCTCCCATGACTCCCGCAACGGCAACGGGACCCTTGCCGTCGTGGATCATTAAAATCCCTGCGGGAATCTTCCGTTTTTCTCCATCGAGCGTTTCAAAAGTGATTGGGCTTTCGGTTGACTGGACCGAGATTTTTTGATCCCGAATTTTTTTCCCATCAAAAGCATGTAGGGGTTGTCCTAGCTCTAGCATGACATAGTTAGTGACATCGACGACGTTATTGATGCTCCGGATGCCAGCATTTTCAAGGCGGACTTTCATCCAATCGGGGGAGGGGCCGACCTTGATGCCTGCGATGCGGCGGCAGCTGTAGCGGTAACAGTTTTCAGCCTCTTTGATCTCCACCTCAACGCCAGCGGCGCCCCTTTCTTCCAGCTCTACTTTGGGAGGGGTTGTTTTTTGATCGAGGAGGGCTGCAACTTCGCGGGCAATCCCTAAAAGACTCATGCAATGGCCCAGGTTAGGGGTGAGAGAAATTTCAAAGATGACATCGCCGAAAAGGTCGGTAAGGTCTGTTCCCACCACTGTCTCACCAGGCAGCTCCATGATGCCAGCGCTCTTTTCTGTAAAGCCAAGCTCATCCTCGGCGCAGAGCATTCCCTGGGAGGTCACATCGCGCAGCTTTGACTTTTTGATCTTAAAGGTGTTTCCCTCTTTGTCGGTTAAAGTAGCGCCGACGCAAGCAAGGGCCACCTTCATCCCAGCTTTGCAGTTCGCGGCGCCGCAGACAACCTGCAACGTTTCGGTTCCATCAAAAACCTGCGCCACTTTCAATTTATCGGCGTTTGGGTGGGGAGCTGCCTCTTTAACCTCGCCCACGATCACCCCTTTGAAGGGGAAGGGAGTAGGCTCGACCTTGTCGACCTCAAGTCCTGCCAAGGTGAGTACGTTGGCGAGGGCTTCATTTGATAAATCCAATTTCACATAGTCTTTTAACCAAGAGAGAGGAACGCGCATCTTATTGTCCTTTTTGCAAGCAGCATAACAAATTCTCTTGATTGGATCACCAAGAAAATTTATTTTGTTCATATGGAGACCAAATCCTTTGAAAAAATTCTTGCCCGCCGCTCACGGATGCTCATCCACGCCCTGATTATTAGTGGAACCTTAAACTTTGCTTTGATCGCCACTTTTGCCACCTTTGTTTTAAAAGAGCGGAGAGGAATTGTCCTCCCCACAATCTCTCAAGAGCCGATAAAAAAAACTTACTTGAAAAACCAGGTAGTGCTTGCCGAGTTTGCCACTATGTCCTACGACCAGTTGGTTCGCGAGCTTTATGACGAAACCCATGTTGAGGAGGGGCAGCGGCGGTGTGACCTCGCCTTGGCAGTCCTTGCCCACTTCCACCACTTCGACGTGGAGCGGGCCCTTGCTGGCGCCCCGATCGAAAAACGGGAAGCCCTTTTTCAAGGGGCTCCCCTGGTTCTTTATCCAGGTTTAAACTCTGATCGGTTAGAGGGAATCCGCCGTTTTGCCCGCGTTGAAGTATGGCCCCTGACCGCTGAAGGTCTCTTGAAAGAAATTTCTCGAAGAGAAGAAGTTCCCCGGAGTCTGCAAGAGGCCCTGTCCTGCACGACCGACTATTTCCTCGTTCAAAGAGCGCTCAAAAGGCTCCCTTATGCCCTATCGGACGACGCCCTTTTTGACCTGATTACAAAGGGGAGTCTTGACGCCACTGCGGTTTCCGATCTTCCCGCCTTTCTCCTTCCCCGGATTGAAAAGGGGTCGCAGCTCGCCGCCTACCTCCTCATTCTCGTCGAAAAAGAATTTGCGTTGAAGCAACTCACCGATTCCCAGATGGAAAAACTCCTCAGTCTTCTTACTGAAAAAACCCCCGAGGTAGAAGCGTTTCTAAGCGAAGTGACCTCTGGGCTCCGTTCCGACGAGGTCCAGGCCCTTGCCGGAAAGCCACTTGAAGTGCCCCCTCGCCACTATACCATTCAGCAGGGGGATAATCTCTGGAAAATCTCCCGAGAATTTAAGGTAAAGGTCGAAACGATCCGCGAGCTGAATCAGCTTGAGGGAGATACCCTCAAGCCCGGGGCGGAACTTCTCTTGCCCCTTGATTAATATACCTTGTCTAGGTATACTAAGAGTTTCCTTCATTGACTAGCGAGATAGTAGTGGGTATTCAGTCGTTTAGGGATCGGGAAACCGAAAGATTTTTTAACCTGGGACAGGTTTCTAAAAAATCAGGTTGGGCTTCGATTAAGCGGGTTGCACAAAGAAAGTTGGACATGCTCGACTATGCAATAAGCCTTCGAGACCTAAAGAATCCACCGAATAATCATTTGGAGGCATTGAAGGGAGATTTAAAAGGATATTATAGCATAAGAATAAATCAAAAGTGGCGGATCATCTTTCGGTGGGATGTTCAGCCCTATGATGTTAAAATCATTGATTATCATTGAGGAGGTAACATGAAACGGACACAGCGTAAGCCGACAACACCTGGTGAAATTTTATATGAGGAGTTTTTGGTTCCTTTGGAAATTTCTCAAAGAGAGCTTGCCGAACATATTGGTTGTGATGTCAAAGTCATTAATCGTATTGTGAATGAAAAGTCACGTGTGACTCCCCAGATAGCTTTAAAGCTTTCCCAAAGCTTTGAAACAACACCTGACTTTTGGCTTAATGCTCAAATGGCTGTTGATTTGTGGAGAGCTCCGAGAAAGAAAAACATTCCTTCGATGTTACGGAGAAGGAGAACAAGGACCCTACATTAGACCCCGGAGTGCCACTTATTTCGCCGCGTAAGGCTTCTAGAATTAACGCATCTACTTCGCTTTGCCCCTTCGCCAAGGTGAACCACCTTGACTCGTGACTCAGCTTGTATCTACGTCAATTCTATTTGCTTACGCAGCGAAATAAGTGGCACTCCGGGGTTAGATCAAGGAAGAGGATCGCACCCTCCGGAGTGCCAGGGGTTGCACCTCAAAATGCGGCGAAGGGTGAGGTAGCCCCCTTTAAAGACACCATATTTTTTGAAAGCAGCGATCCCATAATTCGAACAGGAGGGGTAAAAGCGGCACTGCCCCTGGGTGAAGGGGCCGAGCGTCCACTGGTAAAGCCTAATAAGTCCGATAAATAAAAATTTCAAATCTGCCACCACAAAGTAAAAATTTCAAATCTTGTCTTAATTTTCATTTGATGGTATGTTAGCCTACATCATAACTTTTGCGGAAGTGGTGGAATTGGCAGACACGCTACCTTGAGGTGGTAGTGAGGGTAATACCTCTTGGGGGTTCAAGTCCCCCCTTTCGCACACTTATCCAGGAGGATATATGTCAGTAATGCAGCCGCAAAATCATTTCCGGTATGGTTATACCGAAGAGGCTCTTAAGCAAGAGTATGGAGATGCTGCAATGCATTTTGAGAAAGGGAGAACGTTTCAAACCCTTCTTCCGAAGGACATTGCGGCGGTGCCGGTGATCCTTGGGGTGATGATCGTTTCACTTGCGCTCCTTGACCTTTTTCTTCCCGTAGCTTCTAAAAACCCTAAAATAAGACTTTTGAAACTGATAACGCCTAAAAATATCCGTTATACACCCGCCGTGTTATTAGGATTTGGCTCTGCGGCGAATTTTGCAATGGGTGAGAGAAATGTTACAGGTATTGCAGCCGCAATCTTTTTTGCAGCGCTTGCCGCTAAGGAATTTAAGAAAACAAGCGCAGTGGCTTATGGTGTGGGTCTTCTTTGGCAGACCTATCAGGCTCTTTTAAGAAAGGATCCTCTTCTTGATGCGATGTATAAAATTGCAGGAGGAAAGGAGAAATTTGAAGCACTTCCACTCATTGAAGTGACGGAAAATTCAGATCAAAAGCTCTCTAAGCTTATAGACAATATGGATTGGAATGCCCTTGGGGGCCCCCTTTCTAGAATGAAAACTGCCGATGGGCGCAATATTCTTATCATAAAAGCTCTTTCTCTCGAAGACTCCTCAGGGCTTATGGGGCTAGCTAGTAATGGCTCCAAAACTAAAGCCAAAATCGCTCTTGTAGAAAGACTAGATCCACTTGATGCAACGAAAACTATATCCAATCTATCAGAGCGAGGAGACCGGATCTTTTTTGCGGTTATAAAAATACTTAGTTTTGATACCACGAGTTTTCCAAGTAAATATTTAGGTCATTCGGCCGGGCCTCACGGTAGTTATAAGTCAGAGATGCTTTCTGAGATCTCAGCGGAAATGGCCAATGAGTTTTATGCTCAGCAAAACTTACCCAAAATAGAGACAGTGTAAAGCCGCTTTACATCTGTAAATTTTTTAACCACAGAGAGAGACAAACAAAATCCCTCTCTGTGATCTCTGTGGTTTAATAAAAAACCGAAGAGTTTGAGTTTTTAAGATTTCATGCCGGCGATAATTAGCGACTTGGTTTCGCAGTAGTTCTCTAGGCTTCCGCGCACCCCGTTTTCCCTCCCGAGTCCCGACTCTTTCCAGCCACCGAAGGGGAGGACTTCGGAGACCACGTCGGTGGTGTTGACACCAACGGCGCCTGCTTCGAGTGCCTCAGAGACCCGCCAGGTACGGCCGATGTTTTCGCTAAAGAGATAAGCTGCCAGCCCATAGCGGGTATCGTTGGCCATTTTAATCGCTTCCTCTTCGGAAGAGAAGCGATAAAGAGCGGCGACAGGACCAAAGATTTCACTCGAGTAGAGGTCCATGTCAGGAGTCACATCGGTCAAAAGGGTTGGCTCGTAAAAAAGAGGTCCCACTTCACTTCGGGAGCCGCCCATCACAGCAGTGGCCCCTTTAGAAAGGGCTTGGTCGACGAGCGCTTCACACTTGACGAGCCCCTCTTCGTTAATCAAAGGGCCAATAACGGTATTCGGATCCATTCCATCGCCGAGGCGAAGATGCTTTTCCATCATCGCTTGGAATTTTTTAGCAAAGGAATCGTAAACATCTGCGTGAACGAGGAACCGGTTAATGTTGTTGCAACACTGACCGGCATTATAAAACTTAAACCAAAAGGTTCCTTGCACCGCCTTGTCGACATCAGCATCGTCAAAGATCAGGGCGGGGCAGTTGCCCCCAAGCTCCATGGTGACATTTTTCACCGTGCTGCTCGAGGCGCTCATGAGTTTTTTTCCCACTTCGGTCGAGCCGGTGAAGGTGAATTTCCGGACGAGGGGATGGTGGGTCAGCTCGTAACCCACTTCAGTGGGGTCTTTGCAGGTGAGCACATTGAAAACACCAGGGGGAAAGCCTGCTTCATCAGCCAAAGCAGCCAATGCCAAAGCGGATAGAGGAGTGTCTTCTGCAGGTTTAAGGACCACGGTGCAGCCGGCAGCAAGGGCGGGCGCACACTTTTGAATAATCAAAACAGAGGGGAAATTCCAGGGGGTGACTACACCCACAACGCCGACCGGTTGCTTTAGGGTCAGAAAGCGACGATCAGGATCGGGAGAGGCAATGGTTAACCCGGTTAAGCGAGAGGCTTCTCCTGCATGCCACTCGAAAAAACCTTGGTTGCCCATCAGCTCATGGGTCGCTTGTTCGTAAGGCTTCCCTTGTTCTTCGGTCAGCAGCTTGGCAAGTTCATCCCAATGCTCCTCCACGAGCGTGCCCCACCTTTTCAAAAGGGCGCCTCGCTCTTTAGGGCTGACTTCTTTCCAAGATTGAAACGCTTTATGGGCCCCTTCGATTGCCATTTGCGCCTCTTTAGTTCCCACTTCGGTGACATCGGCAATCTTTTTCCCATTAAAAGGGTTCAAGACGGGAAACGATTTTTTCCCTTTGACCCATTTCCCATTGATATAACTTTCTGTCCGAAGAAGTGTCATACTCCGCGCTATAGCACACGGCGAAGACATCGTCAATTAATTAACGAGCTTGCAAACTAAGAGCTCTTTATTTCTTTATAAAAAGTCGCACAGATTGTGCGACAACTGCAAAACTCCGGGGTATTAAATATGCTGGTAGATCTCTTTTCTATGGCCTATCCGGATGACAAGGATAGTCAAAGCATTATCGTGTACTTCATACAAAATGCGATAGTCCCCAGCCCTTACCCGATATAAATTTTCCCCACCCTTTATTTTTTTGTAACCATAAGGCTTTGGATTTTTTTCTAGAGAGTCGATTTTCTTGCTAATCTTTTTGGCTTCATTTTTTGGAATAGATTTTAACTTCTTCAGTACGGTTGGCCTTAAATCAACACGATAACTCACAAGTCTAGCTCTTTCTTTGCCTTTTTCCAGGGAATAGTTTTTTCATGTTTTAGTGCTTGCTTTGCTCGCTTAGCATGTTGTAAATCAACTTTATCTTCGAACTCTTCTAAAAGCTCTAAATCTTCAACAGAGATGAAAGCTGCAACGCTCCTTCCGTTTTTGGTAAGGATAAACCGCTTGCCCTTATAGTTGACTCTATTGATGATTTCAGTAAGGTTAGCTCTTGCTTCAGAAAATGGAATACTTTTCATAACCTCTTCTCCTCTTATGTTCATAATTGTAACATTCGTACAAATATTAATCAATTGTTTTCTTAACCAACTTACGATTAATTACTTGTGTAGATTGTTTCAATACCTTTAAGCAAAGAAGGGGCAAGCTCAAGATAAAGGAGAGGTTGGAACTGTCGGACATGAAAGAGAAGCAAAAGCTGCTCCCACTCTTCTTGAGAAAAAGGGAAAGACATTCCGTCGCTACAACCGACGCACCGACTTTCCCCGTCGACGATACGGGTCGCAGGCGCTTTTTGACAATTTAGGCAAGTCGGTGCCACCGCTAGCAGCCCTTCAGCTTTCAGAAACTTGAGCTGAAAGGTGGCCCACAATGTTTCTGGATGGGAGGCCTTTGGCAGCACCTTTAAAAAAGAGGTCAAAAGGATGTAAAGCCCCTCAGCACTTTTTCCGGGGAGCTGAGAGTTTAAAATCGTAAGGGCCATCTTTCCGCCGATCTCTAAAAGAGAATAAGACTTTCTTAAGGAGAGATGCATGTCCAAAATAGTCCCATCGATAAAGCGATAAAGATCGGAGCGCCCTTTGCGAAAGACAAATTCAGCGCGGCATAAAGGGGTAGTAAGGTTGACGAGTGCTGGGCGGGTGCGCGATAGCCCCCGGACATAGAGACTCATCACCCCTCGATCGGGGGTGAAAAGGGTCAAAATGCGGTCACTTTCCTTGTGAGGAATGGCCCTGAGGACAATTCCTTCGCTTCTTTCTTCGCTCATGAATTCAAAGAATAAAGTAGGTTTGCATTTTATTCCCAACTTTAAGTAAAACCCAGGATTGCCGCCTACTGTCAACTGCCTGAATTTTTCTTTTTCAACAGTCCCTTTAGTCAAGTATGTGGTCATTTTTCCCATTCGAACCTAAAAAAAAATCGAAAATCCTTTCAGTTGACATTAGGTAGCAATCATGGGTACAATAACTTCTCTTCTAACCCCCAAGGAGGAGTGAACAATGGTTGAAACATTAACGGCAAAGCAAAGAGAAAACCTCTTTCGAGATATGGTTCTCCTCGATATGAAAAGTAAAATGGGGGCGCAATCTCCTGAGGCTCTAGCTCAGGTAGCACAATGGGTTTTCACCCATGTTGGCCCTTGGAACGAAACGACGAAAGACTTAAGAAGTCATGTAGAGCCGTTCAAAGAGGCTCTTCAAAAAGACTTTCTTGATAAAGATCCTGTTGCCCTTGTCTGGCTTACATGCGTCGGAACAGAGGGATATACAGAGGCTTCCGACAGCGTCAAAAAAACATTCGAGAAAGAATTAACAACGTTTTTTGGGGATGATGGAGAACTTGATACGTTAAAAACGGTTGAAGAGGTGAGAGACCTGGCCTACGAGTGGGGTTCAGGACCTTATTGGCTGGACTCAACGAGCTATCAGGCAGACTTAAACAACATTCTTCATAATGAAAACGTGACCCTTGAGCAGGCTCGAGGGGCGCTAAAAGTTTATCGTGAGCGTCAGCAAGAGGTTTTTGGAGCAAAAGGATTTTTAAATAGATGCTTGCATGTGCCTCCACGTGACGTTGATGACACTGACCAGGAAGTGACCAAAATATTTCTTGCAGGGGGACGGCGGTGCCTCGAAGGCTTTAAATCTGAAAAAACGGACGGAACTTATCTTTATGACAAGACCTTTGGCGTCAAAGTATACTCTATTGATACAGAGACAAAGGAACTTGTAAAAGAAGCGCATAAGTGGTCCCGGGCCCACTGCGATGATCCTGTGCTGATTACAGCAACTGTGGCTCATAGATATATTCATGATTCAATGATCGATAAAGAGGCTGTAAAAAGCCTAACCTTTCATGATATGGTTCCACTTCCCTATAAATATAGATCCCCGCTTAGAAGAAAGACATCGATGCAGCAATACCGTCCTACACGAGATACCACTCCAGAAGCTTCTTCGGATAAAAAGGAGGCCAAGTCGAAGGCCCTTAAGCGGTTTGAAAAAGCGCGCGCCGCACTTTCCGATCTTCAAATTATTTTGGAGTCAAAACCTATTGCTGCTTCCGAGGATGAAAACATTTCAGATCCAACACTCATTGACCCTCCCAAGCAAGAGAAGGCAAAAGAAGTCAACCCCTCGATTAAGCTCATTCTCCTTGCAGCCATTATTTTTGCTACCTACAAGGTCACTCGGTATAGTCTAGGGAAGACTCGGCAGTGGAGAAACGGCCCCAAAAAGCTTGCTACAGATCAAGGCTAGCAGAAATTCTTCTTCTCTGGTATGCTTACCAGACACTGCACCGATAGCTCAATTGGATAGAGTACCTGACTTCGGATCAGGTGGTTAGAGGTTCGAGTCCTCTTCGGTGCGCTTTTTTAAACTCAAGTGACCACCTATGCGGACCTGAAGGGGTTTTCGATTTTTTATGTGGTACCACACCTCGTCCTGCCCCAGAAGAGCCTCCTCCCCAAAAAGCTCGTCAACGGCCCGCTTTACACCAGGAAGACGGGGGCGGCCATAGTTGTGTCCTGAGAGAATCCCTCCCGGACGGACCTTTTCCCTCCAGGTTAAAATATCTTGGCGGACCGCTTCGTAAGCGTGATTCGCGTCGATAAAAACCAAGTCAATATTGTCTGGAACTAGGAAAACGCCTTCTTGACTCATTTTTTGGATGAGGGTCACCTGTGGATCGTTGGCAAAAAGAGTTTGGACGCGGCGAAGTGCTTTATCGTAGGTCTCGCCCATCTCGGAAACGGCGCTGCCTGACTTGAGGTAAGCAGGATCGGGCGCCCAAGGATCGATCAGATAAAGGTGCGCATCGGGGAACTGCTCGCGGAGCACCTGGGCATTTTTCCCACGGAAAACGCCAATTTCCACGATCGTTTTGACCTCGATGTCGTGGAGATAGGAAAGATATTTTAGATAGCACCCGCGGTGTTTTCTAATCAGAAGGGAGGGTAAATCCATAGAAAAATCATACCGCATATGAGAATTTTTTGGAGAAAAAAACTTTCGATCTGTTAGACTGAAGGGTCAATCAAGAGGTAGCTTATGACTGACAAGACGAAAAAATTCGACGATCAAGAATATACCATTTCCATCATGGGAAAACACATCGAGATCACGAAGCCGATCCGTGACTATGTAGAAGAAAAAATTGGAAAGATCGAAGCCCTTTCGACCCATATCATCGACATTAAAGTTGCTTTAGATGTCCAAAAGCTCAACCACTCTGTTGATATCATCATGAAGTTCTCCCACTTCAAAATTAAAGTTCATGCGATCACCGAAAACCTCTACTCTGCGATCGATAAAGCCTTTGAGCGCCTCTACACCAAGCTTCGAAAGTGGAAAGATCGGATCCAAGACCACCACGCTAAGGGAGTATCGGTCACCGAGATGGAGGTCAACGTCCTCGACCATGCCGAGCATGAGATCGAAGAGATCAATGAAGAGATCATCGACGCCAACAATCGTGCGGTCGATGAAAAATATGCCCTTCCCAAGGTGGTGAAGCAAAAGCGGCGCCCTCTAAAAATGCTTACCATCGAAGAAGCGGTGATGAAAATGGAACTGTCAGACGATAACTTTATGCTCTACCGCTCCGAAGAAGAGCAGGGACTGAAGGTGATCTATCGTCGGCGCGACGGCAGCTATGGCATCATGTCCCCAGGGTAATCAGGTTTTTGACCCGATCCGCAAAAAATGGGTCGAGGCAACCCCTGAAGAAATTGTGCGGCAAAAAATCTTAAATCATTTGATCGGTTTAGGCTATCCCCCTCACACCATCGTGATTGAAAAGGGCCTTCCCGAAGGAGCCCCTCGTCGCCGCTTAGATATCCTTTGTTTAGAATCTAAAACACTTCGCCCTTTGCTCCTTGTCGAGTGCAAAAGTATCCCCCTCCGAGAAAAAATGTTTGCCCAGGTTGCCGGCTATAATAGTTTTGTTGGAGCCCCTCTCATTTGTCTTGCTAATGAAGAGGGATTTATGTTGCAGTGGGAAAAAGAAGAAAGGAGCGTTGAGCGTCTCCCTACTTACGAAGAGATGGTTGCATGGACAGTTTAGAAGAGCATCTCCTCCTCGCGACTTATCGGGACTTTGGAATTCCTGAGCTGATGAATGTCTTTACCAACTTTGAAAAGGGACAACGGGCTGATGCGCTAGTCGGAAAGTTTGAGGGGGTGCCCGCCATTATCTGCGGCGCCGGCCCCTCCCTTAAAAAAAAATTTCCCGCTCTTAAAAAAGTGGGTGATGGTGCCTTGGTTTTTGGAGGAGGATCGGCCCTTAAACCCCTATCTGAAGCAAACATTCCGATCCATTTTGCAGCCGCAGTCGACCCTGACGCTTGCCACAACTACCTTAAGGTCCCCCTTTTTTATCAAAACCGGGTCAGCGCTACCTTTCTTTCTCTCCACCAAGGGCCCAAACTCTGCGTTGGCGATAGTGGGGCGTTTCCTCTAGAAGAGTGGCTCACTGACCTTCCCCAATGTGATGCGGGTTGGAACGTCTCCACCTTTGCCGCCGCCGTGGCCGCAGCTCTGGGCTGTTTTCCGATTTACCTCGTGGGTGTCGACCTTTGTAGGGTTGGGTCGCGAAAAAGCCTTATTTCCTCCACCGATCAAGAGGGAAATAGTGTCATGACGAGCCCCGACTTTTTCATGGCAAAAAAATGGTTTGAAGCATTCGCAAAAAAAGTCCCTTGCATCAATAGCTCCGAAGGGGGACTCGAGCTTGAGGGAATTGCGCATAAACCCCTTCCTCTTTTCAAGCCCCTTCGCCTTCAAGAAAAGGTGAAGGAAGTTGTAGCGGAGGCTCCCTTTAACCCTCCCAGCAACAAACTGCAAATACTAGATCAAAGTGTGTGCCAGACAGGTGATATTTTAGACAACTACTTAAAAGCCCTAGAAGAAAACCAAAACCCCGTTTTGCACGATTATGAGCTAGGAGAAGAGCTTTTTTACCAGCGCCACCTTGAGCTTTTATGGAGGGTGTGGCGGCCGCAGCTTCAGGTCGAAGAGAGCCCCACAAAGCTTCAAGAGGTTTTGTTTTACCAATCGGTGACGAAAGAATTTGCTAAAGCAAGAAAGCAATTAGCAACCCGTTACTACCGCTCGGGGCAGCTTTACAGCACCGAACTCTATAAAGGGTCTATTCCTCATGGTGTCCACGAATACTTTTATGAAGATGGAACAGTGCGCTCGATCCTTCCCTATAAAGAGGGGAAACTTGAGGGGACCGCCACCCTTTTTTGGCCCGATGGGACCAAAAAAAGGGAGGTCCACTTTGGTTAAAACCACCCTTTTAGAAGCAAGATATCCCAACCTCTCCTTTCTCTTGCGGGTTCACCCCTTCGAGCCTTCCGCGGTATGTGACAAAGAGGTCGTCCTTCCCTCGCACGATCTTGAAGCGGTCTACGTTTATGGGCTCAACGAAAAAGCCTACCACTCCCTAAAGACGTGGCTCGAAGAAAACCCCGAAAGAGAGCTCATCTTCCTTGAGGAAAATCTAGGTGTGCTTGACACCTTTTTAGAAAAAGAGCGCGCCGGAGAAATCCTCAACCATCCTCAAGTTCACCTCCGTTTTAACCTCGACAAAAAGAGGCTTACCCCTTTTTTAGAAGAGTGCGCCGAGTCCTTTCCCTTTGAGAAAATCGCCATCCTTACTGCGAAAAAAAAATCCCGTTTTTACCAGATCCGCCTCAAGCTTCAGCGGCTCACCACCATCCAGCACGCCCTTTTTTTGGAGCGGTACTACTACCACCATCTTGTTAAAAACCTCATTCCAAATTTTCGTCGCATGCACGATTCCTTCGATGGGAATGGGCTGAGAGAGCAGTTTAAAAATGTCCCGGCGATTATCTGTGGCGCGGGTCCCTCCCTTTCAAACGATATCGACACCCTCCGCACCCTGGACGACCGGGCCCTTATTATTGCCGGAGGCTCAGCGATCCCTGCGCTAAGTAACAATAATATCCGCCCCCACTTTGGGATCGCGATCGACCCTAATGAAGAAGAAGTAGCCCGTTTCGAAGCAAGCCACGCCTTTGAGATACCCCTCTTTTATGCTCCCCGCGTCCACCCCAAGATCTTTGACACCTTTAATGGTTCCCATGGGTATCTTAGCACCGGCACCGGAGGGCCCCTTGAAAATTGGTTAGAGGAAAAGCTGGATCTCGGCCAAACGCCCCTCCAACAAGGATTTTCGATCGAAGCCCTTTCGGTCACCACCACTGCGATCGAACTCGCTGCCACCCTCGGTTGCAGCCCCATTATTCTCCTTGGTGTCGACCTCGCCTTTACCGAAGGAAAGGCCTATGCATCAGGAGTTGTGGCAGACCCGACAGTCTCCCAAGAAAAAACGCTTAAGCGGAAAGATATCTATGGGAAGCCGGTCGGGACCCTTGTCAAGTGGGTCATGGAGTCGTCAGCTATTGCCACCTTTGCCAAAAATAACCCTCACATCGAGCTTATTAACGCCACCTCTGGGGGGCTGGGCTTTACAAACATCCCAAACATGCCTCTGACGGAGTGTCCCTTTTCCAGCCCTATCGACCTCCGCAGCCAGGTCCACGAAGCGATCCAGGCTCACCCTCTCAATGTGAGCGGTGACGCTGTCACCATCCACCTCGAGACCCTCCGCGCCAGCCTCTTTGAGGCCCAAGGTTACATCCAAACAGCCCTTGACGAGCTTGAGCGGGTTAAAGGGGAGGACCGAGATCCAGAGACGGGGAAGGTGATTTTTGCTCAGATGGAGATGGAGACGCTCGATGCCTACACCTGTTTTTTAGAAGGGGCCTCGCGAAGCTTTGTTCCATTGCTGATGCGGAAGTATCGCTTCTCTACGAATAAATGGGCCTTCCTCTACTCAAAGTGGAAGGCCTATGAAGAGCTTACGCAGACGTTAATTAACCTTGTTTAGTTGCTGAGCGTCCTTGGGAGAAAAGTAACCCTTTTTCCAGGCAAAGCAAGCGGCGGCTGAGAAAAGTATCATCGCAGCAATCAGAGCTGCTTTCGAGAAGCTGCTTGAAGTAGGGGAGGGGTTTGTCTCTGAACTTGGGGGAGTAGAAGGTTCTCCAAGAAATTGAACTAGCTCCGGTTTGTCAGGAGTTTTGAGGAGTTCCGCTTTTTGTAGAGGTGGGTTTTTTTTGCACGAATCGTCCTGGTAAAGAAGATAAATAAGATCTCCGAAAATTGCATTCACCGAGCGTTCAATTTTGTTGGAAGTCGCTTCTATATGATAACTATCTGTCTTGAATGGTTCTTGATCTTGGGATGTTGTTCGACTAATTTTATAAGCAACAAAATCTAGATTAGGTTCATCAGGGGTTCTAATGAAAGTGGACTGTAGATGGATAGTAATAACTAAAAGATTTTGGCTATAAGAATGTATTTTGATTAGGCCGCTAAGCTTTGCCTCGTTATAGCAGGACTGCCTGGTCGCTTCAATAAAAACCTCTTCATTATTAAGTGCCGCTTGAACAAGCTCTGGTGTCAAGGGGGGGATCGGCTTCCTCGTGAAAAGGCTTCTATGAGCACCCTCCAAGAGCTCAGTAGAAGAAGCGTATGTTTCGTTTATCATAATTTTTTCCTCTTCGGTTATTTTTTGGCTCCCATCATACCACTAAGCCCTATTTAGCTGCTGAGCGTCCTTGGGAGAAAAGTAACCCTTTTTCCAGACAAAGCAAGCGGCGGCTGAGAAAAGTATCATCGCAGCAATCAGAGCTGCTTTTGAGAAGCTGCTTGAAGTAGGGGAGGGGTTTGTCTCTGAATTTGGGAGAATAGAAGGTTCTCCAAGAAATTGAATTAAATCGGGGTTATCGGGTGTTTTGAAGAATTCCGCCGTTTGTGGATTTAGGTTTTTTCTGTGTGAATCGTGCTGACAAAGAAGATAAATAAGATCTTTGAAAATCCCTTTCACCGAGCGTTCAATTTTGTTAGAAGTTGCTTTTATATGATAAGCACTTGTCTTAAATGTTTCTTGAGTTTGGGATATTGTTCGACTAATTTTATAAGCAACAAAATCTACGTTAGATTCAGAGGCACCAGGTTGAGTGGACTGCAGGTGGATAGTAATAACTAAAAGGTTTTGGCTATAAGAGTGTATTTTGATTAGAGCACTAAGCGCCGTCATATCTGTAGGGTGTCCGGTGAAAGACAGCTTTCCCGCTTCAATAAGAACCCCTTCACTACTACGAGCCTCTTGAATAAAGTTTAGGTTGGAGGGAGAGATCCCACTTCCTGGGAAGTAGTTGAAAAAAGCACCCTCCAAAAAGAGATTAGAACGAGCGTCTACGCTGTGAGCCATAATTTTTCCTCGTTGGTTATTTTTTGGCTCCCATCATACCACTAAGCCTTATTTAAAAGAAATAGATTTTAAATAACTAAATTTAAGTAGCTTAGTGGTTTTATGGGTAACAAAGTTTACAAAAAGGGGCAGATCCGATTTAGTGAGGGTAGGAGGACAGCGAGTGGATAAAGCGGTATGGTACTACAAGTCAGGGGAGGAGAAGGTGGGGCCGGTCTCCCATGGCGAGTTGCAGGGGATGCTCGACCAGGGGGCAATTGAGCCGGCCACCAAGGTGTGGACAGAGTCGCTGGGAGGATGGCAGCCCATCTCTGAGCTCGAGCACTTTGATATGGCAACGCTCGATGAGGCGCCGGCGGTGACGGTCGAAAAGAAGGTTGCATATGCTCGGGAGACCGATGAGGTAGGGGTCCGTCCTCGGCCGTGGGTCCGCTTTTGGGCGCGGATGATCGATTATTCATTATTTTTCTTGGTATTGGCCCTTTTAATTGGGATCTTTAATGTTGGTTTGGGGGCGCTGAGCTCTATTTCGGGAATGGTGGCGATCTTTTTGTGGACCTTTGTCGAGGCTTTTCTCTTGTGCACGGTGGGGGTCACCCCTGGAAAGTGGATGCTCAAGGTGACCGTTCGCGACGAAAACCAACAGAAACTCTCCTTTTCAGAGGCGCTGAACCGGAGCTTTTCGGTCTGGTGGCTCGGAATGGGAGCAGGACTTCCGATTATCTCGTTAGTGACAATGATTGTTGCGGCGGTGAAGCTCAATAACACCGGAAAGACCTCTTGGGATCGGAGACGGGATATGCGGGTTTCCCATGGAGATATTGGGGTTGTTCGGACGATTGTTGTCATCCTTTACTTCTTGTGTTACGCTTGGGTAGTCTCTTGGGGACAAATGCAAATGATGAATATGCAACCATAATGACTGAAAAAAAATCACTTGGAGAAAACCAGCATCTCTACCAACTGAGGGTGTTGGAAGATAACTACACTTACATCATTAGCTGGGATCAAGACGCCCTCGTGGTCGACCCTGGAGAGGGAGAACCGGTCGAAAAGCTTCTCGAAGACGAAAAGCTTACCCTCAAGAACATTTTGATCACCCATTACCATGCCGATCACACCGGCGGAGTAGAGCTCTTAAAGAAAAAAACCGAGTGCCATGTGATCGGTCCCGAGGATGAGCGGATCCCCGGGCTCGATCAGCCCGTTGCTGGTGGAGAAGAGCTCCTTTTTGGCCCTTTTTCGATCGAGGTTTTTTCCACCCCAGGTCACACCAAACCCCACCTGATCTATTATTTCCGCGATCTTCATCTTCTGTTTACGGGTGATCTCCTTTTTACCGGCGGATGTGGTCGCCTCTTCGAGGGAACACCCGAAGAGATGTGGAACTCGCTTGAAAAAGTCCTTGCCCTCCCCGATGATACGGCGATCTATTGCGGTCATGAGTATACCGTGGCGAATTTAGAGTTTGCCGTGAGCGTGGAACCTGACAATGCTGCTCTTCAAAAACGGCTCGAAGAGGCAAAGAGTGGGAAGGTCTTAGTTCCTTCTACCCTTGCTGAGGAAAAGGCAACCAATCCTTTCCTCCGCGTCCAAGAAGAAAGTCTCCAAAAAGCTGTTGGCATGGTGGGACAAGCGCCTGCCGCGGTCTTTGCCCACATTCGGGCTCTCAAAGACAACACTTAATGGGACTTTTCCGACAGTCCCTTAATACTTGGTGAAGCCATTGTGGGCCCGGTGCCAGTTATACTGGACGGGACGGCCGGTTTCGGTATCGTGGCGAACCTGGATGGAGATGTAGGGATAGGGATGGCAATTATCGAGATCCCGCCCCTCAGTACTTAGGTAGAGGGTGATGCCCACCTCTTTGTTGTACCAAGAAAGGGTCGAAGTGGGGGCTAAGTGAGAGGAGCGGCGCATCGGCTCAGGGTAATAAGAAAGGAGGAGATCGATCACCTCTTGGGGCTGGTGCTCCAACCCTTCGACGTAAAAATCAACCTCAGCGCCGATGAGATGTTTCGAGATCCGCGCTCCTTTGGAAGGGTCAGCATAGAGGTTATGAGCAGGGCACCGGTGGCCACAGGTGATGATCACCCGCCTCTCGAGTTTTTCCTGAACATAATTGAGAAGATCGATCAAGATGGGGTAGATAAACTCTTCCCCACTTCGCAGAGGGAGGGAGTGACGCTCGATGCCGCCACAATCGCGATGGTAAACCATCTGTGAACCCCTAAAAATTTGAATAGGAGGGTTTTCAGCCTCTCCTCGGCAGCGGAAAAACTCTTTAGTGATCCGGAGATGAGAACCGATCCGCCGGGTTTCCCAAGGGTAGGGCTCTTTTTTTTTCGAAATAGGTGGGGAAAGGGCAAAAAACGTTTCATCAGATTGACGTTGAATGGGAGTGATCGTCAGGTTTCGCTCCCGGATCCGTTTTTCCTCCGACTGTTCTAGGCCAGAACAACCCACCAAACCGCTGAGAATAAGAAGTAAAAATAGGCAAGCAATCTTCATAGGCCTTAGTATAGCTGAGATTGCAAAAAAAATTCGACCCCGATATGGATAAGAAAGGGGATAAAATGAAGAAGGTACTGATCATAGAGAAAGAGCTCTCGTCGCGAGAGCTCCTTTTGGAGCTTCTTAAGGGAAAAGAGCTTCAGCTATTTACCGTTGAAGACGGTATCGATGCCTTAGAACTTCTCAAAAAACGGTCTTTTGACCTCATTCTCAGTGATTTAAAGGGAATTAAAACCCTTGACCGTTCCAATCGCCGCCCCTTAAGCACCCCCCTCGTTCACCTCAGCGCTTCCGACGATCCTCTCCTGAAAGGGGTCGAGCATGTCTTGAAAAAGCCTCTCACAACAAAAGAGGTAAGTGTCCTCCTTCTTAAGCTTTTAGCAGGGACAAAGCAGGAGAAAACAGTCATTGCAGAAAGTCTTGCAATGAAAGAGATTTTAGCGCAGGTGGCTAAGATCGCCAAAAGTCACTCAAATGTCTTCATTAGTGGAGAGTCAGGGACAGGTAAAGAGGTGATTGCCAGTTTGATCCACGATCAGTCTCCTCGCACCGACCACCCCTTTATCCGGGTCAACTGCGCCGCCCTTCCCGATACCTTGATCGAATCGGAATTCTTCGGTCATGAGAAGGGCGCTTTTACTGGAGCCCTTCAAAAGAGGATCGGTCGCTTTGAAAGGGCCGATAAAGGAACCTTCCTTCTCGATGAGATCTCAGAGATCCCCGCCTCCTTGCAAGCCAAGCTTCTCCGCGTCGTTCAGGAACAAGAGTTTGAGCGGGTCGGAGGGACCGAAGCAATCCACGTCGATGTCCGCCTCGTTTCTACCTCCAACCGGAATATGAAAGAAGCGATTGGTGAAAAAGCCTTCCGCGCTGACCTTTACTACCGCCTCAATGTGATCCCGATCTTTTTGCCGCCGCTGAGGGAAAGAAAAGAAGATATTATCCCCCTTGCTAACCACTTCCTTACTGAAGTTTGTGAAAAGAACCAGATCCCCCTCAAGACCTTCTCTTCTGCGGCGGAGGAAAAGCTTCTTGCCTACGCGTGGCCAGGCAATATCCGGGAACTCCGCAATGTGATTGAACATGGGGTGGTAATGGATTACTCGGAAACCCTCGAGGAGGAGCATCTCCTTATCGATACGAATAAGGCCCCTGATGGCCCCCCCTCTCTTTCCCTTAAGGAGCTCGAGAAAGAACATATCTTGAAAACACTCGAGCAATATGGGGACAATCGGACCCAAGCAGCCAAGGCTCTCGGCATCAGCGTGCGAACTCTCCGCAACAAACTTAATGTTTATCAAAACTAACGTTCTAAAAGCTCTTGAAAGGAAGTGTAGTGATGTAAATCCGGATTTACATCTCCCATTTGAGGATGGTCGGAAGAGCAGATGAGGACTGGGGTGATCGCAGCTCCCTCTAAAGCGCGGATGCCGCGAAGAGCATCTTCAAAACCGAGCATTTTTTCTGACTTTCCCAGGACTTTGATTGCTTTGAGGTAAGCGTCGGGTGCCGGCTTGGGCTGGGCATAGTCCTCGCGGGTGATCCAGTGGGGAATTTTATTTAGGGAAGGAATATTCTGACGGATAAGCTCGGTTTGCCCTTGGGTGGAATTGGTGACAACGGCGTGGGGGATGTTGGCAACATGGACCATCTCAAGGATCTCCTGGGCTCCCGGCATCATCTCAAGGCTTCCCTTTTCGAGAAGCTTAGCGTACTCCACTTTTTTCTGATCATAAAGGGTATCCCACCCCTCTTTTTCAACAAGAGCGGGGGCGTGAGCAGTGATCATCAGCCGGAGCCCCTCGGAGCTTTTGTGGGCAACGGCCGCAAAAGAGGGGAAGTCCCAAGGAAAATCGACCCCGTGGCTCTCAAGCATTTTCTGGTACGCCTGAAAATGGAGATGCTCGGTATTCACAAGCAACCCGTCAAAGTCAAAAAAGATCGGAGAGTATTCTAGTACGCGGAGGGTGAAGTTTTTACTCATATTTAACCTTTGCCGATGACTGGACTCGAACCAGCACTATATTGCTATAAGCAGATTTTGAATCTACCGTGTCTACCAATTCCACCACATCGGCGCTGAAGAGGGGAGGATATCGGAAAGGGGAATTAAACACCAGCGTTTGAAGAAGAGGCTTGAGGGGGCTTGTGCCTACGAGGGCGATGGATAAAATCCTTAGGATTTATAAGAGGTGGTAGTGGACCTAGAGGAAAGTAGGTGTTTCTAAAGTTCCCCGGAAGGGTAACATTTTTAAACACAAGTTTGTCTTTGAAGTTGTGAAGGAGTGCTAGGCTTCTTGCCCCGAGCTCTACAGGTTTGGGCTTCTCGCTGTAGCAATTGAATGTTACTTTCTCGATCTTTGAGTTTTTGAGTAGAGTAACTCCAATCTTATCCACAAAATAGGAGGTGGATTTCTCATCAAGATCAAAATGGAGCCGCGTTAGGTGTTTCATTTTACTAATGGTTTCAATGAGTTTTTCTCGGTCAGGCTCAAAAACAGGGCCATGGATACAAAGTTCGGTAATGTCTTCTGATTTTTCGAGAAGGGGACAGGCTGCAGCAACAAAGTTTGAAGAAAGCTGCGGACGGTCCTTTTCTTTCTCATCTGAAGGAATACCTAAATGGATAGACCCCTCGTTACCCAGCCACGTCTCGATGCGCTTAGCAAGCGCTCGACGACATTTAGGACTAGAAGTGTTATCGTCGAGGAAATAGCGGGTATAAGCGAGCACGTGAGGGTGTTTTTCCTCTGCCTTATCATAGCTTTTCATCGCCTGAAGAAAAAGGGGGGCAAGAGACTCTTTGCAGCGGAGTTTTTGCGCAGTGGTGAACCATTCAGGAGGCTGAAGGGCCTCATAGGTTAAGTTATCAAAGCGGTGGTTCTGACCGACATCAAGAGTACCGATCCACCAATCACAGATAGCATCCCCCAAATAGGGGATCCGAGACACCAATTTGAAGACCGTCTCAAGAGCTCTGGCCAACGTTGGGTCAGTGCACGGCTCAGGTGAAGTGTAAGAAACTTCTTTAGGAGGGATTTTTGCTACCGTCATGCCCGTCATTTTAAACTTTAGCCGATTAATATTCCACTTTTGCGAGAAAAAGTCCTTGTGGGGAGGCGGTTGGACCGGCAAAACGGCGATTTTTACTGGTAAGAATTTTTTGAATATCGGTTGCAGGGCGACGTCCGACGCTCACCTCCATCAGGGTGCCGACGATATTCCGGACCATTTTGTAGAGAAAGCCATTTCCTTCAAATTCAAGGCGAAATCCCCCTTCCTCGGGGACGAAGTCGATGCGGTAGAGGGTCTTAACGGGGTTTTTAGAACCGCACCCACTCCCTGCAAAAGCAGAAAAATCGTGGGTTCCCAAGAGGAGGGGGAGGGCCCCTTTGAGAAGGGTCTCATCGAAATTGTGGGGAAGAGCCACTTTGAAGCGGTAATTAAAGGGGTCTGGAGCCGAAGAAAAGTGGTAGTGGTAAATCTTTTTTTTTACACTAAAGCGGGCGTGGAAATCGTCGGAGGTGGGGGTCACTTCATGGACGCGGATATCGGGGGGAAGGAGGGCGTTGAGATCGGGTGGAGGGGTGTCGGAAGAAAAATGGGCCACTTGGCAAAGGGCATGGACCCCTGCGTCGGTTCGCCCCGAGCCAGTAATGGAACAGCCTAATGCCGTCTCAAGGATTTCTTGAACGGTTTCCCGATTGGGTTGGACTTGCCATCCCCCATAGCGAGTTCCATCGTAGGAAAGAATGAGCTTGTATTTCATGGAAAGGATTATAAAAGACTAGAGGATTTTCCGCACCCTTATAATAAGGGTGCGGAGAAGCGTTAGCTTTTACGAAAGGTGCTTGTTAACCTTTTTGGTCATATCAAACATGTTAATGGCTCTTTTTCCGCCAAAAACCTTAGCAAGTTTTTCATCAGGGATGATGTTCCGTCTGTTATCTGGATCTTGTCTTTTGTGTTTTTTGATGTAGGCCCAAAGTTTTTTGGTTACTTCGGTGCGAGGAAGAGGTCCTTTGTGCCCAAGAACGTCAGCGAGTTCATCGCTCAATTTCATAGGCTTCATAAATTTAGAGTTTGCTTGTTTTTTAGCCATTTGGTGTTTCTCCTTATACAAATTTATTCCCCTCGTTAGGGGGTCTTTTACATCCACTTGTATCCTTCCCAGGGATTTATAGTCAAAAAAAAAAGGAAGATTGGGTAAATTCTTGCCATTTTCCTCTCTAAATGGCAAGTTAAAGGTATGAATCTTACGATCTACGATAACTCTTCAGTCGAAAAGCGGCAAAAACTTTTTTCGATCTTAAAGGCCCTTCAGAAGGGCAAAACCGTTGAAGAAAAAATCAGAGCGCTTGGCGTTGATAAGACCTTTCCTTGGGCGAAAACTTTGGAGGAGGAGTACCTTGTCAAAGCAGCCTTTGTCTGTGGACTAGAAGAAAGGCTTGAAAACCTCGAGCCCTTGCGCATATTGGAACGTTTTTATGGCATTGTTGCTTACCACCATCTTGCGCTTACCCTCATTGGAACAGAAAAGGAGGAAGGGGGTGATTTGCGTCCTCCGGAAGGGGTAGATCTTCGTGAAGAGACAAAAGAGGTTAAAGAGGTCATTTTAGAAGGGATTAAGCGGCAAGGAGAGATGGCAGAGGTCTACCCTGTTGGGGGAGCAGCGGACCGTTTGGAGCTCAAAGATGAGAAAACCGAAGAAGGGCTTCCCGCAGCCCGCCTTATCTTTTTAGGAAAACCTCTTCTAGAGGGGGTGATCGCCGATCTTCAGGCAAGGGAGTATCTCCACTATAAGCTCTTTGGTAAGCAAGTGACCACTCCGATTGTGATGATGACTTCCCATGTCAATCGGAACCATACCCACATCCGCGCTATCTGTGCCCAAAATGGGTGGTTTGGTCGCCCCGAAGAGAGCTTTCGCTTTGCTACCCAACCATTGGTTCCCACTTTTACTAAAGAGGGGAAGTGGTGTTTGCAAAGAAAAGGAAAGCTCCTCTTAAAACCAGGGGGACATGGCGCCCTCTGGAAGCTCCTAAAGCAAGAAGGGGTTTTTGAATGGCTCCAAAAGCTTGGCAAGAAAAAGATGCTCGTCCGGCAGATCAATAATCCGATGGCGGCGATTGACTATGGTCTCCTTGCTTTTCTCGGGGTCGGCCATGCTCAAGATAAAGCTTTTGGCTTTGCCTCCTGTCCCCGCCTTGTCAACGCCCATGAGGGGATGAATGTGGTCAAGGTTCAAGAAGGAAAAGAGGTGCTCACCAACATCGAATATTGCGATTTTGAAAAGTGTGGAATCGAAGATAAACCCTTTGAGCCAGGAGGAAATAGTTCCCGCTTTCCCTCGAACACCAACATTCTCTTTGCCGATATTAAAAAAATTGGAGAGGCGGCCCTAAAAAACCCTAACCCCGGCCTTCTCGTTAATTTTCGCAAGGGGTATCACTACCACAGCCCTAATCATAAGGAGCCGATCGCCCGTTTGGAGACAACGATGCAAAACATTGCCGATAGTTTTCCTGCAGCGGAGTCCTACCTCACGTTTAACAAGCGACGAAAAACGATTTCGACAACGAAGCGGAAGTCGACCGCAAAAGGGGCCCTTTTAGAAACCCCCGAAGGGTGTTACTACGACTACATGCTTAATGCTCATGAGCTTCTGGGAACCTATTGCAACTTAGAGCTTCCCCCTTTTCCCGATGGGGCAGCATTTGCAAAAGAAGGGCCTCCCTTCCTCTTTAGTTACCACCCATCCTTGGGACCCCTTTACTCGATCATTGGCAAAAAGGTGCGTGGCGGCAAGCTTGCCAACGGAAGTGAGCTTCAGCTCGAAATTGCCGATCTTAATATCGAAAATCTCACCCTGGAGGGGAGTCTTCTCATCCATGCGACGAATATTATGGGACATAAAGAAGAGGGAGTTCTCCGCTATTCCGATCAAACTGGGCAATGCATCTTAAAAAACGTCACAATAAAAAATGGGGGGATCGCTTGGGAAGAAGAGGATCACCTCTTTTGGAAACATGAAGTAAAAAGACGCTCAGCGCTCAAAATCGTTCTCCATGGCCACTCCCAGTTCATCGCCGAAAATGTCACCCTCGAAGGAGATCTCACCCTCGATGTTCCTCATGGTATGAAAATGACAGCTAAAGAGGAAAAGGGACGGGTGATCTTTATAACGGAGCCGCTTGAGCAAGCGGCTCCCCTTTGGTCTTACGAGTTAGATAGTTTTGTTACCTTAATCTGATCAAGGGGTTTCGCTTCATCCTTCCCATCAAGATATTTTAGCGCCAATTTCACGAACGCCTCATCGCTTAGCTTACGTAGACCGAGTAGCATGCTTGCGCCTGTCATGGAAAGAGCGCCAGCAAAAAAGCCTCTAGCTGTTGTGTTGATTTTTAAGTAATTGGGGTAGTGGTGCCCAATATCTTTCTTAAGTTGCGTGTAAGTCGTTTTTGCAAGTTCACATAATCCGGCTAATGCCATAAGGATAACCTCCGTAAAGTTTTGTGTTAGGGTGGATTATATGACGCTCACCCTTTACTTGTAAAGACTTTATCAGTTATCATAGGCAAAATCTAACAGGAGACCCCTTATGAACGAAGAAATCAAAAACAAGCTTAAAGATATCGACAGCCGCCTCATTCACATGTGGAGGTATCTTTGACTTAGAGGCAAAGGAAAAAGAGGTAGCCACCCTTGAAAAAAAGATGGAAGGGGGGGATTTCTGGTCTGATAATGAAGCGGCACAGAAGGTGATTGTCAAGTGCAATGAGCTTAAAGGGTGGACGGTTCCCTATCACGACATCAAAAAACGATTTGAAGCAACCAAAGAATTTTTAGAAGAGATCGATGAGGAAGAAGAGCTTTATAGTGACCTTGTCAAGGAGCTTGGCGCAATTGAAAAGGGGCTTGAAGAGCTAGAGATCAAGAAGATGCTCTCTGGAGAACTTGACAACAAGAGCTGCTACCTTACCGTCAATGCAGGAGCGGGGGGAACCGAGTCGTGCGACTGGGCCCAAATGCTTTTGCGGATGTATCAAAAGTGGGCGACCAAAAGAGGGTGGAAAGTTGAAGTGATCGAAAAGCTCGACGGGGAGGTTGCTGGCATTAAGAACGCAACACTCCGCTTTACCGGCCCCTTTGCTTATGGGTATGCCAAAGCAGAAAAGGGGGTTCACCGCCTCGTTAGGATCTCTCCTTTCGATAGCAATGCCCGTCGCCATACCAGTTTTGTCTCGGTCGATGTCACTCCCGAGATCGAAGATGATATTCAGATCGAGATCCGCCCCGACGAGATCCGAGTCGACACCTTCCGCGCCCAAGGGGCAGGAGGACAACATGTCAATACGACCGACTCGGCTGTCCGGATCACCCACCTAGAAACAGGGATCGTCGTCTCCTGCCAAGGGGAGCGGAGTCAGTTGCAAAATAAAGAAACCTGTTTTAAAATGCTCCGTTCGAAGCTCTACGAAAAAGAAGTTTTGGAGCGGGAAGCTAAGGTGAAAAAAATGGGAGGAGAGAAAAAAGACATTGCGTGGGGATCGCAGATCCGCAACTACGTCTTCCAGCCCTACACCCTTGTGAAAGATACCCGGACCAAGTATGAAGAGGGGAATATCCAAGAGGTGATGGATGGGTCAATCGATGGATTTGTCAATGCCTACCTAAAGGAATTTGGTGAGTGAGAATACCCGAAGAAAGTGATTATGACATCCGCTACTCCAATGAGAAAGACCACCCCTTTCTCCATAAGTGGCTTGGAATAGATCGGCGATGGTACCCCGTTTCTTCCGACAAAGATGTCGAAAACATGAGCAAAAACTGGATTGGCTTTTACCGGTATGGAGCGAGTCTGACCGCCACCTACAAAAATGAAGTGGCCGGCATCGCGACCCTCTTTTTAATGCCTTACCGAAAGGTGATCCATCACTGCCTTCTCTACTTCATCGTTAACCCTGACCTCCGTGGTCGGGGAGTGGGCACTTCACTCATTAAAAACATCACCCACCTCGGACAAACCTACTTCCGCTTTGAATGGGTGAATACCGAAGTTTATGGGGGGTGTCCCGCCATTTCCCTCCTCGAAAAGGAGGGGTATAAAGTGCAGTTCACCCAGGAAAAATTTGTAAAAGAAGAAAGTGGAAATTATCTTCCTCGGATCCTCTACCAAAAGGGAGTAGATGGGAAGTAAACCTCTAGTCACCTTTCGTCCGACCGATGAAAAAGATCTTCCCCGCTTTGTGGAATGGCTCCTACAGCCTGGAGTCCTTGTGGGCTTTCCCATGATGGACCGGCGGGAGGTTGAAGATGCTGTCCGCCTCTGGAAAGAGTATATCGCAAAAGGGGTTTCGATCACTGCCCTTTATAAAAAGGAGCCGGTCGGCGCCGCCAACCTCTATTTCCAAGAGGTCAAAAAGCTATCCCATCAAGCTCTTTTTGTCATCATCGTCGATGAAAAACACCGGGGAAAAGGGATTGGAACCCTCCTTCTCAAAGAGCTCACCAAGCTCGCCCTAAAGCGAGGAGTCGAAATCATCCACCTCGAGGTTTACGAGAAAAATCCCGCTGTCCGCCTCTATGAGCGGATGGGCTTTAAAGCGTATGGGAAACACCCCCACTACCTCAAAGACATCCAAGGAAACTACTACGACAAAATCTTAATGGAGAAAACGATCAGTGGCCGGACATAGTAAATGGGCAAACATCAAGCATAAAAAAGAGCGGGCCGACGCCAAAAAAGGGAAGGTTTTTTCCCGGGTGGCCAAGGAGATTATCAGCGCTGTTAAGCAAGGGGGGGCTGACCCCAAAGCCAATACCAAGCTCCGCCTTGCCCTCCAAAAGGCCAAAGGAGCCAATGTCCCTTCCGATGTGATCGATCGAAACATCAAAAAAGCTTCCAGCGCCGATCAAGCCGACTTTACCGAAGTGACCTACGAGCTCTACGGCCACGGAGGGGTTGGCATTATTGTTGATGCAATGACCGATAATAAAAACCGGACCGCCTCCGACATGCGCATTGCAACGAACAAAAAGGGGGGAAGCATCGCCTCTCCCGGCTCTGTTGCCTTTAACTTTGACCGGAAAGGGGTGATCCAGCTCGGCAAGGACCAGGGAGAGGAAGAGGAGCTCTTTATGCGAGCGAGCGAGGCAGGCGCTGACGACTTTGAGACGGCCGATGAGACCTTTATTGTGGTGACCCCGCCGGAATGTCTTTATGAGGTAAAGGAAAAGCTCGAAGAGGGTGGGATAGAAGCCCAAGATGCTACGCTAGAGATGATCCCTAAAACGACAGTCGACTGCGATCAAGATACAAGAGAAGCAAACCAGGCCCTCATCGATTTTCTAGAGGACCTTGATGATGTCGACTCAGTGTTTCATAACATGAGCGAACAGCCCTAATATCTGCCGCTGGTAGGCGATGTCTCCAGCTGTTAGAGTTGGATCCTGCTGATGCTTAACCACCTTTTGTGCAAGTGAGAAAGAGTAGAGGTTATAATGGCTCACCCCACGAAGGAGCATATCTTCGCCGCGGATGATCATCGACCCAACGACTCGCATGAGCTCACTTAAAGGGTCTTTGTCTAGATCAATAGCCTCTACATCCCATTTGTCGCTTTTGGGATAGGTTTCATTATAAGCTGTTATGAATTCAAGGACAGTATTCTTGGTGATGTTTTCAGGGTTGTCATAAAAGGGAGCTAGAACCGTTTGAAAAGGGGTCCGATTTTTAGGAAAAGAAAAAGTTAGGTCTTTAGGGGTGACGTTTTCGTTGAATATTAGCTTCTCAAGCTCTTTGTTGGGAGCAAGCTCAGGAAGAGCTACAGATAGCCCCGCTTCTTCAGGCTCAACCATGACAAACTCTTCCTCACTAATCTCTTTTTGAGGTTGAGTGTTCCAGACCCAAGATTCTAAATAGCCTTTAATTGCCAACATTATATCACCAAAAGTTGTTTTTTATAATTAACAATTATAACAATAATGTTATTAAATAGTAACAATAAAAATTAATTTAATTGTGTTGGTTGAGAGGTGAATCCAAAGCGGCTAGAGCCATTAGATTGAAGCGTCACATCGAGTATTTTATCCTTTTCCAGGGCAGGAACATGGGCTCCACGGTTCCAGAACATTCGGATCACTCTTCCAATGATGGGGCTATTGGTAATCAGGTTATACCAGGTTCCAAGTGTCACTCCAAAAATGGTTCGTTGTTTTCCGTAGGCATCGTACTCATCAATCGTGAACGGTAGGGTATCATAATCCTTACCTTTCACTTGATGTTTAATACGACGCATATGAATACCCGCCTCTTGCTTGGTACGGAACTTAACCACCTGAAAATCGACAGGAATATCGGGATGTAGTCCATTTCCTAACAGGGTTCCTGCTGGATACTGGGTAACTGGGTCATCCTTTTCCGTATAATGCGCGATCGAAAGCTTCACCTCCAGCTGGTCTAGAAGAGGTTTATGTTCATTGATAAAAGAAACAAAAAGATCATTGTCATCGGTACTAATTTTGAGAGAGCTATGGGTAAAGACATCCAAATTCGTAATAGGAACCCGATTTGCTTGAGCTGTGTTGACAACGACGTCATACATGGCATCAAACCCTCCCAAGCTATTTCCTATTGAAGCGAAAGAGCGTGGCTTTTGACCTTTTGAAAGAGCTTCAAAACGCTTCCAGTCATCCTCATCATAATGGAGCTTTAGAACCTCTTTGTAATAGATAAAATATTTCTCATCTTTATCGATCTTTGGATAAATGCTTTGAAGAGCTTTTTTGGTGTTTTCATCCACATCATTTAGGAATCTTTTGTGGATTTCTTCAAAGTTTTTTGCGCCTTGGTGAGCTGCAAGATAGGCAAGAGGGGCTGGCAGTGTAAACTGTTTAAAGAACGCAGCATCTTTTTCTTTGGTTGTGTCAGCATAGCGTTTGCCAGGTTCTTTTGATAAGTCCCGATTCGCACTGGGCAATCCCCTTTGGGCACAACCATCGGTACTCGTGTCTCTTGGGGAACGGATTATGGGAAGATTTCCATCATCATTGATGGGTTCAAAGACATACCAAAACTTTCCAAAACCGGAGTCTACCCCTTGCTTCACGCGATAATAGATGGTTTCTCCCCTCTTATTCTTATAAGGGGAGGGGATGATCGCTCCAACACGCCAGCTTCCATCAGATTCCTGTCTCATGAGATGTTTTTTAACAACCACTTTAGTGATCATCTCGAAGAAAAAGTGGTCGAATTCTTTTCGTGACACCTCGTTTTCTGAGAAAGGATTTTTTAAAGTCTGAAGGACTTGAAGAAGCTCTTGCTGGTCTACCCATGGGCGGAAGGTATTGCGGTCTTTGAAGATCTTTTTATTATAGGAGCCCGTAATGAATGTATCAAACTCCCTTCCCGTATAAAGCTTTTTCCAGTCGTCAATAGGAGTTTCTAGGATCTGCATTAGGGTGGCGAAGCTCTCTTCGTAGCTCTGATTTTTAATAGTTTCTAGCTCAATATCTAGCTTGTTAATGGCTCTTTGCTCCCGACCTGTGAGCGGTTTACCAGTTTTAATTCTGGTATGGAGAACGCGGGCATCTATATCTTCAATGTTGTTCATTCCAATATTGAAAAGATAAACATGTCTAGGCTCCAGGGGAACGCCATTTTCAATCATCTTCTTTAGATCAAGGCCATGGAGCCTTGCAAGATAGGTCTTTTCGATTTGCTCAACCTTCTCAGCGCCACACTCTTTGATTAAAAACTTTTGATAAGCCCGTACGGTTTGAGTGTTTTCACTTTCCCAGCCGAATAATTTTTCTCTGAAGAAGCTAAAAATGGTATAAAAGATCTGCTCAACCCGAGAGTACCCTATAGAGACTCGAAGTTTTCCACCTTCAAGTACAAGGCGAGGACGGTTTTCAAGCCGCCCACGATCTAGGTCAAGTTGCTCGACTTTTTTTAATTCATAAAACTCGGTGGCTGCCTGAGTATAGGCATCTGTGTGATGTGAGGTGGGGGGAGATACAGCAAAGCGCTTCGCTAGCAACAGATCTCTCTTCGTAGGCTGCGTAAAAAAATAGCCTAGGCTGTCTGTGACTTCATTTATGGTTGGTAATAGCATAATTCCCTCATTAACCATACTATTATAACACATTTTTTATTAAATTTAAATAATTGAAGAAGTGTTTATTATGATTTAATAAACTGCGAGATCCGAATATAGGCGGTTAGAAGGGTGAGACCTCCGAAAAGAAGGGCCAAAGGGGTGAAAAGCTGCGGCACTAAGATCATGAAGCTAAAGAAGATAAATGCCTCAGCCCGTTCGATTAAGCCAGGGCTGTAGTGAAAGCTTTTGCTCGATTGGTTGTCCTGAAAAATCCCGACGACCAGAAAGGTGGTTACGCAAAGAAAAACGCTTCCCAACATGAAAAGAGACATAAGCCCTCTACTTTCAGGGGAATAGAGGTAGAAACCTAATAGGATCGCCCACTCGACCAGCCGGTCGGAGACGATATCCAAAACCGCCCCTTTGGGGGAGGAAAGGGTGCGATGGCGGGCCAGCGCCCCGTCGAGAGTGTCGAAAAAGCCAGTAGCGGCAAGGAGAAAGAGGGCAGAAAACGGGGCGTGGAGGTAGAGAGCAAAGGGAATCAGAAGGCCGGTTAACGTCGCAAAGAGGGTGATCCAACTAGGACTGATCCGGGAAAGACGGGGAAGAAGGGGAGTGATTAAAAGGCGGTCGTAAGTAGGTCTAAGGCTTTTTTCTAGCATTTTTTAATCGTCGCACAAAAATGGGAATTAATGCAAAAAGAGCGAGAAGAATCAGCGCAATGCGGATCTCGATATTGAGGACCGACTTGATCGAAAACTCTTTTCCCTGATCAAAAATAGCGCCGAGGCCACTTCCCGCCTGAGTATAGACATAGGCGCCAGGGATAATGCCAACAAAGGTGGTCCAAATATAGGTGCGAGTCTTCACGTTAAAGAAGGCGGGGGCAAGGTTGACAAGCCAAAAAGGGAAGAGGGGGATGAAGCGTAAGAAAAGGAGGTAGCTGGTCGCATTTTTTTGGAATCCCCCTTCCATTTTAGAGAGGAAGGGGCCTGCTTTTTTCTTGAGGAGGTCGCCAAAAGCGGTCCGGGCGGCGAGGAAGATGAAGGTGGCGCCGAAGGTGGCACCGACAGTCACATAAAGGGTACTTAAGGGGACGCCAAAAAGGAAACCGCCGATGAGGGAGAGGATCGCGCCGCCGGGGATGGAAAGGGTGGTAGCGACGATGTAAATCAAGATAAAAAGGAGGGGGGTCAGGATAGGATAGTGGGCGATATAGCCGAGAAGTTTTTCTCGATTCTCTTTAATATTATCGAAGGTGAGGTACTCAGTCAGCCCAGAAAAGTAGGCGGTGAGCATCAAGACGACAATAATCAAAAGGGGGATCCATTTTTTCATTTTCTAAAACCTAATTGACCGCCTATGCGGATTTGAAGGGATTTTCGATTTTTTTTCAGCCTTAAGAAAGCAAAATGGCCACATACTTGCCTAAAGTAGGGGGCATTTTGCTTTCTTAAAGATGGAAAAAAAGAAAAATTCAAGCAGATTCGCATAGGGGTCATTTAGGTTTCCATGCTCCTAAAATTGTTTCGGTGAGCCACTTGTCAGCCGCCTTTCGAATGGCGAGCCCCTCGATGGGGTAAGGGTGCATCAGGCTGCTCAGTTTTCGCAAAGGGAGTTTTGCCGCCATCGCCACCGCAATCTCCATCACCATTTCTCCGGCTCGGGGACCGACGATGGTCGCTCCTAAGATTTTGCTGCTCCACTTTTTCGTAATGATTTTCACAAACCCTTCGGTTCGTCCCGTCGTGATACTTCGATCTACCTCGGTGAAAGGAACATGGTAAACCGCGATTTTCTTCGGGTTGCATTCGTCTTCTTTCAGCCCAATGCTGGCCACTTCGGGATCGACATAGGTGCAGCGGGGAATCGGTTGCCGACTCTTCTTGATCATAAAGGGAAGGAGGAGGTTTTTGAGAACAGCCCGCCCTTGGTTTTCGGCGTAGTGGGTAAAAAAGGGGGGACCGGCCACATCGCCAATGGCCCAGATGTTTTTTTGACTTGTTCGCCCATAAGCATCGGTTACGATCCCCTTTTCGGTATATTTTACTTGAGCTTGCTCCAGCTCCAGCTCTTGGAGGTGAGGGCGCCTTCCGACCCCGATGAAAAGAGCCTCTCCCTCGACTGTTTGGGGTGATTTTCCTTGGAGATCGACGACGAACTTTTCATTATAAGCAACCCGCTCGGTGCGGCAGCCTAAAAGGAGGGAAACTCCCTCCTTTTGAAAGGCGGTTTGGATCACCTCTTGGGCCTCTTTTTCTTCCCTTTGGAGGAGGGTGACGTGGCTTCCAATCAGAGTCACTTCGGCTCCTAAACGGGAAAAAGCTTGAGCAAGTTCACAAGCGATCGGTCCTCCCCCCACAAAGATCATTCGCTTAGGAATTTCCTTTAGATCAAATACCGTTTCGTTGGTTAAAAATGGAGTTCCTTCAAGCCCTTCGATGGGGGGGATCACAGGGGAAGAGCCGGTGGCGATGACGATCTGTTTTCCCGACACCTCTTTATCACCAACCTGTAGAGTTCGTTTATCTTTAAACGAGGCGGTTCCCTCCATTGTTTCAACGCCAAAGGGATGAAGAGCCTGGGGCTCTTCATGGGAGCGAACCTCGTCCACAATTTTCCGGACCCGTTCAAGGGCAGGGGCGCCATCGAAGGAAAAAGGAGAAGTTTCCACCCCAAGTTCTTTCGCATGGGTAAGCATATGCGCAGCATGGGCAGAGGCGATAAGAGATTTGCTGGGGATACAACCAAAATTGGTGCAATCGCCGCCATACCGTCCCTTTTCGATGAGGAGGACTTTCTTCCCTCCCTTGGCAGCGCCGATGGCAACCACAAGCCCACCTGCTCCTGCGCCAACCACAATCACATCGTACATTTGCACTATTCCTTTTAATTTCCTATATAGGAAATATGAGCGTAGAAAGAAAGCGTCTTTTAGAAAATGACACACGGAAGAGGTATTGGAAACATTGGGGTCCCTACTTGGCAGAGCGGCAGTGGGGGACTGTTCGAGAAGATTATAGCCAAAATGGAGATGTATGGAACTCTTTTCCCTATGAGATGGCTTTAGAAAGAGCTTACCGGTGGGGAGAGGATGGGATTGGAGGGATTTGCGACACTCATGCCCGCCTTTGTTTAGCCTTTAGCTTTTGGAATGGGGAGGATCCCTTCATCAAGGAGAGGATGTTTGGCCTTGCCAATCCCGAGGGGAACCATGGGGAGGATGTCAAAGAGTGTTACTATTACCTCGACAACACCCCCACTCACTCTTACATGAAGTATCTCTATAAATATCCCCAGGCAGCATTTCCCTATGAAGCTCTTCGGAAGGTGAACTCTGGCCGGAGTCAGGACGATCCCGAATATGAGCTTGTTGATACCGGGGTTTTTGATCATAACCGTTACTATGACATCTTTATCGAGTATGGAAAAAAAAGTCCCACCGATATGGCGATCCGCCTCACCATTTTTAACCGGGGAAGCGATGAAAAAACTCTCCATGTCCTCCCCACTTTTTGGGCGCGGAATACCTGGTTTAAAGAAGAGGTGGAAAAACCTGCCCTAAAAGGGAGTGGCTCGCTGATCGAAGCCGACCACCCTGAGCTTGGAAAGTGGTTTCTCTATGGGGAGGAGGCTAAAGAGCTCCTCTTTACCGAAAATGAGTCGAAAGAAAAGGGGGGCTATACCAAAGGAGGCATTAACACTTATCTCGTTCATGGTGAAAAAGGGGCTGTAAACCCCGATCAGACCGGAACCAAAGGGGCTTTTCATTACGAGCTGACCATCCCTCCAGGGGAGTCAAAGGAAATTCATCTCCGCCTCTCTACCGATGAGGGGCTCAAACGTCCCACCGAAGAGGTGGCAAAAATCTTAAAGGTGCGCCACCGAGAGGCTGAGGAATTTTACGGAGAGGTGATCCCCACCACCCTTTCTGACGAGCACCAGATGATCGCGCGCCAGGCCTATGCAGGGATCTTGTGGAATAAGATGTACTACAACCTCATTGTTCCCAATTGGCTCAAGGGGGATCCCAACTTTTGCCCTCCCCTCCCTCCTCACGATCCTTGTACCGCCCGCAATAGCGAATGGCTTCACCTTCATTCCGATGATGTAGTTTCGACCCCCGATAAGTGGGAATTTAATATGTTTTTTTCATGGGATACCGCCTTTCATGCCCTTCCTTTAGCCATTTTAGATCCCTCCTATGCCAAGCACCACCTCAACCTCCTCACTCAGGAGTGGTACATGCACCCCAATGGGATGCTCCCTGCCTACGAGTGGAATTTTTATGACGTCAATCCTCCTGTCCACGCGTGGGCAACCCTTCGGACTTTTAAGATTGATAAGAAGCAAAGTGGAGAGGGGGATTATGAATTTTTAGAAGAGGTCTTTCAAAAACTTCTCCTCAACTTTACCTGGTGGGTCAACCGAAAAGACCATGCAGGAAAAAATATCTTCCAGGGAGGTTTTTTGGGGCTCGACAATATCAGCGTCTTTAATCGGAGCGCCGAGCTTCCTCCAGGGGCCACCCTTTACCAATCCGATGCGACCAGTTGGATGGGGATGTTTTGCCTGAACATGCTCACCATTGCCTTTGAGCTTTCCCTCAAAGATGAAGCCTACCAAGGGATGGCCAACAAGTTTTACAACCACTTTCTCCTCATTGCCGATGCGATAAACTACTCTGAGGAACGCTCCCACCCTTTATGGAACGAAGAGGATGGTTTTTACTACGACGTTCTTAAAATGGGAGATGGGGTTGAACATCCCTTGAAAGTCCGCTCTCTTGTGGGGCTAATGCCCCTCTTAGCCGTCACCACCATCGAAGCCTCCACATTAGAAAAAATGCCCCGCTTTAAAAAGAAGATGGATTGGTTTTTAAATCACCGCCACGATCTTTGCGACAAAGTAGCCTGCATGAAAACCCCTGGGATGAATGGAAGACGGATCCTTTCTCTTGTCAGCAAAGACAAGCTTGTAAAGCTTATGAATATTATGCTCGACGAAAACCAATTCTTAAGTCCTTATGGGGTCCGCTCGATCTCGAAATGTCATGAAACAAACCCCTTTAGCCTCCAATTAGATGGGAAAACCTTTACTGTTGATTATGAACCGGGGGAGTCGAAAAACCGTCTTTTTGGGGGGAACTCAAACTGGCGGGGGCCGATCTGGTTTCCCCTAAATATTCTCCTCATCGAAGCTTTGCAGAAGTACCACTATTACTTTGGCGATGATCTAAAAGTCGAATGCCCGACCGGTTCGGGGAACTTTATGAACCTTTGGGATGTGGCGGCAGAGATTTCGCAGCGCCTTGTCCGGATCTTCGAGAAAAATGGGGAAGGAAAACGGCCCGTTTTTGGCGAGTATACGAAGTTTCAGTCAGAGCACTTCCAAGACCACCTTTTTTTCCACGAGTACTTTCATGGGTGCTCAGGAAAGGGGCTTGGCGCCAGCCACCAGATGGGGTGGACCGGCTGCGTTGCCAAGCTGATCAAACAGCTCGGCGAGTATGGCCACTTGTAAATCCCACTGATGTAAAGCCGCTTTACATTTGCTAAAAAGCAAAATCTACAGAAAAATCTGGAAATAAGTTTTTGACTTTTGCAATAACGGCAAGGGTGGCATTACATTTTCTTTCTAGCCTTTGATAGCTATAGAGATTATTCATCCCGAGTTTTTTTGCAGCTTGCTTTTGGGTCATTTTACGTTGAATTCGGTGGTATCTCACCATAAAGGCGAAGGCAATTTCCGGGTCAACGGAAACTTGTATGAGTTTTTTTGAGCGATCCAATTTGTCATCAGGAAGAGGAGCTAAGAAGGTAGATCCGACAGGTTCATCAAGGTAGAGATTAAGTGCTTCTTCCATGTTGCTCTGCAACTCTTTTAGAGTATCACCTTGCGTAACACATCCTTCGAGTTCGACACATTCAGCCCAGTACCCACGGGTTTCTTTATGGACTTTGAAATGGTAATGCATTACTTAACTCCTTTCAAAACTTTTAATAAAGACTTTTCTAGTCCCTTTTTTAACTCTTTGTGAAAAGGAATTGTGATTGTCAGATTTCCTTTCCGTACCTTACGGTGGCTTCCTTTTCCCTGTCCCTTAATTTCTTCAAATCCCTTCTTCTTAAATAGCTTAAGCATTTCCTTGCCACTATAAGGCATAGCTCTATATCCTTCTTAATTTTATAATACCAACTTTAGTTGGTTTTTGTCTAGAGAAACTTTCAAAAATCATAAACAGCTTAAAAATAAACACTTATGGCAGTGAAATATAGGTTCCTTGCGCCTTTAGGTTGTTGGCGGTGATTCCCTCATAACGAAAGGCTTTTTCTTCGGGTTGCTTCCCCTCGAGCATAATGGCGATTCTGCGGAGGTTTTTTCGAGAAATGGCGGTGATCGCTTCTGTTTTAAACTCTTCATAGGTGAGTTCTCTAAGGTGGGCGATTAGTTTTTTCCGCCGCTCGAAATCTCCCTTGTGGGTGAAGGCAAGGTGGGTGAGGTTGGCGTTCATAGCGGCTAAGTTAGTGGGTGGGGTGTCGAGGAGGGTGATCACATTGCTGCGGAGAACTTCGAAGCGCCCTTCTGGAAGGGAAACCTCAAAGTCTTTGACGTAGGTTTCAAGAAAAAGTTCGAAGCGGGCGATGAGCTCGTCGGGCTGGTGGGTCGTCGATTGGACCATAAAAGCTTTGTAAAGCTGATCCTCTTCTTCATAGCCCATAGAATGGGTGATGTAACCGGTTTGCTGTTTGGTGCGAAGGGTGGCAAAAAAGTCATCTTGGAGCCCCTGGCTTAGGATGAGCTGTGCTACTTTTTTGGGGAAAGTCACCACCCCTTCTTGAATCAGGAGAATCGCTGCGTTGCCCAAACTTTCTGTTTGCATGGAGACTTTATAAGGGCCTTGGAAAGAAGAGAGGGTGAGAACCTCTCTTTTTTCATGGTCTTTTTTGGGATAGGGGGCGCTGCCGAGTTTTTCCTGAACTAGCTGCCAGACCTTTTCAGCACAACTCTTATTCATATTCCCAGTGAGCATTCCTTCGGTATAGGTCGTCTCAAAAAGGTGGTCGGAAAAGGTTAGATACTCTTCGTAGGAGACTGTTTTGAGGGCGGCAAGTTTTTCGGTGTGACGTGGAGCGTTGTTAAAGAGGAGATTGCCCAAAATCTCATTGGCTTGAACAATCGGCATCGCCTTTCCCTGATTGATGTAGTGACTTCTTAGGGAGGTGGTGTAGAGCTCAAACTCTTTTTTGGTCATCTTGCACTCTTTTAAAGTAGTGAGGATGTTTTCTAAAAGAAGGGGGGCTTTTTCGCTAAACCCATTGATATGAAGGATGAGCTTCATGTTCCCTACTGAGCAAGAGGCTTCTAGAGAAGCTGCTTCTGCAAAGGCAAGGGTGGGAGCAAGTTTTTCATCTAAGGTATAAAGGTAAAGGTCGAGGAGGACCGACTGGCGGGCGCTCCCATCGATTGACGGAGTGGCAAAGTTGAATGTCCATGAAACTTCAGGGACTTTGTACTGGGTATCTTCCCAAAAATAGAGGGTGCCCCGATCTTCATCGAAAAGCTTTGTTGGGGTTGGAGTGACAACGACTTCTCCAGTTCCCTCCTGGGTGACCAACTTGAGATCATTAGGGATAAAATGGTTTTGCTCAGGAATCGCTATTTCGGGATGGGGGGAAACGTTTGCCCAAGCAGACAGGGTCTTCTCAGGGATTTCCCGCACGGCATACTCTGCTCCTGACCACTCCTCTTTTTGGTCAGGACTTATCCCTGTTAGCTCAGAGGAGGCCATGAGGAAGTAGGCGCAGGTTTCAGGCTTTAACAGGTTAAGAAAAGCTTCGGTTTCTTCTACGTTATAGCTCGTTGGCATCACTGTTTTTAGAGGGTAGCTTTCTAAGGGTTCATTGATCATTCCAGCGGCATGCTGAGAGACAAAATGGTAGGGGGCGATCCGTGACTGGTACTCATAATCGATCTTAGCCATGGTCTTGACTTCGTTGAAAATATAGGGAGGGATCCCCATTTTTTTCACCCCATTTAATGCTTGAAAGCACCGCTCGATCACTGTTTCAAATTGGGCAGTCCCTTTGGGAGTGAGGGTGAAGTTAATGGAGAATAGACCACACTCTTTTCCGATCCGACTCAGACCTGAAGAAATATCTTCGATCAGCTCCTCTTTTTTAAGCTCCGAATACAGGCTAGAAGGGTGGTGGCCCCCTAAGATATACCCCAAAAGGGTGTGGGAACGGTTTTCTAGATTACAGGTATAGGAAGAAGGAAGTTCCCATTCTAAAGAAAGGTCGCGCACCTCCTTGATCGGCTCAATGGCAATGACATGCCCTGTTTGCTTTTCGGAAAGGAGTTTTTCTTTAACCGAAGTAGCAGGCGCTGATGTATTAGAAATAGCAGAAAAAGAGCGGACAGTGAGCGCTTTAAGCTCTTCTATCGGAAGGCGAGAGTAAATAGTGAGGTGAGCGCGATTGGCACTGTAGTTTTCACGATACCATTTTTTCACATCTTTTTGAGGGATCCCCCCAAGGGTTTCACTGTTTCCAGCGCTAAAAAGAGCGTTTGGATGGTGGGAATTTCCAGTTGCTTTCATGACCATCCATCCTCGGGATCCATCCTGCTCGATATTTTTGTCATGCTCTTGGTCAACAGCATGGAGCTCCCTCCCAATCCCCGAAGGATTGAAGAGGGGATCGATGAACATATGGGCAAACATATCAAGAGTTACGGGAAAAGCCTCGTTATTCACTGAAAAGATGTAGACGGTTCGTTCAGAGGCAGTATAGGCATTGAGGACACCACTATTATCTCTCACTTGCTTTTCGTATTCATTTTCTTCGGGATAAGTTTCTGATCCCATAAATAAAAGGTGCTCTAGAAAGTGGGCAATCCCCGGATAGTTTGGGTCGTCGTTCCAAGAGCCCACCTCCATCGAAAGGGCAGCTGCGGACTGATCGGCTCCTGGATCAGAAATGAGATAAGCCTCTAGCCCATTTTCGAGGCGGATCTTAGCCATTTTCCGTTTGCCTAGGGAAGGGGTGAGAATTTCCAAATTCGATTGATCTTGAATCTCTTGATACCCACTCGCCCAAAGGAATCCAGTAATGATTAATGCAATCAGTAATTTCATAGTCTTACCTTACTTAGGAAACAGTTCGTAATTTTTTTTCACGCAGCGCCACAGATAGTCTGCACGCATCTGCCTTTCCTCTTTTTTATCCCTTGCTTTCTCAACTCCTGGAAAGTTTTCCATATCGACCTCATCACCAAAGTGGAGATGGAGTGCTCCTCCCCGTGTGATCCGACTCTCTCCCAGTTCAGTTTCAGTGGTCTCTGGAGGGGGAAGGAGGTGATGGGTCGAAAGGGATAGAGGAAAAAAGTGGGTCGGCTTTTGCGCTTTTTGAGCCATCAGATAAAACATTCCCACGCTTTGGGGGTCGAAAGGGGCAAGCTCGACAACGCCGTCGGCATTTGCCCGGTCCCGTCCCCCACTTGGAGCTACATAAATCGCATGTCCTCCCTCAGAAAGGAGCTCTCCCATCCTCTCCATCGTCCGCTTATTGTGCATCTGCTTTTCATGCTTTTCTTCGGGGGGGGTATCGATATACTTTTTGGAGTGAATGCAAAGGAGGTTGCGTCCCATGCTAAAGGGGATTGCAAAGGGGTCTGAGGTGACGCGCGTTCCTGCTACAAAGATGAGCTCCTCTCCAAACTTAGGGTGAGTTTTTTCAAGCAGAATGCTAATTGCTTGGGGATCCGCTTCGATCTGATGGTTGGCAAAAAGGACCACGTTTTCTTTTTTTTCTAAAAGGGCTTCCATCTTATCGAGGTTTTCCATTCCAGTAACGGTAGAGTGGGGGAGGTCGACAAGGGGACGGAGAAAGTCAAGGCCAAACTTATAGTAATCGAAGGGAATGCGCATCTTCTCATGGTAAGGTTCAAAATGGTGAGGGGAGATAAACTGCTCTTTGACCCTTTCGATGAAGGTTTCGAACACCTCGAGGAAGTTTTCGACACTCTCTCCATGTTCTCGGACGACTTCTTGAGAGCTTGTTAGGAATTCTTGAAAAATTTGGATATATCTTTCCGGAATGACTTCCGAAGAGTTCTCAATCTTTTTTAAAAGAGTTCCAACCTTATCATTCAATTTTCTGTCCATCGTCTAGAGAATAAAATTCGAAACTGGCAAGGTGAAGTTCATCATTCGTTTTAAAGGCAAGCTTCCCTTTCCATGTTTTAGCAAGTTTGGTTAGAGCATTGCGATCCCCTCTTCCTAGAAATTCGTTCATTTGAGGGTGGATCACCAGCTCTAGATTCTGTTTATTATCAACCGACATGAGCCTTTGAATCGCCCGCTCGATCTCGATCGAGGTGCTTTCAAAGTTTTTGATCATTCCATTGCCATTGCAGTAGGGGCAGTTGGTAAAAAGGGTTTGGATTAGAGATTCCCGCGTCCTTTGGCGGGTCATTTCAACAAGGCCGAACTCACTCATCCCTAAAATGGTACATTTTGCCGAGTCTTCTTTCATCGCCTCTTTTAGGGTGTCGAGAACCCGCCGTTGATTTTTCCGATAGCGCATATCGATAAAGTCGCAGATGATCAGGCCTCCAATGTTGCGGATCCGGAGCTGGCGAGCGATTTCCTCTGCCGCCTCCATGTTGATCCGAACGAGAGTCTCTTCTACGTTGATGTTTTCTCTGGAGGAGGTGCTTCTCCCGGAGTTGACATCGATGGTGTACATCGCTTCGGTTTTATCAAAGAAGAGGTAACCCCCACTTTGGAGCCAGATTTTCCTTCTCAGGCACCGTTCGATCTCATTTTCGACAGCAAAACGGTCAAACATCGGGATTTTGTCTCGATAGCACTCGAGCTTGAGCTCATGGTCTCCCTTATACCGGTTGTAAAGCTGTCGGCAGTACTGGTAGGTCTTGTAGTCATCGACAAGCATCCGGGTATATTTTTTATTGATTGCTTTGAGGACCGATTTTTTGACCAGGTCAGATTCTCGGTAAAGGCAAGTTGGCTCTGTGCTTTCCTTGAATTCTACCATGATCTTTTCCCAGTTTTTGAGAAGTTCATGGGCTTCGGCAACCAGCTCATCGGTTGAAGCATTGACACTTGCTGTGCGGCAGATCAGCCCCATCTCTTGAGGCATTTCAAAAGCGCGGATGATCTTTTTTAGCCGGTCTCGGTCGGATCGATCGACAATTTTTCGCGATACGCCCCGATGGGGGGTGTTTGGGAGGAGGACGAGGTAGCGCCCTGGTATTGTGATGTTAGAGGTTAAGCGGGCCCCTTTCGATCCGATTGGCTCTTTAACCACTTGGACGAGGACAGGGTGGCCGATCTCCATAAACTTGGAGATATCGGCATCTTTTAAGTTGCGGGTTTTGATCGAGCTGACATCGCAGTCCCAATCAAACTCCATATCAAACATCTCTTGGAATTTTTGGGTGTTTTCAACGATATCGCTGATGTGGATAAAGCCGTTTTCTCCCTCGTTGATCGCAATGAATGCCGATTGAATGTTGTGCAAAATGTTAATGACCTCTCCCCGGTAGATATTTCCGGTTAGGAGTCTATTTGACTTTCGTTCAACGATCAGATCTTGGAGCTTTCCAAACTTTAGTACCGCACACCTTTTTTCCTTCGACGTCACATTTAGAAGAATTTCTTTCATCGGTTCACCAGTGTAGGAGTGTTCGTAAATTTGAAGTATACAGGATTTGCCCTCGAAACTCCAGCGAAATTTTTTCCTCTAAATTCTCCAATGTGAAATAAGGTTTTTAAATAATTGTCAGTGATTTTGATGGTTTGTTTTGTGTAGTTGACTTGCATTAAACCGGTTGAAAAATTCAAAAAACCATATATAGATCCGTCGGGGGTTACACCCCCCGCTGCCCCCTTGAGCTTCAATCTGGCAAGCCAAATCGATCTTCCTCGGGGGGCCGTGCGAAAGCACTGTTCCACCCCTTGTTCAGATCGATTTTGCACAGCCATCTTGAATCCGCGGACAGCTCACAGCACGGCTTTCTTCGCCTCCGGCTTCGAAGCCGTGTCCGTTCGCTGGAAAAGAAAATTCCCCTGCGAAGGGACGGCCCCTCAACCGTCAGGTTGAAAGGGGCAGCCCGAAGCAGTCCGCGGCTTCAAGGCGAACCTGTAAAATTGGCATGAAGGAGGGGCGGAACAGTGCTTCGCACGGCCCCCCGACTGAAGGTCTAATTTGACTGTTCGTTTGAAGCTCAAGGGGGCAGCGGGGGGCTTTAGCCCCCGACGGATCTATATGTGACTCTTTGGAGTTTCCTGCTGGTTTATAAACCAACCATTACCCAGCACAAACTGTCTAAATCAACGACTTGTAAGTTCGAGTTTGATCTTGCTAAGAAAATCTTCCTGAATGAGATTGAGGGCCCCCTCGACGCTGCACTTGAGCGCCTCAGGTTCAGCATCGCCGTGACACTTTAGGATGATCCCATCAACGCCGCAGAGGATCGCCCCGGGATATTCAGCCGAGTAGAGTTCTGCTTCAAGCCTTTTAAGAAGAGGCCCCGAAAAGGGGAGGAGTTTTTTATTGCTGTGGAGCGTTTCCAAAATAAAGGAAGAAATCCCCTCAGCAGTTTTTAAAAAGACATTGCCGGTAAAGCCATCGGTGACAAGGACGTGTATCTTTCCAGAAAAAATCTCTTTGCCCTCGACGTTGCCTGCAAAACCACTAAAAGATTGGAGAAGCTTGTAGGTTTCGCGCAGCTCCCGCCGCCCTTTCTTCTCCTCTGTGCCGATATTTAGGAGGCCGATAGTCGGCTCCGAGATTCCTCGACTCTTTTGATAGGCAAGCCCCATCTGAGCAAAGTGGACGAGATGCTCAGGAGTACACTGGATGTTTGCGCCTACGTCGATTACCGCAACTGGCTCCTCTTTCGTCGGAAGAAGGGTGATTAAAGCCGCTCTTGAAATCCCTTTTAGCATCGGGAGGTGAAGTTTCGCGCTGGCAATGAGCGCTCCCGTGTTTCCCGTAGAGATGAGGGCGTCGAGCTCCTTGTTTTTCAAAAGCTCCATTCCAAGACACATCGAAGCTCCCCTTTTCTTCCGGATTGCATGGAGAGGATCCTCGTCCATCTCGATAACCTCTCGGGTTTCGATCACATCGAGCCTTTTGATCCCGTTTGCCTTCTTAAAGGCTTCGATTGAAGAGACCATGTCGGGGTGGACAAAAATAGTCAGACAGAAAGGAGTATCGATCTCTGAATAGAGAGCGTGGAGGGTGGCGAGCAAGTGGTCCAAAGACGCTAAGTCGCCCCCTAAAAGGTCAATCCCAATATTGGCAAGCTTATGCTTGTTCTTCTGAGATGACCGCGCGTCCTCCGTAGTAGCCACAGAAGGAACACATTCTGTGGGGGAGGTGCATTTTTCCGCAGTTTGAACAACTTGAGACATGCTTTTCTTTCTTTGCGTGGTGAGCCCGCTTACTATTTTTGCGTGCATTTGAATGTCGATTACGTGGAACTGCCACTGTAGTTTTCTCCTAATTTAGGTCGGCAAAGGGAAACTGGTCGTCTCCTTTGCTAAAATAGTTCTTTAATTCTTCCCTTTTGGGGCACTTCCCCTCACATTCTATATAAGAAGGGACTTCTAGTAAAATCGCCTCTCTTAGTGGATCCCCATAATCATAAACCTGTCCCCGAATATTTTCAACCTCTTCTGTGTGATAAAAGGAGGTGACGACAAGTTTTTTTTTGACAGCCTCGTTACAGATCGAGCAGGGGATGAGCGCTTCGGTTGCTACCTTCAGCTGTATCACCAAATGATCCTCAGCAAGATAGGCTTTCCCCTCCATTTTCACAGGGGTCTGAAACTGAAGGTCCTTTTCCTTGACCTCGATAAAGTCGGGAGAGAGGGTCTCTTGGATCTCTTCGGTCCGCCCATCGGAGAGGCGGTCAACATAAATTTTGAGCGATGGTTTCATAAGGAGCCCATTTTAGAGGAGAAGTGTTTAAAACTCAAGAGATAGTTAAGTGCTTTATTTTAAGTTATATAAATAATAGTTGAATTAAAAGTGATAGATGTAGTAAAATTTTATTCGTGAAAACAAACTAAAGCAAAATAAAAGGAGATAATAGTGGCTGCAACAAATAATTCTGACTATCAGAAGGTGGTAGACCCGGTAGTAAAAAAATTTATTGAAAATTATCGTTATACCCAAGAAAGTTCACTCTATGACTATACCCCTTGGGCAAGTACGCCAGAGAGTTGTGCGGAGCAGTTTTTTGAAGCGCTTGCTGGGCTTGAGAGTGGTACGGATATAGATGTGAATAAAGAGATACGAGAGATTGCTGCAAATCTTCGTATGGGACTGCCTAAATATGAAGCTAAAATCACCAAACTTTTTAAAGAAGTTCACCCACCTGTGTCTCGACGATTGGCTTCTCGAGAAAAATACCTGTCTAAAGAGATTGCGAAGAAAATGGAACATCTAGCCCAAATGCAGACAGAGTATGCTGACTTGCTCCGTTACGAACAAGAGACACCGAAAGAGAAGATAGAAGAGAAGTTTCAAGCCTTTTTTCGCTTTCCAGACCAGGATTATGGGGCAAAAATAGCACTCGAAAAAATGCTTCCAAAAGAAAGTTTGGAAGCGTTTAAAGCCAATTTTGAGAGTGTAGCTACTAAGATACAAGCAATCTTAAATGGCAGAGAAGAGATACAAAAAGTATTCAAAAATGAAGAGCGTTTCAGAGCGCTTGCACTCTTCGAGAATATGTCGAAAAACGGCCGAAACTTTAAGCCGTTACTTGCCTATGAAGTCAGAAAAGGTCGCGCCCTCTTTGACTTTTTATTAAACAATTATTACCTTTCTAGAGGATTTTCTGATTATACGGGAGATCAGCGGACATTAGGAAGGTTCTTTGAGAAAGTTCTTAGCATGCCAAACAATCCTCTGAAAGCGGGCGATCTTTTTGGTTAAACCCCAATCATATCAAGTACAATGCGAGCCGCTTCTCGGCTCGCATTTTTTTTGCCCAGCGCACTCCGAAGCTTTTTACATTTTTCGATGCAGCCAGAGCGCTTATATTCGCTCACCATAAACTCGGTCACTTTTCCCTTTAGATTTGCCTCGGTAAGGTTCGGGCCAAAGAGCTCGGGGAAAAGCTCTCCCTTATGGATGATGTTAGGGAGGGCGTAGTGGGGGAGATTAATGCGGAAAACGGTTTGGGCGAGGAAGACGTCAAGGGGGGTAATCGCAAAGGTGACCACGGTGGGGATGTGGTGAAGGGCGAGCTCAAGCGTCACCGTTCCTGAGGTGGCGATGGCGAGGTGGGAGGCGCGCATCAACTCATAGCTATGCTCAGGCCCAACGATCAAGTGGTTTTCTTTTTCGAGAAGGGGGCGGAACTTTTCGTCAGAGCAGGAAATGGCGATGGTAAGATCGGGGTGTTCTTGCCCGATTTTTTGGGCTACTTTGAGCTGTGTTGGAAAGTTTCTCAAGATCTCTTTTTCTCGGCTTCCGGGGAAAATCGAAAGGATTTGCTGTTCACCTTCTAGTCCGTAAGTCTTGTGCCAGAGGGGGTCATACTCATGGTTTTCAACCCTAGAGATGAGGGGGTGGCCCACATAGGTGGCGTTTAATTTTTGCTTGGAAAAAAGATCGGGCTCAAAGGGAAGAATCGTGAGAAGCTCATCAAGCGACTTTTCCATTTTAGGGATCCGCCCTTTCCCCCAGGCCCAGACGGTCGGGCAGATGTAGTGGATCCGTTTTGCCGAGGAGTTTTTTTTTCGAAGGGCGTTGGCAAGACGCAAATTGAAGCCGGGATAGTCGATACAGACGACCCCTTTGGGTCTACTTTTCAAGATCTCATTTTGGATCTTTTTAAAGTGGCGCCGCAGTTTTGGCAAAGATGAGAGGATGTCAATAAACCCCATCACCTCAAACTCTTCCATCGGCAGGATGCACTCCATTCCAAGGGCGCGCATCTTGGGACCACCTACTCCCACAACCTTAAGATCGGGACGCTGGGCATAAAGCTCTTTGAGAAGCTTTTCTCCGTGGAGATCGCCACTGACTTCACCGGCAAATAAGAAAAGATCATAAGACACTTTTAATCCACTCGGCTCCTGCTTTAAAAACTTCGGGAGAGGTCCCATGCCCTTGGTAACCGGTCGAGGGACCGATGATCAGCTCGATGGGCGATGAACGAATTCGGTTTTGGTAAGCCTCTTCGGCAAGCTTTTGGACTAAGAAAAAGGTGTGCTCGGTTCCCACGCGGGTATCGCGATTGCCCATATAAAAACGGATGTTTCGATCATAAATTTTGGGGGCAAGCGTTTCTAAGTCGAGCCCTTCCAGCCGCGTCATCGGAGCAAAGCCCAAGATATGGGAAATCTCAGGACACACCGCTGCTAGATGGCAGGCGATAAAAGCTCCTCGCGATAGTCCTGCAGCAAAACATTGTGTCATGGAGGGTTTTAACTCTTCGGCAAGCTCAGCTAGCTCTTTGATAAAAGGGGAGATCAGATCTTCTTTTTTCCAGGCATCGATCGCTTCTTCAGGAGGATGTCCTTTTTCGTGGGCCGGAAGGGTAACGGAAAAAATCCGCATCGAGGTCCCCTCTAAAAACTGGACCGGTTGGTTGAAAGGATCTTGCCTGAGGCTAGCCTCCGCTGAGAGGGCAAAGTAAAATAGGGTCGGAAGGGGGCCCTCTTCTAGGGGAGGGCCTGTGAAGAGAACTTCAAGCTTGTGGGGGTAGGTGTTCATTTACGTCGTCGGGGTTTGCGCCGTCTTTTCCTTTCACGAGGGGGAGGAAGATCGGCGGCAACTTTTTCATAGGCCTTGGCCCACTCGTCATGGAGCTCTTGGAGTCCTGGCTCGAGCCTACAGCGGATATTGAAAAACTGGAGGGCAAAGGGAAACTCAGGAGCGCGGGGAATCCGGATCGTTTTCTTTTTTCTTTTTTGGAAGGGGGTGATCCGGTATTGGGAGACCAAAATAGCCGTCATCTGAATCTGGAGACGGCGGGGGATTTTAAAGAAGGTGTGGAACACTTCGTGGATGAGGTGGGTCGCTTCTTGGTAAATGTCGCCAAGATGGGGGAGTTTTTCTTGATCGAGGAAGTGGGCTTTGAGATGACGCTCCAATAGGGGAAAGGCAATGCAGGTTAAAAGGACCGAGCGTTCAAGGCTAGTATCGCGTGACTCTAAGATCATCTTGTCTGCTTCTTCAAGGTAAGCATACACCTCGTTTCCATCGGAGGTTTCTAAAAAAGAGGCAACGGCGGGGAGAAGATGTTGCATGAGGCCATGGTCGGTCATCAGCTGGAAAAAACTTTTCGAGTGGCCCGACTCGAGCATCCGGAGCATCTCTTCTAAAACGCGGGCCTGAGCACTTTTGGTGATTTCCCCTTTGCAGTCGATAAGGGCGAGGCGGGCCTCTTCTTCGACCTCAAGGCCAAAGCGAGCTTGAAACTTGAGACAGCGGATCATCCGCACGGGGTCTTGTTTAAAGCGTAAGAAGGGTTGGCCAATCGCGCGGATCACTTTTTTTTCTACATCGGGATAACCCCCTACGTAGTCGATCACCTCTTCCTTGGAGCTATCGTAGAAAAGACCGTTGATCGTAAAATCTCTTCGGAGGACATCTTCTTCAGGAGAACCCCAAATGTTATCCTCGGTAATCAGCTCCTCGTTTTCGATATCTCCTGCCCGAAAGGTGGAGACCTCGATGATTTTTCGTCCAAAACGGACATGGGCCAGGCGGAACCGTTTTCCGATGAGGATAGAGCTGGGAAAAAGTTTTTTAATTTCCTCAGGTCTTGCAGAGGTAGAGATGTCAAAATCTTTCGGTTTTTTCCCGAGTAAGAGGTCGCGGACACTTCCCCCCACGAGGTAGGCCTCGTGGTCAGAGGCGCGAAGTTTTTCTAAGATGTAGAGGGCCTTCGAGTCGATCAGTCGGACGTCAATGCCATGGTCTTGTTTCGAATAGGTCTTTGGTTGCAAAATCTTCCTATATGTGCTAGATTTTTAGGATACACGATTTTTAAATTGAAGTCACTATGGATTTTTCACTTCGTAAGGCGATCGGCGGCGCCCTCCTTGTAGGAGGGACCGCTATTGGAGCGGGAATGCTTGCTCTCCCGGTGGTGACTGGGATGGGGGGATTCCTCCCCGCAACGGTTATCTACCTTATCTGCTATCTTTTTAGCGCCTCTACCGGCCTTCTCCTTCTCGAGGTTTGCCTTTGGATGCCGAGTGATGCCAACATCATCTCAATGGCTTACCACCTTCTGGGCCGCCCTGGAAAAATTGCTGCTTGGATCCTCTATCTCTTTTTATTTTATTTTTTAACCATTGCCTATGTGGCCGGGGGAGGGGGTTTTGTCTCTTCTCTTTTTGGAGGTCCCCACTTTCTTGGCGCCATTATTTTTACCGCAGCTTTTGGAACCTGCGTTTACCTTGGTACCCGCGTGGTCGATCGGATCAATTCCCTTCTTATGGTGGGACTTGGAGTTTCTTTTTGCATCTTTATTGTTCTGGGGATTACCAAGGTAGATCACTCTCTTCTTACCCGTGTCCAGTGGGTTCCGGCGATCCTCGCCCTTCCCGTCATGTTCACCTCCTTTAGTTACCAAGGGGTGATCCCAAGTCTGACTACCTACATGGAGCGCCACCCGAAAACAATCCGCTTTGCCATCCTCGTCGGTTCATCGCTCCCTTTTCTCGGTTATGTCCTTTGGGAGTACCTCATCCTTGGGATTATCCCTGCTGAAGCACTCGGAACCGGAACCGTGATTGAGCCTTTGGGGCAGGTTTTTCCCCACTCGTCGATCTACCTCGTTGGGCGGTTTTTTAGCATCTTTGCCCTCACCACCTCCTTTTTAGGGGTGACCCTCGGCCTTCTTGATTTTCTTTCCGATGGTCTCCAAATTGCCAAGGAAGGGGCCAAAAAAGTGTTCCTCTGCGCACTTATTTATGTCCCACCTGTGATTATCGCGGCGCTTAATCCTAATATTTTTACCCGCGCCTTGAGCTACGCCGGCGGAGTGGGGTGCGCCCTCCTCCTTGGCCTCCTTCCGATTCTCATGGTCTGGGTGGGGCGCTACCGCAAACACTATCCCATCTTGCAACGGCAACTTCCCGGGGGAAAACCCCTTCTTCTCGCTCTTGGTGCCTTTGTCGTTTTTGAACTCGCAATCGAGGTCATTCGGGAGCTTGCCGTATGATGTGCCCTTGCGGATCTGGAAAAAATTATACCGACTGTTGCGCTCCTTATATCGAAGGGGGGCAAGATGCGCCTAACCCGGAAGCGTTGATGCGCTCCCGTTACACCGCCTACCATCAAAACAACCTCGACTATATCGAAAAGACGATGCAAGGAGAGCCCACTCGCCTTTTCAATCGGGCAGAAGCAGAGACGCAAAACAAAGAGACCGAATGGCTCACCCTCACCGTCTACTCAAGCGAAGCAAAAGGGACCCGTGGCACCGTCTCCTTTTTAGCAACTTTTCGCTACCAAGGGAAGGTGCACGGCATGCAGGAAACAAGCTTCTTCGAAAAGATCGAAGGCAAATGGTACTACACTAATCGTCAAATTTGATGAGATATGGCCGCTTATGAATTTCTATAATAGGCCATATCTCATTGCCAAAAATAGATATGGCCGCTTATAACCCAGTTGAAAAATTGATAATTAGTTGTGATTTAAAGAGATGTAAAATTCTCTTTTGTGCAAAAGATGGAGCCCCTTAAAAACTCCTCTTTCCAGTAGTAGTGGTCGAGAAGGCCCGTGGTGTCGTGGCCGAGAATGGCGTAAGCGACGTAGAGGGCCTCGACAGAGGCGAGTCCTCGGGTGGGGTCGGCGCAGTCGGTTTGCTTGCGAGGATAGGCGGTGCGGATATCGGAGGGAAGGCTCCGGCGGATCCATTTTTCTTTATGGGGCAGCTGCCTTTCCATCACCGCTGCATATTTCCAAGTGCCATCGATCAAAAAGAGGCCATAATCTCGATCTGCAAAAGAGAGGGGAGGGGCGTCGAGGGTTAAGAGGACCGTATTTGGCAAGAAAGGGATCGAATCGGTCGGATAGGTTAAAAAGTGCATCTCTTCCCGACTTTCGAGTCCAGCAAGAGTGCACTTTTTCAGGTTTTCTTTCCGGTGGCGGAGGATCGTTACTTCCATGAGGTCACCTTGAGGATCTCTTTGGGAATTTCAAAGAGGAAGCGGGAGGGGTTGCAGCTCATCAGCTTTCCATGTTGGGTCCGTTTGCGGGACATGCTCAGACATAAAGTTTCCATTGCCCGGGTAATGGCCACATAGAGGAGGCGCCGCTCTTCTTCGATCCCCTCCTTGGTCTGACTTTTTGCATGGGGAATCAGCTGATCTTCAAGGCCGACGAGGAAAACGGCAGGAAATTCGAGCCCCTTAGCGCTATGAAAGGTCATCAGGTTAAGCTTATCCTCTCCAAAACGGTCCTTCTTATCGATCGTTTTTTTGTTGAGCATTGAGCTAGAGAGAAAGTCATGAAGGGTAGGGCTCTCTTCTTTTTCATAGGTTTGAAGAGCGGAGACGCAGGCCTGGACATTTTCCCACTTGAACTCTCGCCCTTTATCACTTTTAATCTCGTTAAAAATGGCGTTTTTGTAGTCGATCTTTTCAATCAGCCACTTGAGCGCCTGAGAAAGGGAGGCACTTTCAAACTTTTCGGTCATCTCTTGGTAGAGGATCATAAAGTTTTTGATCCCTTGGACTCCCCGTGAGGTAAGCTCCAGTTCGGGGTAGCTATCTGCTGCAATTTTCTCCATTACAGCCATCAGGGGAAGACGTTTTTGCCGGTTAAACTGGGTGATCGTATCGAGCGTTTTATCGGAGATACCGCGGCGGGGATAGTTGACGATTCGAAGGAGGGCTTCTTGATCTTTGGGATTCGAGACAATCCGGAGGTAAGCCATCAGATCTTTCACCTCAGCTCGCTCAAAAAAGCCGAGCCCCCCAAAAACTTGATAGGGAATGCCGCGGACCCATTGCTCCCCTTTTCTCCACACCGTTTGCATCAGAGCTAGCTCAAAAGAGCGGGCAATGTTGTTGGAGCGGTAAAGGATCGCCATCTCCTTCCACCGGTAATTTTTTTCCTCCTTGAGCTGGAGCATCCGCTGGATCACTGACTCCACCTCTTCCTGCTCTGTTGGAGCATTGAAGATTTCAAGGGTTTCCCCCTCTCCAGCGTTGGCCTCTAAAACCTTATTATGGCGGTGGACATTATTTCGGATCACCGCATTGGCCGCTTTTAGGATGTGGGAGGTGGAGCGGTAGTTTTGCTCCAGCTTGACCGTCACATCAGCGGGGAAATTTAAGATATGTTCTACTTCCGCTCCCCGCCAAGCATAGATCGACTGATCATCGTCCCCCACCACACAAAGGTTTCCATGCTTTTCAGACAAAAGAGAAGCCAAGCGGTACTGGATCGGGTTGGTATCTTGGTACTCGTCGATCATAATGTAGCGAAAGCGGTCTTGATACTTTTCCAAAATCTCAGGAAACGTTTCAAACAGCTCGACCGTGAGGGTGAGCAAACTATCGAAATCAAGAGCGTTATAAGCCCGCATCGCGGTCCGAAGCGCCTCGTAGACCTCCTTCACAAAAGGCTCTTTTCCTGAAGGCTTAAGCCCCTTACTTTTTAGATAGGAGATCGATGTAATAAGGGGCTCAAGGGCTAACTCCTCTCCCTCATACAACTCTTCGGCCACCTGCATAATGAGGCGGCGCATATCTTTTTCATCGTAGAGGGTGAATTTTTGAGTAAAACCCAACCGATGGATCTCTTTGCGGAGGATCCGCATACAAAAACTGTGGAAGGTCGAAAGGGTGACAGCGCACGCTTCCTCCGCGGAAACCATATTGGCAACCCGTTCCCGCATCTCTTCAGCCGCCTTATTGGTAAAGGTAAGTCCTAAGATAGCCATGGAGGGAACTTTTTTTTCCCGGATAAGATGGGCGATTCGGTGGACAAGGACGCGGGTTTTCCCACTTCCTGCTCCGGCGAGAATGAGGACCTTTCCCTCAGTGGTCGCTACGGCCTTTTGCTGGTTTTGGTTGAGCTTTGCCACAACGCTTGATGACCTGTTTCAGTTCTGCTTCAATGTCTTTAGATGTAAGTTCCCGGTATCCCTCTCGAGGATGAACGTTAAGGATCATCCCAGAAGGAAGCTCGGGATAGAGCTTTCGGTAGGCCTCGCGGACGACTCGCTTGAAGCGGCTCCGATCATGAGCCTTGCCCCACTTTCTGGCGATGGTGATCCCCAATTTTGAAGGGAGCCCTTCTTTAATCAAGACAAAAGTCAGAAGCCGTTTCCCCACATGTTTTTTCCCTTCCTCATAGACAGCGCGAAATTCACGCCGCAACACGATCCTCTGGAGGCGGGAGAACTTAAGCAGCAAGACGTTTCCGTCCCTTGCTACGCTTCCGGTTAATGAGGTTTCTGCCGCTGGCTGTCTTCATCCGGGCACGAAAACCATGGGTCTTCTTCCGTCTTCTTTTGCTAGGTTGATAGGTCCGTTTCATAGCTCTGTTAACTCTTAATTTTTAATCGAAACATCCATTCTACCCGAATAGTGATAAAGGATCAAGTGGTAAAAAAATATTTGTGGAAGGGAGGTCTTGTCAAGAATTCCCCTTACCTATATAATGGGCCTACTGATAAATTTTAGGATTTGACAATGAAAGTACGTGCATCTGTAAAGGCAGACCCCAGCAAGGGGGATAAAGTTGTGAGACGGCGTGGCCGCCTCTACGTCATTAATAAGAGAAACCCCAATCGCAAGCAGCGGCAAAAAGGACCAGCAAGGAAGAAGTAATGGCTAGAAAAGCAATGATCGAAAAAGAAAAAAAGAGAGAACATCTCGTTCGCGTGAAGTGGGAAAAAAGGGAAGAACTCAAAAAGGTTGTTCGTAGTTTGACCGTGAGCGAAGAGGAGCGGATGGATGCGCAAGATAAGCTGAACGCACTCCCTAAAAACTCTTCAAAAATTCGCCTCCGCAACCGGTGCCGTTTCACCGGCCGTCAAAGGGGCTACCTCCGAAAGTTTGGCCTTTCCCGCCTCTGTTTCCGAGAAATGGCAAGCGCCGGCTTGATCCCAGGAGTCACAAAGGCTTCTTGGTAAGAAGATTATGCCCGACGAATTCTATTCGAGATGTCGGGCAATTTCTCTAATGTTTCCCAGTTTTCCATCTCCTCATTCCAAATATAGGTCGCAGCGGTGATCCGATCCTCGTCCCAAGCCCTTTGGAGGGCATAAAAGCTCATCGGTCCATACTTCTTATCTTCACTATCAAGATAATACCATAGGTTTTGTGGAGGAGGAGGTGCTTTTTGGACAGGAGGATCTTCTTTCTCAACCACCTTTGTGGGAAGAAAATAGAGGACGACAACAGCAATGATGCCAAGGGCAACCCCCAGGAAAAACCAAGTCGTAGGAGTACGTCCCCGTTTAAGGGCCATCCGATAGCAAACCCACCCAAAAAGAAGCCAAGAAGCAAAATAAATCATGGTTCTCATCATACCTCAAGCGTGGGTTAAAAAAAAGTTGAAAAAAAAGGTTACATCGCATTTAATGTTCTTTCAACCTAATAGCAAAGGGGCGAGAAATGGTAGCAGCGTCGTCAACACAGCAAAAACAACCACTTCCGGACTGTCCACTTTCGTGGATTGAAGTGCGAAATCCTACGATTCTTGGGCATAATCCAAAGAATGAACAGTGTGAAAAAAAAGTTTATCAGGTACATGCGTTGATTGAAACACTCATCACAGCTATCCAATCCAGGCAAGATCCTGAGTGTCCACTATGTAGGGAGAAGGTTATTTGGATTGCGTTGGATCCAAGCAAGATATACAAGCCTTATAAAGAGGAAAATTATGAACTTAACAATCTAGATTTAAAACCTTATGTCGATGCTATTTTTAAAAAATTTATAGATAGAGAATACCATAGTGCGAGTGGGAAGAAAATCATCAGGGAGTATGATGAAAACAACGAAGTGACTAAGAGCTTTGTATGGATCAATGATAAGGAAGAGCTTATTGAAGAGGATAGGGGACCTTTAAGCATCGCAGACATTAATAAGATTATCGAAAAAATGGACCAGGATCCAGCGGCAGTCAAGCAAGGTGACCCTAGCTACATGAAAGCTATAGTTAATTTGGGGATATGTATCCTTTTTGCTGGATGTACATTTAAGTTATTAGCTACGACGTGGAAATGCATTGAACATATCTTGGATATAGGTGGTGAGGAAGGGATTGGGATCATTCCATCGAGTTCCATTAGTAAGAGTAGGATCAGTAGGATAGGTTCTACTTTCGAAATTTAACCAAACTGTGTACACTGACGAAGACAACCAGAGGTTTATTATGCATGATCAGTTTAAGGAGCTCGACACAAAAGAGCTCAAATTTGCCGATACCGTTTTTGTCCGCGATATCGAAAGTCGGGTCTTCCAGTCCATCGTTATTAAATGCTTAGCAGAGATCGAGGGAGTGGCCCTCCTTGAAGGAACCCTTCTCGATAATCTCCTGGGGCGCGAGGGAAATGAGCGGATCAAGGGGATCCATGTTGAACAAGACTCAAAAAATCACTCGGTGAGCATCAAGATTGAGGTGAAGATCGCCCATGGCATCTCCATCCCAGAAAAGGCAAAGGAAATTCAAACCAAGATCGCCGAAGAGGTCTGCAACTTAACAGGACTCCATGTTGCCTGTGTTCACGTTGTTTTCAAGGCGCTTATCTCTGATGAACCGATCGAAAACATTGTAGAAGAAGAGCTCGAAAAGGAAGAAGAAGAATTTAGCCCCGACGATTTATGAAAACGGGAAACCTCCTTTTCTCTGCGGTCCATCTCTTTGTCACCTCCTTCATTATTGGAGTCGGGATCCTATTTTTAGCCCTGCCCTATGCAACCCCACTGCGTGTGGCGCTGATGAATTTTCTCCTCGAGCCGGGAAGCACCTGCCGTCTCATTGGCGGATTGGTTTTGGGGTTTGGAACCCTCCTTTTTATTGCCCTTTTTTATCTTAATCGGCGGAGCTTTTTATCGCTCGATGTCGCCCATGTCGACACAGGAGTCATTCAGGGGTATGCCCTGGACCACTTCCAGAAAAAATTTCCTGGTGAGGAGTGGAGTTTTGATGTGACGGTCCATCCTAAGGGGAGACTCGAGATCTTTACTGCGGGGATGGGGCAGCTTGAAGAAGAGGAATTCGAAGGGGAGTGGAAAACCTTTTTAGGGAAGAGGCTCCACTATTTTAAGCCATTTACTTTGACGTTTGTTGAAACTTAATTAACGTTTCGATGTCTTTTTTAGTCAGGCCAGGGACCCTTCCCAACGCAGCGCGGCTCGCTTTTTTGATTTGCTTTACACTGCCAAAATGTTTGAGAAGAAGGGAGCGCTTTTTAGGGCCAATCCCTGGGAGAGTGTCAAGCTCAGTCTGAATAATACGCTTGCTCCGCCGTTTCCGGTGGTGAGTAATGGCGACGCGATGGGCCTCATCCCGAATCTGCTGAAGGATAAAAAGGGTCGATGAGCGGGGAGAGAGAAAGATTGGATCTTTTTTGTGGGGAACAAAGATCTTTTCGAAGTTCAGCCCCTTGTCATGCCGCCCCTCCTCCTTGGCAAGGGAAATCACATCGACATTGGCAATCTCAAGCTCTTTAAAAACATCAAGGGCAACATTGAGCTGCCCTTTTCCTCCATCGATCAGCGCCAAATCGGGAAGCTCGTCCTTTTCCTTTGCTTTAGTGTAGTGACGGGTAAGCACTTCACGCATGGCGCCATAGTCATCCCCCGTGTAAACCTGCTTTACATTGAAAAGGCGGGTTCTTTCTTTATCTCGCTTCCCATCTGTAAAGCCAACCATGCAGGCGACCAGATCGGTTCCAGAAATGTTAGAGGTATCAAAACACTCGATCCGGACAGGGCACCGGTCTAAGCCACACGTTTCTTGCAGATCAAGCAAGAGCTCCTCTTTGGAGAGCTCCTCGGTAAAGAGAGCCTTGGCATTTTTTTTGGCCAGTTCAAGAAGGTGAGCCTTCTCCCCCTTTTTGGGGTGGACTAAAGAGAGCTCTAAAATTTCCTCGAGAAGGGACTCTTTTTTTAAGGTGAGAGGAAGGAGAATTTCAGGGGGGCGCCCTTCCTTGTTTTGGTAGTGTTGAAGAAGAAAAGATTCCCAAATCTCCTCGTCAGTAGAGGCAAGCTCGATAAATTTAAAGTGGTCGGCGCCGGTAAGCCTCCCTTCGCGGAACATGAGCTGAGCGATGATGTGGTGCTTCCCTTCGTGATAGAGGGCAAAGATGTCGCAGTCCTTCCCTTTAGAGCGGACAATGGTCTGCCGACTCTTTGTCACATGTTCAATTTGCTCAATGGTTTTATGAAGGGATCCCGCCCGCTCAAACTCCAAATTTTCAGAAGCGGTTTCCATCTCTTTTTTCAGATCGCGGAGGATCACCTTGTCATGTCCTTTAAGAAAATCGATCGCCCGCTTTACCTCTGTTTCATAGACTTCATGGGTGCATTTATCGACGCAAGGGGCAAGGCATCTTTTGATCCCATAGAGAAGGCAGGGGCGGGTGCGGGAGGTAAGCTCCCGATCGGAACACTGGCGCAATTTGAAGACCCGGTTCATCAGATCGAGCGTTTGCCGAGCGGCAAAGGCGCTCGTGTAGGGGCCGAAGTGGAGCCCCTGACCAGGAGGTTTTCCCCGGTAGCGAGCGATTCGGATCATCGGCCACCGATGCTTATGATTAATGCTCAAGCTAATAAAGGTTTTATCATCCTTGAGAAGGACATTATATTTGGGCTGATGCTTTTTGATGAGGGTATTTTCTAAAAGGAGAGCCTCTTTTTCGGAGAAGGTGACGATCGTGTCGATTCCCTCAACCTGTGAGGTGAGGAAGGGGACCATCATCCGCCCGTCCCTTCCCGGGATGAAGTATTGCTTGACCCGCCTTCGGAGTTCTTTGGCCTTCCCGACATAGAGGATCTCTCCCCCTTTATTTTTCATCAGGTAGACGCCTGGCTCTTTCGGAAGCTTTTCCAGATCGATCATAGGAATGTGCTTTTCCACTCTTCGAGTTTTTGAAGGGCCCGCATCGGGGTCATCTCGTCAAGATTCAGTTTTTCCAGTTCGCTTTTGAGCTCCTCTTCATCAGCCGAGGGTGTTGGAGTAAAAAAGGAAAGTTGTTCTTGCGCTTTTGGAGGATCATCAGTTGTTTCCAACTTATGAAGAACGTCATGAGCCCTCTTGAGAACTGAAGGAGGAAGCCCCGCAAGTCTTGCCACATGGATCCCATAACTTTTGTCGGTACTTCCCGCCACAATTTTCCGGAGGAAAACGATCCGATCGGCCGCCTCTTGTACCGCCACATGGACGTTGTGAACGCCGGCGTGGTCCTCTTCCATTTCTGTCAGCTCCCAGTAGTGGGTGGCAAAAAGGGTTTTACACTCCAATTTTAGGAGGTACTCGGCAACGGCCCAGGCGATCGAGATCCCATCAAAGGTGCTTGTTCCCCGCCCAATCTCATCCAAAATGACAAGAGAGCGGGAAGTCGCGTTGTTTAAGATATTGGCCGTCTCGGTCATCTCCAACATAAAGGTGGACTGGCCGCGGGAAAGGTCGTCGCTCGCCCCAATGCGACTAAAAACTTTATCGATGAGGCCGATATGGGCTTTTTGCGCCGGAACGAAAGAACCGATTTGCGCCATAATAGTGATGAGGGCTACCTGCCGAATATAGGTCGATTTTCCCGCCATGTTAGGCCCAGTAATCAGCACTAAGCGGGCCTCTTCATCGAGCTGGGTATCATTCGGAATAAAGGAGTCCCCTAAAAGAGAAGCTTCAATTACCGGATGACGCCCCACCTTAATCGAGAGGGTATCACTTTCATCCAAGATGGGGCGCGTGTACTGGTTTTTCACGGCGACCGTTGCCAAGGAAAGGAGGGAGTCGAGAGCTGCAATGCTTCTCGCAAGGAGGGTGATCGTATCGCTATAGGTGGCGATCTCTTTGCGGAGCTCATGGTAAAGGCGACTTTCGATGGCTTGGATTTTTTCCTCAGCGGTGAAGATTTTTTCCTCATAAGCCTTAAGTTCAGGGGAGATAAACCGCTCATTATTGACGAGGGTTTGCCGCCGCTGGAAGGAGTCGGGCATCTTATCGGCCTGTCCCCGACTGACCTCAATGCAATAGCCAAACGCTTTGCTGAAAATAATCTTCAAGGTTCTAATACCGGTTTCCTCTTTGAGCTCACTTTGGTATTGAGCAATCCACGATTTGCTGTCGGTTTTTAGCGCGCAAAGCTCATCAAGCTCCTCATCCACCCCAAAACGGATTACCTTACCTTCCCCTAGCTTGACAGGAGGCTCTTCTACAAGGGTCTCCTCGATCTTTTTAGCAATCGCTTCGGTGGGAGGAAGGGCCATGTTTTCAAAAAGAGGGGCCTTAAAACTTGCCACCATTTTGCGGATGGGGGGAATGGCGTCCAAGGAGGTTTTCAACGTTGTTAGATCGCGAGGGGTTCCCGTTCCCGTCGAAATCCGGGTCATCAGCCGCTCTAAATCGCGGATGGGACGGAGCTTTTCGGCGAGGGGAAGATAGCCCTGGAGCTCTTCGACCGCCTCTTGCCGTTTGGTGATCCTTTCTAGCGAGAGGAGGGGGTGGGTGAGCCACGATTTAAAGAGACGTGCTCCCATCGGGGTGCGGGTATGGTTTAAAAGTTTGAGTAACGTGCAGTTTTTGCCCCCCTTATGCAGGGGCTCGGTCAGCTCTAAATTCCGCTGCGTCGCTTTGTCGATCGCCATATAAGAAGAGAGCTCATCGTGGGTAATCTTTTTCACATGGGTGGTCGACAAGTTCAAGTCCTCTTCGATGTAGGACAAAAGAGCGCCCGCGGCTGTGACACTTGCCGTCATTCCCTGAAGGCCAAATCCGTCGAGAGAGTGGATTTTGAAGTGGCCAGTGAGAAAATTGAAAGCATTTTTCGGGTTGAACCGCCAGTTTTCTTTTTTGGTGATTCGGACCCCCTCTAAGGCAGGCTTCAACGTCTGATAATCCCGCTCGGAAAGGAGCACCTCGGAAGGATGTCTTCGGAAAAACTCATCTTGGAGCTCTTTAAGATCGGTGGCTTCAGAAACGCGAAGCTCGCCAGTTGAAAGGTCCAAAAGAGCCAGCGCATAATTTTTATTCACGATCGTAATCGAGGCGAAAAAGTTGTTGTCATCTTCAGGAATCGAGCTGAGCAGAGTGCCAGGAGAAACAACCTTGACGATTTCCCGCTTCACGAGCCCCTTTGCAAGCTTTGCATCCTCAACCTGCTCGGCAATGGCAACCAAGTATCCCTTTTCGACCAGTTTTTCGATGTACCCTTCGGCAGCGTGAGCGGGAACCCCACTCATTGGAATTCCTTGTCTCTGGGTTAGGGTGACATCGACCGCCTCTGAAAGGAGAGCCGCATCGTCATAAAAAGCCTCATAAAAATCGCCCAATCGGAAAAGCAAAAGCGCATCTTGGGCTTTTTGTTTGCACGCATACCATTGGGCCATCATCGGGGAGAGTTTGTCTGGGGGAGCCGATAGGTTCATTTTTTTATCCTTTTTAGGAGCTTTTTTAAGAGCCCTTCTTCTCTTTCTCCGTTGATGAGGGCGAGAGCCTCTTTGGCCTCTTCGATCCCTTTAGCAATTTGGAGGATCACCCCGTCGCACCACCGCTGCGATTCAACGATATCATTTTGGAGCTGCTCGAGCCTTTCCAAAATTTCTTGCGGCGACTTTGAAATGTTTTCGATCGGAGAGGGGGTCGAAGCGCTTAGCTGCGACTTATAGTTTTCGATCATTTGTCGAAGTTCAAAAACATCGATGAGTAGGGGGAGAAAAGTCTTTTTAAATTCTTCGCGGAGTCCCTTGGTCGCACTCGAGGCGATAATTTTTTTAGGTTCTCGCTCTTTTTTTACCGAGGCAGGGGAGATCGCTCCCGAGAGGGGGGAGGCATCGAGCTTTTGATAGACCTTTTTTTTAAAACCTGTTTTGTCCATGACCACCAAAATAGATCATCGCAGAAAAAATGTCGAATGCTATAACCTGGGAGTCATGGGTGTTTATGCAAAGAAAAGTCTTGAGCTCTTAAGGGAAAAGATCGACCTTATCGAGGTGATCTCTTCTCATGTCAACCTGAAAGCGGCGGGAAGTAGCTACAAAGGACTTTGTCCCTTCCACGATGAAAAGACCCCCTCCTTTGTGATCCAGCGGGGAGACTCCCACTACCACTGTTTCGGGTGTGGCGCCCATGGTGATGCGATCGCCTTTTTGATGAGTTACATGAAGCTCACCTTTGTCGAGGCGGTCGAAACCTTGTCGGAGCGGTTTCAGGTTCCCCTAGAAGAGGTTGAGTATGAAAAACGGCAGACGGGGCCGAGCAAAAAAGAGCTCAAAGAGGCCCTACAAAAGGCGGCTGACCTATACCACACCTACCTCCTCCACACCGATGAGGGGCACCAAGCGCTCAAATATCTCTACGATCGGGGGCTTGATCTTGAGTTCATCCGCCTCTTTAAGGTGGGGTTTGCCCCAAGAAGTGGCACCGTTTTCGGAAAATTCATGCAAAAGCATCGGTATACAGCAGAACTTCTAGAAACAGCAGGGCTGATCAAAACCCGCCAAGATGGGAAGAAAAAAGCCTTTTTTTCCAACCGGATCACCTTTCCTATCCTCGATGTTTCAGGAGGGGTCATTGGTTTTTCAGCGCGGAAAATCAGCGAAGAGACCTTTGGCCCCAAGTATGTCAACACCCCCGAGACTCCCCTTTTTAAAAAATCCCACACCCTCTATGGGCTCAGCTTTTCGAGGCGGCAGATCGCCAAAGAGAAACGGGCTATTGTTGTGGAGGGGCAGATCGATGCCCTCCGCCTGATCCAAGAGGGATTTAACATCACCGTTGCCGGGCAGGGAACCGCCTTTACCGAAGAGCATGTGAAAGAGCTGGTCAAGCTCGGGATTACTCGCGTTTATCTGGCTCTTGATGGGGATGAAGCGGGGCAGACCGCCGCCTCAAAAATTGGAAACCTCTTCCAAAAAGAGGGGGTGGAGGTTTACGTGGTTCCGATCCCTCCAGGGATGGATCCTGATATCATTTTGAGAGAGCAGGGGCCTCTCGCCTTTACCGAGCTTTTGGAAAAAGCAGAGGACTATCTCTCCTTTTTGGTCGGCTATTTCTCAAAAGAAAGCGACATCTCCTCTCCCTCGGGGAAAAGTCACCTCATCCAAACGATTGCCAAACGGATTCGAGGGTGGGACCACCCCCTCATGGTCCACGAGTCGCTCCGAAAGCTGGCCCGCCTCACCCAAGTGCCCGAAAAGCTGGTAGGTGTTGGGCAAGAAGAGGTGCGCCGCTCCACCTATATTAAGCGGGAAGGGAAACTTTCCGAGGTAGCGATCAATCCCGACCGAGTTCTTCAAACCGATCTCCTCCGTTGGCTCTATCTTCTAGGAAATTCGAAGCCCCACCTTCTTGAAATTATTAAGAAAAACCTCCGCCCCGAACACTTTAGCGTCACCTTGTGCCGCCGCCTCTTCTCGATCTATATCGATAACTTAGAGGGGGAAAAACCAACTGATCTTCTTTCTCTTGCGAACAACTTGGAAAACCCCGAGGAGCAAATTCTCTTTTCCGAGCTGGTCCAAAAAAAGGTGAACACCGAAAGAGCTGAAGAGGGGGTGGTCGAAACGGTGACCAAAATGCTTCAACACCATTGGATGGAGGAGCGGGAAAAAATTAAGATCAAGATTCAAAGTGGTCAATGTTCTCAAGAAGAAGTTTTGGAACTTGCTAAAAAATTTGATACCCTTAAAACCCCGCCAGAGTGTAAAATCAAAGTTTAACATTCAAGGCGGTGTCTTATGCTTTTCAGAACTCTTTTTTGCGCTTTTTTACTGACCTCAACTCTTTTTGCTCTTCCAAAGGGAGGAAATGTCGCAGGAGGAAAAGCCTCTATCACCTCTAAAGAGGGAGCAATGACGATCAATAGCCACGGCAAAACGATCATCAATTGGGACCATTTTAATATTGGAAGAGATGAAACGGTTGCTTTCATTCAAGACCACGCCGTTTTAAATCGGGTGACGGGAGGCTCTGTTAGCCATCTTTTGGGAAAACTCACCGCAAATGGAGAAATTTATCTGATCAACCCCCAAGGGATTTTGATTGGAAATGGGGCAGTGATTCAAACCGCCGGTTTTTTAGCTTCAACGGGGACAATTTCTGATGAGAATTTTCTTCAGGGCGAGACCCTTTCTTTCGCCGATTTAGGAGAAGGGGCAATTACCAACCTAGGAAAAATTGAAGCGAGTCGTGGTCATGTGATTTTGATCGCCCGCAACATTGCAAACCGAGGGACGATCGATGCTTCAGAGGGAGAGGTCCATTTTGCGCAGGCCGCTGAAGTGGTTGTGAACCCTGATGGGAAACGGCCGGTTTTTATCCGGACCGAAATCCCTTTAGAAGAGGGGATGATCGAAAATAGTGGGACGATTCAAGCTTTAGCGGCCGAGATGCAAACAAATAGCCCCTATGCGATGGCGATCCGCCACCAAGGGACGATCACCACCTATGCGACCAAAGAAGAAAATGGCCACATCTACCTTGTGGCCGATCAAGGAGGCGCTCATATCGATGGAACCCTTGAAGCGGCAGGAGGGGAGATCCATGTTCTTGGAAAAGATATTGAGTTAACCCCAAGAGCGAACCTCGATGTTTCCAAAGAGGGCGCGGCAGGTGTCATTCTTATCGGTGGCGATTTCCAAGGAAACAACCCCGACATCCAAAATAGTGAAACCTTGACCGTTGCCCATGGTGCTAAGCTCCATGCCGATGGACATGCGGGAAAAGTCATTGCTTGGTCAGAAAAAGAGACCCACTTTAATGGAAAGGCGACGGCGCGTGGCGGAGAAGAGCTAGGCGATGGGGGCTTCATCGAGATTTCAAGTCGAGAAGATCTCTACCATGATGGAGAGGTCGATACCATGGCGCCCCACGGAAAGGTGGGAGAGGTCCTTTATGATCCCAAATTTGTCATCGTTAACAACATGGGGACCGATCCGGCAACGGGAAATACCTTTGGAAGTGACCCTTCTGGAACGGTAACGATGTCTGCAAGCAGCTTAGCAAGCGCTGTTAACAGCTCCAATGTAACAATCCAAGCGAACACCGACATCACCATTTTCTATGAGGTCAACGGAACGACAAATGGGAACAGTCTCACCTTAGAGGCAGGACGATCGATTGTTCTTTATGACGATATTCTCTTACTTAATGGAAACTTTCATGCAACGATTAATGCGACAGGGGCGCAAGGGGCAAACCGAGATGCAGGCGCAGCGGTTTTTCAAGTCAATAGCGCTACAAAAATCTTAACCCGTGGAGGAAACCTCACCGTTGATGTGGGAGCCTTTGGGGGAAGTTCTATCGGCGCTGTTGAGCTTTTTGGAGCCACTTTAGATGCCGAGGGAGGTAACGTTTCGATCACCGGTTACGGAGGAGAGGGGAGTGGAATCACAGCGTTGACTAACACCCTTGTCAAAACCAATGGCAATGGGACATTAACGGTTAATGGAACAGGGGGAACCGGTGCCAATAAAAGTATGGGGATCCAATACTTTGATTCCATTTTCGAAACTGAAAATGGAGATATCACCTTCACCGGACAGGGAGGAGGAAACGGACTGGGCCGCTTAAATGTGGGAGTCTATGGAGCAGGACTGATCCACACAGAGGGAGGGACGATGAATGTCACGGGAACAGGCGGTTCTGGGCTCGATTGGAACTGCGGTGTGTACACGGCTGGAAACCTGGGCGTTGAGTTTAGTACTGTGGATGGTCCGATCACCGTAACCGGTCAAGGGGGAGGTTCTCGCGACTACAATTTTGGAGTCCTCTTTTCGCGGGGAGCTGATGCTGTTTCTACAGGAACAGGAACAATCACCATCGATGGGACCTCCGGAAATGGAGGGAATGATAACCATGGGGTTAACTTTTCTGGTGGGGGGATTGTCTCTGACACCGCTGCCATTTCAATAACTGGACAAGGACAAGGAACATCGAGTCACAATTATGGTGTCCGCTTTGAACAGGGAGGGTATATCAACTCCCCAATAAGTGCCCCCATCTCTATCGATGGGCAGGGACAGGGAGGAGATAGGTATAACACAGGCGTGAGTATTTCAGGGCCAGAGGTTTTAATCACCTTGGTCGATGGAGATCTTGATATTCAGGGAACGTCGATAGGTTCTGGAGCCAATAACCAAGGGATTCGGATGGAGGGAGGAAAGATCCTATCGACAGGAACCGGAGCTTCTGCAGCCAATATTATCTTCACAGGAGTAGGAGGAAATGGAACCGACTCGTGCAATGGGATTTACATCATCGGAAACAGAACTGAAGTGACGAGTGTTGATGGGGATATCACTTTAGATGGAACGGCCAACGGCTCGGGAAGCAAAAATATAGGGGTAACGGTCACCTCTCCAACGATGGTTCACACAACAGGTAGCGGCACCGTCTCAATTCAGTCGACACCTTAGTTTTTGTATCCTTGGGTAGATAAAAAACAAGAGTATGCTATAGCAAGGGTTAATGCGATATTTGATCCTTCTTTTATTGCCGTTTGCTCTTTTTGCCAAGCCCTCGGGACTTGAAGTCCATAAGGGAAGCGCTTCTTACTCTAGTGCATCTGCGATTAAAACCTCCGATCGGGCGATCCTCCATTGGAAAGATTTTTCGATTGGCAAAGGGAAAAAATTCCGCTTCGTTCAACCCTCAAGCAAGTCAGCCGTCCTCAACCGGGTCACCGGAAAAGAGGCAAGCCACCTCCTTGGCTCTCTTAAATCGAATGGAACCGTTTTTTTGATCAACCCCAATGGTGTTTACATCGGCGGGGATGCCAAAATCCAAACCGCTGGCTTCCTAGCATCAACTGCTGACATAACTGATGCTAACTTCCTTAACGGCGAAGACTATCACTTCACCGATCTAGGGGAAGGAAAGATCATCAACGAAGGACGGATCGAGTGTCCCAAAGGAGAAATCTACCTCATTGCCAAAGAGGTGACTAATAAAGGGGCCCTTTCTGCTGACCATGTGGGGCTTGCCGCGGCGACAGAGGTCCTCATCCGCCCGACTAGGAATCCAAAAGTGATGATTCGGATTCCGCTGGAAGAAGGGTCGATCGAAAATAGTGGGGTGATCGATGCGCTGACCACTGAACTCAAAACGAGCAGCCCTTACGAAAAAGCGATCAATCAGCGGGGACATGTCGGTGGGAAATACATCCACCTTGTTGCCACAGAAGGGGGCACCGTTGTTGACGGTTCTCTTCAAGCTAAGGAGGTGCGGGTTCTTGGAAAAGAGGTCCATCTCACCGACAAAGCCTTTATCGATGTAGGCGAAGGAACTGCTCTTATTGGTGGTGACTACCAGGGAAACAACCCCGAGATCCTCAATGCCAACCGTCTTACCATGGACCCTGGAGCAGAAATCCTTGCAGAAGGAAAAGTGGGAGGGAAGGTTATTCTCTGGTCCGAGGATGCCACCCACTTCTTTGGAAATATTAGCGCTGAAGCGGTTGGCGATGGAGGCTTTGTTGAGGTTTCTACGAGGGGTCATGACTATCTCTTTAGGGGGACAGTAAACACCCTTTCTAAACAGGGAAAACCGGGGATGCTCCTCTTAGATCCTTCTGATATTACTGTTAGTGGAGCTCCAACCGATAATCCTTTTGACCCTCCTACCACTTATAACCCTGCAGGTGTCGCGTCTGCAATCCTCAATGCGGGCGATCTTTCTACCGCTTTAGGAACAAGTCCGATCACCATTGCAACTTCTGCAGGCGTTGGGGGAACAGGCCTAGTGACATTTTCGACAGGGTTTTCTTGGACCTCGGGAACCCTGCTTACTGTGACCTCGTCAAATATTTTAGTGAGTGCAGGAGTGACAATTGATGCTTCAGCAGGAAGCGGTGGAAGTGTGACTTTCACGGCAGATGGTTTGTCTGGCACAAGTATTATTGGAATCGATATTTTGGGAAGTATTCTCACGACAGGGCCGATCACTTTAACGGGGACAGGAGGAGCGGCAGGAAGTTTGTCAACAGGTGTTCATCTAGGGTCAGCAGGTGTGGTGACTGCGGGAGGGGCGATCTCTGTGACAGGAACTGCTGGAGGGACAGTCTCACCTACTGCTCATGGGATAGAAATAGAGGGCGACTTAGAAAGTACTGGGAGCACTGTTACGATGGTGGGAGATGCTCCTACGGGAGGCGCTTCAGGTATGAATGGGATCCTTGTTGCCGGCACGGGGAGTGTAATGGCAGCGGGAGCTATCACAGCGACAGGAACAATAGGTCCCATCTCAGGTAGTAGTGCCCGTGGAATCTTTATCGCAGTTAGTGGGGTGGTTGAGAGTACTGGGGGATCTGTCTCCCTTACCGGATTGTCAGAAGGTACTAGTTCACCGTCGGCTGGAACCACTATTTCTGGCATGGTTACGGCTGCTACTGATGTGATACTAAGTGGGACCGGTTCCCCGGATGGTGAAGATTTTGATCATGGAGTTAGTGTAGAAGGGGCAGGGGCTACAGTAACTGCAACGAGCGGCGATATTACTGTAACCACAGCCATTTCGGGAGGAGGAGGGGACGGCTTTGAATGTAATGGATTAAGGATTGCAACGGGAGGAAAGTTTAGTGCACCAAGTGGGGCGGTTACTGCCCTCGGCGCAGTAGGGGGATTTCTTCCGGGCGGGGGCGGCGAAAATGCGGGAGTTTTTCTCTCAGGGACCGATACGATTATTGCAGGTGGTGCTATTATTTTATCGGCTACAGGGAGAGGAGAGGATCCTGATAACTATGGAATACAACTCTCTGCTGCAGAGATTACTGGAAGTGCGGTCTCTCTTACGGGGACGAGCATTGGAGAAGGGGAAGCGAATTCGGGGATTTTTATTGATGGAGCTACCATGGTGACTTCCACTAGTACCATTACAATGAATGGGACGGGATCGAGCAGTGGAACCAACAGTAATAGAGGAATTCTATTTGAGGGAGGAACCATTAGCGGAACAGGGGCTGTGACTTTGGTTGGAGAGGGGCGAGGGACAACGGATGACAACTTTGGGATCGAAGTTGACTCAGATATTTCTGGAGGGACGATCTCTTTAACAGGATCGAGCAGTGGAGCTGGGGCAGATAATGTAGGTGTTGTATTAACCGATGGTATTTTTAGTGCCAGTGGAAACATTACAGTTACAGGAACAGGATCTTCCAGTGGGACCACAGACAATGTGGGTGTTCGTATAGAAAGCGACGCAGTGATGACCTCAACTGGGGGGAATGTTTTGTTTACAGGGACAGCTGGAAGTGGGACAACGGCAGGATTTCGCTTGATAGATGAGGGAAACCTAACCTCGACAGGACCTGGCTCTTTAACAGTACGAACCTTTAGCGATATTGTCCTTATTTCGACTGAAATCGACCCAATGTTTATTACGGCAGTAGGAAACGTGACGCTAAATGCAGCCACCAATATTACTCTGACAGCAGGAACAAGCGATGTGACCGTTTCTTCCACGGGAGGAACTGTGACTGCTTTTGCAGGAAGTGATATCACAATGACCTCAACAGCGCCCGAGATTGCTAGCTTTACAGCCCCTGGCGATGTCACCCTCATTGTCGACAACGACTTCCCTACCCCTCCAGCATCTGGAACAGGAGCACTTACAAAAGATGCCGACTCCACCATTATAAGCACAGGTGGCGCTGTCCGGATCTTTACTTCTCGCCGATCGCTCAACACTATCGATGGAGAAATCAATGGGACCACCTTTGTTCCAGGTCCTTTTCTTGTTGATAGTGCCACTGAGCAGTGGGGCGTTTACTTTCCTAGTTCTTTCGGAGGGACTCCTTTTACGATCTTCTATAAGGAGGGGTTCGTCTCTCCTCCCGTAGCTGCTGCAGCAACATTTTTTCAAGATGTTGCCGCCAATCTCACCCAACTCTCCGATCTTCTTCCTGTCCTTCACGCTCCCCGCTGGAACTACCCCTTCCCTCCCTATCACTTCAATGTTTGCAGCGAAGAAACATGCTCTCCCGACTTCAATCCTTACGGCTCTTTCATCTTCGAAGATGACCTCTGGTGGATCGGAGAAAGACCCTAGTTAGAGCTGCTAGAACTGGCGGCATAGCTTGATGATGCGCTTACAGTTCCATTTTGAGATTGCGAGAGTAATCCTATTAGCTTTTCCTTCCCCAAGGAATGGGAAAAGTATTGCATTAAGCAGCCTATAAACGTTGCATCAGCCTTAACGGTTTCAAGAGATAGGGTGACTGTCGTATTGTCAGAGCTTATTTGTATGGCGTTCATACGAAACTCAATGGGTTGATATTCCAGAACCGAGCGAAGATAAACTTGGTTGAGTTTGGAAAAGTTCAACCCATTTTTTTGTGAGAAGAAATCAACACTCTTTACTTTCATCAATATAGGGGTAAACTCAAGGGTTTTACTTTCTTCATTCCCAAAAAAGGTCATTTTTTCAGGAACAGAAAATGTGATTTTGTCGTCTTTGACCGATTTTTCTAATTGTGAACCTTCTCCAACCCAAGCTGTGCATCTAGGTTGCTCATTAGTTACGACTGTAGCACTAAAGGTCGTAAGGTTAGAAAACAATGTTTTTGTTAAACACTGTACCAAATCTTGATTCTCCGAACCGAAAACCCCTTCAAAAGGGTTTGCTGGTGCGCTTTCATTGCATGATTTAATCATGAAGACTTCCCCGTTCTTATTAGTTTTAATTTAAAAATCTACCCTAATTGTAGGGTTGTTTTCAATTATAATCGTCTTTTTCAGTTTTGAAAACAACGCTGTTAACTCGTCTTTTGAAATGTCGTAAAGAAAGTTTTCCCCAATCACATCTTTAACTGAATTGGAGGTGGGCTTTAAATGAAAACGTATCACCTTTTCTGTAGAGGATTTTTCTTCTTTTTCTTCCGTAGCGCTTTGGCTGGAAGAAGCTGCCTTAGCAGATGTCTTTCGGCTATGAGATGCGCCATTCGAAACGGTCTGACCCCGCTTCAAAGCTTGCCCTACACTGAGATCTTTTTCAAAAACGCTGCAACTATCAACAGTAAAAGACGTTAGGTTCTCAGGCACCAATCGAAGAGAGTCCGATACGTCAAAGTTTTGTAACGAAGCCTCGAGGTTTGATAGTCGGAGTTTTACAGATACAGCTCCATTAAACCCAAGCAGTCTTTGACTGCGGTCCTTTTTCAAAAGGATAGTTTCAGCAATAGAAACTGTTATCTGATCCTCGCTTCCGTTTAATTGTGGGAGCTTCCCAGTTAACTCGACTCGACCTGGGAGTTCCGCAGTTGTACTAGACCCGTGATTTACTCTTTGCTTGGTTTCGAGTATCCCCCCTGCTATCATCTCTGCCCCTTCTACCCATCTTACCGCTACCTCTGCCATTGTCATCTCTTTGACTAAGTCAGTTCTTGGCGGAAAAAAGTTCTCCATAAAGAGGTCTGCAATATCTATATGGTCCTCGCCGAAACTATGTATTAAATATTCTCTTAACGCGTAAGATTGCTTGTTAATTGGCTCTGGCATAACTAAACTCCGTTATTATGTTAAAATATACAAATATTATAACATAAAAATGGGTTTAATTTCAAATTAAATAGCATATAATTGGTTTTAAGAGGTTTATGATATATTAATCAGAATTGAGGGGGCAGAATGCCCCCTAGAGATGTGACTCTACGACAAGAATTTAGTCAGAGCTTCCTTCGAAAAACTCAGTCAGAGTTTTCTTTGAAATCGGGTGAGGGGAAGGTTGCCAGTCTTTTAAAGTCGATAGGAAATCGTTTTCTAAAAAGAGCTTTAGGAATGTTTTTCCTAACATTGTGTTTGCGAATTTCTCTAGAATCTGAGGAGGTTTAGCAAACTTTACATCTAAATAAACATTATCTTCAGAATCTACAGAAACTCCAGTAAGATTAAAGCTCAATTTTATAGGATTAATAGGAATAAGAGAACAAGAAAAAAAACCTTCACGCCCCATATACTTTGTAGCAACCAGAGCGGATTTGGCGGCCATTTTCTCTGGACCACTTAGCTTAAATGCATCGAGCCAAAAGTCGAAATCTCTTGTAGAAACCTCTAGAGACACACCATTATCACCAAATGTAATAGAGTTACCATTTTCGGAGCTACCTTTCCCAAAGATAATAGTTTCCGAGATTCGAACTGTCATCTGGGTCTCTTTTCTTTGTAGGGATCTTTCTTCTTGTGGGAATGTTCCAACCCACTTGGTATTTCCATCAATTTTTTTCGATTCAAAGGAAGTTGCTTCTGGGAAAAAGTTTTTTGCTAAAAGCTCTGCAAGATCCTTGTTCTTACTCCTAAGCCCACTTTTAAAGTATGTTGTTAAATCTTTGTTTTCAACAGCTGAAGATGAAGAAGCCATAATTATACCTCATTATTTTGTTATTAATCGTTTAAAAACAGTAATATTATAAACTAATTATCAATTTTACTGCAATTAAATAATATATCATTGGTTTTAAGCAATTTAGAGGTTTTGTATCTTACCAAAATCGAGGAGAAGGGAAAAGTGGGAGAAAACCTCTTGGAGGAGGGCGATCCGGTTTGAGCGGATCTGAGGCTCATCGGCGAGGATTTTTACCTCATCGAAGAGCTTGGCAAGGGGAGAGCGGAGCTTAGCGAGCTCCTTAAAAGCCCCTTCGTAGCTCTGGTCCCTAAGGAGGTCCTTCAGGGGTCCCTCCAGCAGGGTGAGCGATTTGTAGAGCGATTTTTCTGCCCCTTCTTCAAAAAGGTCGGGCTTGACCGTCTGCTTTTTCTCCGAGCCGATCTGCCCTTTTGCCCGCTTGTAGACCTCGAAGAGGCCTGAAAAGTGGTCACTTTTGCGGAAGGAATGGAGCGCTTCGGTTTTAAGGAACTGGTCGAAGGGATCGGTGCAGCGGGTTTGAAGGGCGGCTTCAATCTCATCTTTTTTAAAGCCATACTCTTCAAACACCCCTTTTGCGCGGGCAGTGATAAAGTCGAGCACCTCGGGGTCTTTGATGAGAATCTCCAAATCGAGATTGAGGCGGTTTTCGATGAGGATTTTGATCAGACCGATTGCTTGGCGACGAAGGGCATAAGGATCGCTTGAGGAGGAGGGCTTTAGCCCCACCTTAAAGTAGCTAATGAGGTTGTCAATCCGGTCGGCTATGCTAAGAATAATTCCGGCAGCGGTTTTCGGAAGGGGACCTCGCTCTGACTTAGGGAGCCAATGCTCTTCAATGGCAAGGGCGACCTCCCGCTCTTCATTTTGGTGCAAGGCGTAGTACTTGCCGATTGTCCCTTGCAGATCGGGAAACTCTTGGACAAGCTCTGAGGCAAGGTCTGCTTTGCAAAGCTCTGCGGCGCGCACGACGATTTTTTCGGTGCCCAGCTCGAGGGCTTGGCAGAGGGTGAGGGCTAAGTGTTTAATGCGGGAAACTTTTTCAGCAACCGTGCCGAGCTCTTTTTGGAAGATGATCATTTCGAGTTTTTTAGCGAAAGTGTCGAGAGATGTTTTTAGGTCTTCTTCATAAAGGAAAACTCCATCGGAAAGGCGGGCTGAGAGAACGTTTTGGTTCCCCTCTTTAATAATGGCATTGGGGGTATTGTCAGCGGTAATCACGAAGAGGGGAGCCAGTTTTTTCGAAGCGTCTTTTAAGGGGAAATACTTTTGGTGCTCGACCATCTCAGAGGTCAAGACCTCTTCTGGGACATTTAAGAACTTTTTATCGAAAGAGGCGCACATCAGCTGCGGCCACTCGGCCAAATGAAGCACTTGCGCGAGAACTTTTTCTTTATAAAGGGCGGTTGTTTCGGTCTCTTTTTCGATAGCGGCCAGCTCTTTCTCGATCTTTTCTCTCCGCTCTTTTGTGTCGACTAGGACCTTGGCCTTCTCCAAAGTCGCAACGTAGTCGCCGGGAGTGGCAATGGTGACGGGCTTATCGCACAGTTGCGCATGTCCCCGCGAGACATTTCCAGAGCTTACTTCAGCAACCTCAAAAGGGACGATCTCTTTGCCAAGAAGAGCGACCACCCATTGCAAGGGGCGGGCATAACTTGCGTCAACATCGGACCACCGCATCTTTTTCGGGAAGGGGAGGTCTGTGATGAGTTTTGGGAGCGCGCCAGCTAGAAGTTCTAATGTAGAGACCCCTTGCTTTTTCACGGTAACGTGGATGTAGTCACCCTCGACCTCGTCTTGCTTAAGGGGTTTTAAGCCGACCGATTTAAAAAAGCCTTCTCCCTGTTTAGTGAGCGCTCCTGTTTCATCATAAGAAATCGAGACGGGAGGTCCTTTGCGCTCTTCTTCCGTCTCTTCGGTGCCGTGGACAAGCCCTTTCACTAAAATTGCCAATCGGCGGGGAGTTCCGTAGACCGACACATCGCCAAATTTTAGCTCGGCTTCTTTTAAAAGCTTTTCGACCCCACTTTTTAAGTTGCGACACCCAATCGGGACAAAAGTTGCCGGCAGCTCTTCCGAGCCAATTTCAAGTAAGAAGTCACTCTTCTTTTTTGGATCAAACGTGGTTGGAATGGAGAAGGTTTTTGTTTCTTTTGCGCCCCCGTTTTTAACTAAGGGGAAGCCCAATTTTTCGCGGGAGGCGAGGTAGGCGGTTGCCGCCCCCTTGGCGAGGTCGCGGACGCGAGCGATGTAGCCGGTCCGTTCGGTCACCGACAATACGCCCCGCGCCTCTAACATGTTAAAAGCGTGAGAAGCCTTCATCACAAAGTCGTAAGCGGGGAGGGGAAGGTCGATGGCAATGAGCGCTTTGGCCTCTTTTTCATAATCTTCGAAGTGACGGTGCCACATCTCGGTCGAGGCTTTATAAAAGTTGTAGTGGCTCCACTCCACTTCGCTTCGGTGGTAGATATCGCCATAGGTGAGCTTTTCGTTGTATGCCATTTCGAAGAAGCTTTTTTTCTTTTGGACGATCATCGCAAGGCGCTCGAGGCCATAGGTGAGCTCGACGCTAATCGGTTTTAACGTAAAGCCGGCGACCGACTGAAAATAGGTAAATTGGGTCACTTCCATCCCATCGAGCCACACTTCCCAGCCAAGGCCCCATGCGCCGAGGGTGGGCGATTCCCAATCGTCGTGGACGAAGCGGATGTCATGCTCCTTTAAATTAAAGCCGAGCGCTTCCAAAGACTCTAAATAAAGTTTTTGGATCTCTTTGGGGGAGGGCTTCATGATGACTTGGAGCTGATGGAAGAGCTGTGTTCGGTTGGGATTTTCTCCAAAACGACCATCTTGCGGTCGGCGAGACGGCTCTACGTAGACGGTGTCATAGGGTTCAGGGCCCAAGCAGCGCAAAAAAGTGGCCGGGTTAAAGGTTCCAGCCCCCACTTCGACGTCATGTCCCTGCTGGATGAGACATCCCTTGCGGGCCCAAAAGGAGAGAAGGGTATTGATAATCTCTTGAAAAGTCATCTATCTTTAAACGGCCATTTATGAGATAATCATGCAGAAATAGGAGTTATTATGCGAGAATTTTGTGCCCTCTACGGAAAAGAGGTGAAAAACTTTTTTGCCGAAGAGGAGGAAAAGCCCTTTCGAGCGACCCAACTTTGCGATTGGGTCTACCAAAAAGGGGTTGTCGATTACGACGCCATGCTCAATCTTCCCCAGCCGCTCCGCGCCCTCCTCAAAGAAAAGCTTAAAGTGGGTCAGCTCACTCTCCAAAGTAGTGAAGACTCATCTGACGGGGAGACCAAAAAGTTTCTCTGGAAACTTTCCGATGACCGTCTTGTCGAGTCGGTTCTTATTTCGAGTGGTGATCGGCGGACCGTCTGCGTCTCCTCTCAAGTGGGATGTCCGGCCCGCTGCGCCTTTTGCGCTTCCGGTCAGCAAGGGTTGATGCGGAATCTCACTGCAGGGGAGATTGTCGAACAGGTGGTTCAAATCAACCACCACCTTTTCCAAATTGGAGAAAGGGTGAGTCATATCGTCTTTATGGGGATGGGGGAGCCTCTTGATAATTATGAAGAGGTGGTCCGCGCCCTAAAAATCCTCATCGACCCTGAGCTCCTTAACTTTTCTCCTCGTAAAATTACCGTTTCGACCGTCGGTGTTGTTCCCTATATCAGACAGCTCATCGGCGAAGGGATCAAGGTGAATCTCGCCCTTTCTCTCCATGCGCCCAACCAACACATCCGGAAAAAAGTGGTCCCCTACGCCCGTAAATATCCTATCGAAGATGTTTTGAAAAGTGTTCGTGACTATGCCCGCTTTACCAAACGGGATCTGACCTATGAGTATGTGCTTCTTGCAGGGGTTAATGACCAGCCCCACCATGCTGAGGAGCTCGCCCGTCTTGTTCGAAAAGATCCCTGTACCGTTAACCTCATCCCCTATAACCCGGTGCCTGGTGTCCATCTCAAGCGACCCGAAAAAGGGGCCATCGAAAAGTTCCGCACCCTTCTTACCAAAGGAGGAGTGCGCAACACTTGCCGTTATACCAAGGGGAAAGACATCGCTGCTGCGTGCGGACAGTTAGCATTGAAAAAGGTTGAACCGCTTGTTGATATAAGATAAAATGTAGTCAAATGAAAAAATTACCTATAGGCATTCAAAGTATTGAACCAATTCTCTCCGGAGAGAATTACGTTTACGTTGATAAAACGGGATTTATTAAGAGGTTGATAGAGGAAGGAGCTCCCCATTACTTCATGTCCCGACCAAGAAGATTTGGAAAGTCTTTATTTCTTAACACATTGGAAGAGATTTTTAAGGGGAATAAGGAATTATTTAAAGAGTGTCAAATCTATAATAGTGACTATCAGTGGGAGGAGCACCCAGTCCTCTACTTTGATTTTGCTCAAATTGCAAACAAGACCCCTCAAGAACTTATGAATGGGCTGCAGGCTGAGCTGGAGCGAATGGGGCAGTTTTACGGAATATCCGTTGAAGGCCCCTCTATACAATTCAAGCTAAAAGAGCTTGTAGAGGAACTTGCTAAGAAAAATCGAGTTGTTGTTTTGGTGGATGAATACGATCAACCTATTATCAGCAATTTAAAAAACCCTGAGATTGCCGAACAAAACCGAGATTTATTGAGAGACTTTTTTGGGACTCTCAAAAGCCTGGATAGACACCTAAGATTTACGTTTGTTACAGGGGTGAGTAAATTTTCTCATGTTTCATTGTTCTCCGGTCCTAATAACTTGAAAGATATTACGATGGACCCGAGGTATGCAGCAATGATGGGTTACACTAAAGAGGAGTTAGAAAACTCTTTTTCCGATCACATTCAGGCCATTGCTGAAGAGAGAGGACTAGGAATCCAAAACATTTTAGAAGAGGTACGCGAATGGTACAATGGATACCGCTTTTCAAGAAGTGAAGCGTGTGTGTATAACCCCTTTTCTACCTTAAACTTTATGGATGAAAAAGAACCTGCCAGCTACTGGTATAGCAGTGGGACTCCATCGTTTCTTATCGACCAGGTAAAAAAACATCCTCAAGCGATCACATCCCTTCGGGGGACGGCGGCATTAAGGAGCACCCTTTCAGATATTAGTCGTTTTGATCGGATTAATCTTCCTGCGCTGATGTTTCAAACGGGGTATTTGACCATTCAAGACTATAACCCTGAAGAAAGCTCTTACACATTGGACTTTCCTAATAAAGAGGTGAGATGGGCCTTTTTTAATTCCCTTCTTCAGGAGTTTACAGAACTTGATCCTCTAGAGGTTGTCAGAGCTTCAGAAGCTCTTCGTAAAGATCTGGACGCGCTCAATGTCAAAGGGTTTATCAGCAAGATCAACAACCACTTTGCAAAAATGGCCTATCCCCTGTTCGCGAAGGCCAAAGAAGGGTTTTATCAAGCGGTTTTCTTCACCCTTTTAGAAAAATCAGGAATTCGGACGACAGCAGAGGTGGCTACGAATATTGGGAGGATCGATTTGATCTGTGAAACGGCCAAAGCGATCTGGATTTTTGAGTTGAAGTTAGATCAACCGGCAGAAGCAGCATTTGACCAAACAGAGGACAAAAAATATCGGGAAGGGCAAACCCAAAAAGGGAAGGATATTTTAGTTTTAGGAATAAGCTTTAGCTCAAAATCTCGCAATATTGGAGAGTGGAAAGGGGCGCTTTATTCCCCTTCTGGGGAGTTTATCCGCACTATCGAATAATTGACATTAGGTAGCACTCCGGGGTGTAACCTCGGAGTGCTACCTACTGCCAATTGCTTGAATTTTTCTTTTTCTCCAGGTTCAGGTGGGCGAAATGACCCCTACTTTAGGCAAGTATGTGATCATTTCACCCCCATAAATCTGAAAAAAAATCGAAAATCCCTTCATTTGACATTAGGTAGCACTCCGGGTATAAGGGGACGGCATGAGAGCCCTAGCAAAAATACCCATACTAAGAGGAACCATACCGGTGAAATTGCCCCTGTTTTTGACCATTGGGCGGATCTTTATCAGCCCTATCTTTTTAATCTTTTACCTCAAATATCAGCAGCTGGGGGTTTCCCTCCACGCCTTGCCCTTCATCCTGATGTTTCTCCTCACCCTTTCTGAGCTTTCTGACTTTTTCGATGGCTACTTAGCGCGCCGCTTTAACATGGTGACCGAGCTCGGAAAAATCCTTGATCCCATGGCCGATAGCATTACCCGCCTGACGATTCTTCTAACCTTTACCCAAGGGTTTATCCGCCTGCCCCTCCTTCTTGTCTTTGTTTTCGTCTACCGCGATGCGATGATTAGCACCCTGCGGACCGTCTGCGCCTTCCGGGGTGTCACCCTCGCCGCCCGGACCAGCGGCAAGGTCAAAGCGGTTCTCCAAGCGGTCTCGATCTTTGCCATCCTGATCCTCATGATCCCCTATGCGTGGGGGATTCTTCCGCTGATCCAGCTCCAAATGGTCAGCCTCTACATCATCTCAGCCGCCGCCCTCTATACCCTCTTTGCCGGTGCCGAGTACATCTGGGCCAATCGGGACTATATCAAGCTTGCCTGGAAGAGTGACAAGTGAATTTTTCACTCTTGATCTTTTCTTAAAAAAAGGATAGACTGGACGCCATTAGTCAAAAATAGGAGGCTAAAAATGGCATCGTCTGGCACAGGTGTATCTAATAAACAGATTTTTAAAGATTTTTTTGAGCCAATTTATGACATTGACAAGATTTCAGATGACACCATCGAACAGTTTTTTAGCTCTGATGGAACCAAGCTGAATTACGAAAATGGAGTGGATACAGAAAAGACACACATCAGGATTGACTGTAGAGGTGTGGTCAAACAGGTGGATGAGGTTTGGCACTTGTTTGTTCGCTCCACCAGAACGTCATACCGTAATAATTATGAAGCAACACCTCACAGTTTTAATGCCTATGACTTTCACAAAGATGAGGCTACAGGGAGCGTAATGGTTCAAGGGGGGCATCAGAGTTTGCTCAAGGACACCAGTTCTCAATTCGTCGTCCACCCTACTAGAGTGGTAACTCACCATATGGGTCTCCGCAGCTTACTAAAGGGAATGGAAAAGAATGATCCCGATTTAAAAGGTGAAGCAGCAGATCCTGTTATTCCAGGAGGCACTATTTTGGACCATGGCTTTCGCGAGGTTTTTCAGCATGTGCCAGAGCTTATTCCAGAGGAGACCGAAGCTACGCCAGAAGATTCGGCACCGCTAAATTTGCCGGAGAGCTCTAGTGAACCATCTAGCAGCTCTTCTAGTTCTTCTAGCTCTTCCCAGTCTACTCAAACAGTGGATAAGAAGGCGCTGATCGGAGCTTGTGCTTTATTTTTGTTGATTATGGGTGGGGCTTATGTTGGTTATAGAAGCTTGTCTGGTCGTGTGAAACCAGCTAAGCTTGAGCAGGTGGGAAGCTAAAATGGCGTCGCCAACCCTTTTTAACCGGGATCTTTTCCAATCCTTTTTTGGGCAAGCCTATGACCTTGACAAGATTTCAGATGACACTATTGAGCAGTTTTTTAGCTCTGATGGGATCAAGCTGAATTATAAGCATAGAGCGAATATACACATCAGAATGGATTGTAAGGGTGTAGCCAGACAGGTGGATGGGGTTTGGCACTTGTTTGTTCGCTGCACCCGAACGACTTATCGTAATAATGGGCTTCGGGAGACAAGCACGCACGACTTTGCTGTCTATGACTTTTATAAAGGTCAGGTCAAAGGGCGGTATCAAATTTTTTCTAGGAAAAGCAGCCCTGAATTTGTCGCCCATCCTCTTAGAGAGATAACTCACCATATTGGTCTCACCACCCTGCTAGAGGGAATGGAAAAGAACGATCCCGATTTAAAAGGTAAAGCAGCAGATCCTGTTATCCCAAACGGTACTAGTTTGAACCACGGCTTTCGCAAGGTTTTTCAGCATGCGCCAGAACTTATTCCAGGACAAACCAAAGCTACGCCAGAAAAACCCAAAAAAACCACAAACTCTCCCTCCTGGGCTAAAGCTCTATCTGCACTGGCGGTTATTACATTTCTTGGTCTAGCAGTCGCCTGGAAACAGGGCTACCTGAAGTCTCGCTCCGTTACGCCACTCAAAGCGCAATAGTCAGAGCCTCCTGGAAAACCTCAGTCCCTTTGTGGACGGTAAGTGGGATACCGCAGCGAAAGTGACAAGAAAATTTTTCATGCTTGATCTTTTCTTAAAGAAAGTTTAGAATGTGCGGCATATCTAGCCTTTGGAGGAAAAAATGTCAGAGCCCATTACGAATGCAAGCCGGTTAAAAGAATATTTAGGCGGTCCATTTGTTGATTCTTTTAATCAAGAAGCTATAAAAGCAGCCTTCACCGCTCAAGGGGCCTTTAGTCAATGTGATCTTACAGGACAGACATATCGTCGATGGACCCATGTTGAGATTAGAGAGCTTAATGGGGAAGAACACCTGTGGATCAGAGAAGTTAACAAAAGTAGTGGTTGGCTTGAATTTGATGTTCTCGACATATCTAGAGATGGGAAAGTAAAAGAAGTTTCTAAAGTTACTCCAATCGGAATGATGTTTGTCGATGATGATCGTCCTGAAGTAGAGGAAAGTTCTTTGAGTAAAAAGCAGGAGTATTTGTTAGTAGGGCTTCGAGAAGTGAATGGGTACGTCTTTAATGGAGAATCTCCCCCTTCCCTAGAAGAGCATGTTGGAATAAAGATTAAAGGGTTCTTAGGAGAGGACTACGAAGCATTCCAAAACTTTTTACCAAAAGATTCGTCACTGCTAAAGTTGCCGGAGAGCTCTAGTGAACCATCTAGCAGCTCTTCTAGTTCTTCCCAGTCTACTCAAACAGAGGAAGTTTCAAGCCAATCGATGGACAAGAGAGCGCTTATCGGAGTTTGCGCCTTGTTTTTATTGATTATGGGTGGGGCTTATGTTGGTTATAGAAGCTTGTCTGGTCGTGTGCAGCCGACTAATTTTGAACAGGTGGGAGGCTAAAAATGGCGTCGTCAACCCTTTTTAACCGGGATCTTTTCCAATCCTTTTTTGGGGAAGGCCCTATCTTTTACTCGATTTTAGATGAGAAGGTTGATGAGCTTTATAGCCCTGAGGGAGCTAGACTAAATTATCAAGATGGTGCAGATACCGATATCAGCATTGATTGTCGAGGTGTAGCCAAAGAGGTGGCTGGGGTTTGGCATTTATTTGTTCGTTCCATCGAAACAACGCACCGCATTAAAGAAGAGCCACTCTTTTCCGGCCCTACTGTAGTTAGTTCTTTCACCATCATTGGTTATGACTTTTACAAAGGTGAGGACAGTAAAGTAATATTTCAGAAGTGGGATGAGAATATAAGGCCAGAGTTTGATACCCATACTCAGCCCCCTAAAGAATTAAATCAAAATAATGTTCCCCGTTTCCTAGAAGGGATGAAAAACCATGAGCCTGAGCTAGCAAGTAAAGCAGCAGACCCTATTATTCCTGAAGAGCTGACTTTGCACTCCAGTCTGCGAGAGTTTTTTCGGGAGGCGCCGGAGCTGATTCCAGAGCAAACTAGAGCTATGCCAGAAGAATTTCCCTGGATTAAAGCCACGCTTGGGGTCGCATTCGTTGTGTTTCTTGCCCTAGCAGCCGCCTGGAAGCAGGATTACCTAGGTTTCACTCGAAAAAGTCACTAAACGCGTTACATTCAGTAATTTAGCAATTAATGAAGCTTATATCAATTTTTTAGGGCAATTTTATCCTCTTTAAGTCGAATCATTGATTTTTTATTAAAAATATGTTATAATATAGACATAAGAAAAAGATAAAGGGGGATAAAATGGTTAAGTCTGTTCAGAATAAAAGCCCTTGGTGGCTAGGCCTTGGCAATTTTTCTCATAACGAAAAGGCTAAGGTTACAGTAGAATACGGGGATAGCATTACTAGTAGCTATCTTAGCTGGTTGCCTAAACTTAACTTTTCTCGATTTTTTACAGCTATTAGCGAGTTCTTTACAGAACAGTTTCGTGGAAGTATTTCACTCGGAGGGCGCTCTTTTACCATTCGTTAAGGCCTCTTGGTAAATCTCTAAATATTCTAAGGCTGGGGTCTTGAAACTCCAGTCTTTTTTTATGCCGTTTTGGAGCATAAGAGCGCATTTTTTCGGATCGTTTTTGTGGTGCTCGAAGGCGCGGTCGATCGACCAGCGGAGGCTGTCCTCAGAGGGAAAGTCGAAGGTGTAGCCGTTCCGTTTTTCTTTGGGAATGTCTTCGTGGTCGATGTCGAAGATGGTGTCGCGGAGGCCCCCCACCTTGTGGACGATGGGGAGGGTGCCGTAGCGAAGGGCGATCATTTGGGTCAGCCCGCAGGGCTCAAAGAGAGAGGGGACAAGGATAAAGTCGGCGGCGGCGAAGGTGAGGTGGGCGAGCTTTTCATCAAAGACAAAGTGAAAGTGAACATGGGGATTATCGCGGTACTCTTCGGAGAGGGCTTGGAACTGCTTTTTAAGGGAAGGATCGGGGGTCGACCCCAAAAGGATAAATTGTCCCCCTTTTTTCAGGACGTAGTCGATGCCGGCGAGGATCAGCTTGGGCCCTTTTTGCTCGACAAGGCGGGAGATCGAGGTGAAAAGGGGGGCCGAATCGTAGTCCATCTTGAGCATCTTTTGGAGCGCTTTCCGGTTCTCTTTTTTTCCTTCGGCAAGGGTCTCTAGGTCGTAGTTTTCTGCAAGAAGAGGGTCGGTCTCGGGGTTCCAGTAAGAGGTGTCGATCCCATTGAGAATCCCTTTGAGCTTTTTTTGCTTGATCACCTCTTCGAGGCCACACCCCTCTTTTCCTTCAATTTCTTTGGCATAGGTAGGCGAAACGGTGGTCAAAATATCGGCTTCAATCAGCCCTGTTTGGAGGAGGTTGGCTTTTTTGTCTTTGATGAGCGACGCTCTTTTTAAGGGGAGTTTACCTAGAGGGCAAACCCCTTGGTATTTCATGTTGTGGATAGTGGCGACAATCGCCCCGATCTTCAATCCCTTTTTCTGATAGGTCTCCCGATAAAGGGGGGCGGCAAAGGAGGTAAGCCAGTCGTGGAGATTGAGAATGTCGGGGTGCTTATTGCTTTTTAAAAGGTAGTCGAGGGCTGCTTTTGAAAAGAAAGTAAACCGGTCGATATCGTCCTTTTCACCGTAGATCGCTTCCCGCTCAAAGTAGGGGGACTCGATGAGCACTAGGGGGATCGTATCATACTCAGCGGACCAAAAAGAGTCGCCAAGAGACTTTAGCTTTTTAAGCCTTTTCCGATCGATCGTTTTGTAGAAGGGGAGGATCACTTCGACCTTCTGCCCCTCTTCGATGAGCGCCTTGGAAAGGCCGGCGGTCACATCTCCAAGTCCTCCCACCTTTGCAATGGGAGAAAGTTCTGTTGCTAGGTGCACAATGTACATCCCTTTACTATTAACAGAAAATGGAGTAATGTGAAATTTATTTTTAACTTGTGGTTGTTCTATGCGAAAGCTATCCCTACTTTTAGTCATCCAACTTTTTCTGGTTTCTTTTGCCCATGGCGCCTACTACCATCAGGGAAAGCTCGTTGCCGCAGCCCCAGATCCAAATGTGCATCACCCTCCACCACCAGCGCCTGCTGCTTTTTCCTACCGCTCGCCGATTGACAGCACAGGCCTTTTCTTGGGGGGAGAGTTTCTCTACTGGAAGATGGATGAGTGCGGCATGGACTACGCTTTTGAAAATGACAAGCCTCCTGCAGTCACGTTTGGCAACGATCGTCAGTCGATTGTAGGAGACCTTCTTCGCGTGGACTTGGGGTGGGATCCCGGCGTCCGCGGCTACGTTGGCTACCGTTTCCCCGAGCGCTTTTGGGAAGTCGAAGGAGAATATACTTTTTATTACACGCAAGCAGATAAAACAACTCGAATGGGAACAGGGCCCAACGATAGGATTGTGGGAACTTTTCCCGAGTTTTTTGGAGGGCTCATGGAAATGGTGAGCTCTCACTTTAACTTCCATTATCATACCGCCCGCGCCCATATTGCGCGCCGCTTTTTTGTGGGGGACTCGATCTTTTTAAGGTTTTTTGCAGGTCCTCAGGGCGCTTGGATGAGCAATAAGTGGCGGGTTACCTACACAGGAGAGGATCAAGACCTTTCCACGCACCGCAATAATTGGGAATTTGAAGGAGGAGGATTGCATCTGGGGATCGATTCTGACTGGTACATAGGAAGGGGCTTTAGCCTCTTCTTTAATGGAGCTGTTGCCGCCCTTTATGGAAGCCATCGAGTCTTTTCTTCAATAGATATCACACTGAATACGGGAGGCCCTTTCCAACAGTTTGGCCCGAAGGATCACCGCGTAGCTCAGTCGGTCCAACTTCAGGGAGGCATCGCGTGGGGCAAGGTCTTTAGCGAGTGGTTTGTCATTAAATTATTTGCCGCCTACGAGCTCAACTCTTGGTATAACCTCCAAGAGCAGTACCGGGTCGATCTTTCAGGAAATACCGCTAATGTCCTCAATGAAAAGGTGCGGATCCTGACAACCTGCCCCATTAACCTGCAGGGGCTGACGGCGGGCTTTGAACTAAAGTTCTAAACTTTTTAGAAAATTAAGCCCGCTATGAATCTCGATCCCCTTTGCCATCCGCTCTCTCTTGAGCTCTTTAACGACTTGAATGGCAGGGATGTCATACTTTTCATAAAAGTAACGTAAGGCAGGATGAATGGTGTGATTGGTGTACTTGGCCTCGATCATCATCTCAATTTCATCATCTTTTACTAAGGCAAAGTCAACTTCTTTCGACTCCTTTGTTCGTAAGTACCTAAGGACATAGTCTTCTGCTTGATAGTCTACTTTTGAGTGGACATGCTTAAGAAGGCAAGCTGCAACGAAGTTTTCAAACTTGACTCCGGAATCTCCCTCAACAAGTCCGGTGTCAAAGAAGTAGACCTTGGGCTCTTTAAGAAGGCTTCGCGCAATATTTCTGGAATAGGGGGGGACGAGAAAAACAATGTATAAAGCTTCAAGGATTTGAACGTACTTTTTTGCTGTGTTTGGAGCGATAGCCACGTCTTCGGCGAGGGAACGGTAAGATATGGGAGAACCAACCCGTCTTTGAAGGAGCTCAAAGACAAGACGGATTGCCCGAAGGTTCCGAATGCTTTCAAAATCAAGAATATCAGTGCGGAGGAGACTGTCGGTGTATTGCTGACGCCATCTTCTAGCATCAACAGCGCTTTTAGCAAAGAAGGGTTCAGGGAATCCTCCTCTTTCTAAAAAATGATCAAGGGTATAGTCCACTTTAGCATCATCACATTCAACAGGAGAAAGAGGAAAAAGGCGATGGAGGAAATAGCGTCCTGCAAGGGAGTCGCCAAGCTCTCTAAAGATCTCAAGTCGTGCACTTCCTGTAACAAGAATTTTTTGTTTAGATGGCTTGGTGTCATAAACCCCTTTTAAGTAGTTTTTCCACCCTTCCATCTTGTGGATTTCATCAAAAATAAGAAGCTCTGTTTGAGGGAGCCAACTTTCTTCTAAAATGATCTCTCGATCTTCTGCGCGGTCATAGGTTAGATAGGCCGAAGATTTAAAAGACTTGGCAATATCATTTGCGAGAGTCGTCTTTCCTGTCTGGCGAGGGCCGGTTAGAAAGACCATTTTTTTCTGGAGATCGTTTAAAATACGTTCTTTTTGCATCCGTTTCATACCTGACTATTCTGCACGATAATGCACAAAAGTCAAGACTAATGTGCATTAGCGTGCAGAATAGTCAAAAGCCATTAACACAATCAGCTTATTGTTAAGTATTTATACAAAACCAAGATTTGGCCTGAAGTTTTTCTAAAAAACCCTAGTTAAGAGGGTTATCACAACCTGCTTGAAAAGAAATCTATGAGCGGTTAATATGGTCTCTTATGTAATTTGTTGGGGTGTAGCCAAGCGGTAAGGCAGCGGTTTTTGGTGTCGCCATGCGGAGGTTCGAATCCTCCCACCCCAAAATTTTGAGTGTTTTCATGGCCGAACCTTTTATCCTTTTCTCGGGAACTTCCCACCCGACTCTGTCGGAAGAGATTGCTAAAAGTTTGGGGGTTGGTCTTGGAAAAACTGAAATTGAATTATTCCCTGATGGTGAGATAGGCGTTCAAATACTTGAGAATGTCCGCGGTCGGGATGTCTTCGTCGTGCAAAGCATTGCGAAGCAGCCCAATCTCTATCTCCTGGAGTTATTGATTCTTATCGATGCTCTAAAAAGGGCCTCTGCACGCCATATCATTGCTGTCATCCCCTACTTTGGGTATGCGCGGCAAGATCGGAAAGATAGAGGAAGAGTGCCGATCACGGCAAAGCTCGTCGCTAACCTGCTCGAAACAGCAGGGGCAACGCGGGTCATTGCCATGGATCTTCACTCGGAGCAGATCCAAGGTTTTTTCGACATCCCTGTCGATCACCTCTATGCGCGAACGGTGTTCGTCAAAAAGGTGAAAGAGCTGGGACTTAAAAATCTCACGGTCTGCGCCCCCGATGTGGGTAGCGCAAAGCTTGCCCGCATCCTCGCCACCGAGGTGGAGGGGGACTTTGCGATGGTCGATAAACGGCGAGAAAGTGCGAATGCTGTTCAAACAGGCGCACTGATCGGCGATGTGCAGAAAAGGAATGTGCTCCTCGTTGATGATATGTGTTCAACGGGGCAGACCCTTAAACAGGCGTCTGAAGTGTGCAAAAAAGCAGGTGCTGCAAAGATTTTTGCGGCGGTGACCCATCCCCTCTTCTCTAAAGAGGCTTTGGAAGGGGCGCCCATCGACCGGCTCTTTGTCACAAACACCGTTCCTCTGGCTCAAGAGATAGACCGTTCTCAAGTTGAAGTCCTTTCCGTGGCTGGGGTTTTTGGAAAAGCCATTGAGTGTATCGTTGAAAATACTTCGGTTAGCTCTCTTTTCCATTCCCACACCTAAGTCTTACCATCTAGAAATGTAATAAGGAGAGTATATGAAACTCGCAGTGTCCAAACGGGCAGGAGAAAAGAAAAGTGAGCTGACACAGCTCAGATATAAGGGAGATATTCCCGCAGCGGTCTACTCTAAGGGAAAACCGTGCGATAAGGTCTCTATTAATGGCGCTGAGTTTGCGGCGGTCATTCGAGGGCTCCCGAAAGGGCACCTTCCAACGACTGTGTTCGATCTCGGTGGAAAAAAAGCAATTGTAAAAGATATTCAGTACCACCCAACGACCTATAATGTCGTCCATCTTGACTTTCAGATTCTTGATGACAAGACAGAGGTGGATGTCAACGTCCCTGTGATTTACGAGGGTGAAGCTGACTGTGTGGGAGTCAAGCTCGGCGGTTTCGTCCGGTCGATCAAGCGGCACATTAAAGTCCGCTGCTTCCCCGGAGATCTTCCCACCTCGTTTAAGGTGAACATCAAAAGTCTAGAGATTGGTCAATCAAAAAGGGTTGGCGATATCGACTTTGGTGAGGCGGTTCGCCCCTTAGCAACCGATAAAGAAATCGTTGTAACAATTGCGAAGCGTTAGACTATGGAAGCATTGATCGTTGGCCTTGGAAATCCTGGGAAAAAGTATGAAAATACCCGGCATAACCTGGGGCAAATGGTCCTATATGCTTTCGCTGAAAAACAGGGCTTTTCCTTTAAAAAGGAGAGTGACTTGAAAGGGGAGATTGCAAAAGGAAGTGTGAAAGAGAAGAAAGTGGTCCTTCTCTTCCCAACAACCTACATGAATCTCTCTGGACAAGCGGTGAGAAAAACGATGAGTTTTTACAAGATTCCCCAGGAGAAGGTTTTGATCCTCTCCGACGATGTGGCTCTTCCTTTTGGAACCTTGAGGTACCGGGAAAAGGGGAGCGCGGGAGGACACAATGGCCTTAAAAACATCGAAGAGTGTCTGGGGAGCCAAAACTACCAAAGGCTGAGGCTCGGCATTGGTGAGCCTCTCGTAGGTTATCTTGAAGACTACGTTTTAGACTCCTTCTCGGAGGAAGAGCAAGAAAAAATCCCCGAAATTGCCACCGAGTCAATCGGTTTTATTGAAGAGTGGCTTTTTCAAGAAATGAAGGAACATGCATGACAAAAGAAGAGTCAAGACTCTATGAAGGGATGTACATCTTAAGTGCGTCACTGAGCGAAGACGCTTTGAAAAAAGCGCTTGAGCGCATTACTAAATCCATCGAGGAGAAGGGTGGTGAAACCCACAAGATCCATGAGATGGGACGAAAGAAACTTGCCTATGAAATCGACGGACATAAGCAAGGACAATATTTTCTTCTATACTTTTCTGTTACCCCCACAGCGGTTGAAGAAATGTGGAAGGAATACCACCTCAATGAAGACCTCATTCGGTTTATGACGATGCGCGCCGAAGAAGTTCTCGAGAAACTCGAATTTAAACCCCTTGTAGAGGCTTAAAGTATGGAAAAAAGACGATCTGGATTTCGATTCAAAAAGAAAAAAAATTGCCCCTTTGTCGCTTCTGGGGTGAAACATATAGATTATAAAGATACCGAGACCCTTGAAAAGTTTATCACCGAGCGGGGAAAAATTCTCCCTCGTCGAATCACAGGGGTGTCTCACCGCTACCAACTTCTCTTGAAGAAAGCGATCAAAAAAGCGCGACATGTCGCCCTATTACCCTTTGCTGCGGAGGAATAATTAAATGGAACAAACAAAAAGTGGAAAAACTCAGCTCCTTCTTCTCGAAGATGTAACCAATCTTGGAAAAAAGGGAGATTTAGCAACGGCAAAGCCAGGCTTTGTTCGCAACTTTCTCTTGCCGCAGAAAAAGGCGGTCATTGCAGATAAGAGAACCATCCGCATGCAGGAAAAACTCAAAGAAGAAAGGTCCAAGCAAGCGGCTGAAGATAAGAAAGATTCTGAAGCCTTGGCAGAGCGCCTCAAAGAGATGACTCTCACCATCAAGGTGAAAAACGATGCCCAAGGGCACCTTTATGGATCGGTGGGACCCGCTGAAATCGTAAAGGTCCTAGCCGATGAAGGGATAGCCGTTGAGCGAAAAAATGTGATCCTCCCAAAACCGATTAAAATGGTCGGAACAGAGGATATTCAGCTCAAACTAAAAGAAGACGTTCCTGCGACCTTTAAGCTAAAGATTGAGGGAGAAACGGTCGTCAAAAAAGAGGAAGCCCCTCGCGTAGAAGTTGTCGAAGAAGGGGAAGAAGAAAAAGCCCCCGAGGAAGCTGAAGAGGCGACTGAAGACCTTCCTATGCGGAGCGAGCGAGAAAAAGAGATGAAAGAAGAGCTAGAAGAGCGAACCAAAGAGTGAAGCTCTTTTCGCCTGCAAAGCTCAACCTCTTTTTCCGCATCCTAAAAAAGCGAACCGATGGCTTTCATGAGATTGCAAGTCTCATGCAGGCCATCTCTTTTGGAGATACCCTCCATTTCGAACTGTCAGAAAAGGATACCTTTACCTGCACCGACCCCACCCTTCCCACTGATGACACAAATTTTATAACCCGCGCTCGGAATCTTTTCCGTGAAAAAACTGATTTTACGCAACCTGTTGCCATCCACCTTGAAAAAAAGATCCCGATCGAAGGAGGTCTTGGTGGAGGAAGTAGCAATATTGCAACGACCCTTTGGGGTTTAAATAAGCTAAGCAACTTAAATATTGACACATCGACCCTTTCAAGTTGGGCAGGGGAGATTTCCTCGGATGCTCCGTTCTTTTTCTCTTTGGGAACAGCCCATGTGACAGGGCGAGGGGAAAAGGTCGAGCCCCTCGAGCCTCTTCCACCCCAGTCGCTCTATTTGGCAAAGCCCAAGGGAGGTCTTTCGACCCCCCTTGTCTATCAGCACTGCCGCCCTACCGACTCTCAAAAGGGGAATGACCTCGAAGCCGCTGCTTTTTTTCTACGGCCCGAGCTTGCCACCCTTAAACAAAAGCTCCTTGCTCTGGGTTTTGAAATGGTGACCATGACCGGAAGTGGCACCTCCTTCTTTTGCACGGGTCCAGTCGAAAAACCGATGTTGCCCGACGTCCAATTTTGGGAAACATCTTTTCTCTGGCGCAAAAAAGGAGAATGGTATTCTCCTGACCCGTGACAAATAACCCCTAGTGTGTAACAATCGGAGGTTATGACTGCGAAGCTTTATGATGATCAACTGATTGTAGTGACTGGAGCGGCCGGATTTATCGGGTCGGGAGTGGTCCGCTACCTCAATGATCAAGGGTTTAATAACCTCCTCCTCGTCGATGATTTTGGCAAGTCAGAGAAATGGAAAAACCTTCGGAATAAACGATTTATCGATTTTATCTCTCCAGACGAAATCTTTGACTTCCTTAAAGGGCGAGAGCAGGACGTCGAGGCCTTTGTCCATTTAGGCGCTTGCTCGAGCACGGTCGAGCCCGATGGGGACCATTTCATGAAGGTCAACTACCGCTTTTCGGTCCGCCTGGCCGAGTATGCCCTTGAAAACGATCACCGCTTCATCTATGCCTCATCAGCTGCGACCTATGGAGATGGCTCTTTGGGCTTTTCCGATGATGAGTCGAAGCTCGATACCCTCGTCCCCCTCAATATTTATGGCTTTTCGAAGCAGATGTTTGACAAGTGGCTTCAAGAGCGGGGCGTTTTAGATAAAGTCGTCGGTCTCAAATATTTTAATATCTTTGGTCCCAACGAGTACCACAAAGGACGAATGGGATCGATGGTGATGCACATGGTCGAGCAGATCGATAAAACAGGAAAGGTCCGCCTCTTCAAATCGTCGGAGCCAGACCGATTTGGCGATGGAGACCAGTGCCGCGACTTCTTCTATGTCAAAGATGCGGTGAAGATGACCTGCTCCTTTTTAAATAACGACCTCGGAGGGATCTTTAACGTCGGAAGTGGCAAGGCCAATACCTGGAATGCCATGGCTAAAAATATCTTCAAGGCGATGGGGAAATCAGAAAATATCGAGTACATTCCGATGCCAGAAGACCTGACTGGGAAATACCAAAATTACACCTGCGCTGATATGGGAAAACAGAAAGATTTTAAAGGGGACTTTTCTTTTGAAAGCGCCATTGAAGACTATGTGAAAAACTATTTGCTTAAAGAGGCAAGATGGTAATCGGCTCGTTTAGCCAGCTGAGGCGGGCAAAGGTTCTTGTTTTGGGCGATTTTATGCTCGATACCTACACCACCGGACGGGTCGAGCGGGTCTCTCCTGAAGCTCCTGTTCCGATCCTCCATGTTCAGCAGACAGAAGATCTTCCGGGTGGGGCGGGTAATGTCGTTCTCAATTTGCAAACTCTCGGCGCCGATGTGATTGCTGTCGGAAGGGTTGGTGACGATAAGGAGGGGCTCCGACTCCGCCAGCTTCTCGAAGAAGAGGGGACCGATGTTACCGGAATCTTTACCCAGAAAGGGGTAAGCACCCCACTGAAAAATCGGCTCATCGCGGGAGGGCAGCAACTCATCCGTGTTGATCAAGAGTGTATCTCTCCTCTTTCAAGTGATGTCGAAGAAAAGGTTGTTGCGTTTATCGAGGCTCATAAAGGGGCCTTTGAAGTGATTGCCATTTCTGATTATGCCAAAGGATTTCTCTCAGATACCCTTCTCAGACAGGTGATTGGATTAGCCAAGGAGTGGGGAGTTCCCACCATCGTCGATCCCAAAGGAAACGACTTCACAAAGTACCGAGGGGCAACCCTTGTCAAGCCGAACTATAAGGAGGCGGTGGCCGCTTCCAAACTTAGCCCCGATGCCCCTCTAGATGCGATTGGAAAGGCCCTTCTTGAAGAGGCCGACTCAGAGATGATCATGATCACCCGCTCAGAAGAGGGGATTTCCCTTTTTGAGAGGGATGCAAAGCGTTTTGACTTTCCAGTGAAGTCGCGGGAGGTCAAGGATGTCACGGGCGCTGGCGATACGGTCCTTGCGATGACAACGATGACCTTGGCCTCGGGACTTTCCTTAAGTGAGGGTCTTGAGCTGTCCAATATTGCAGCAGGGATTGCGATTGAGCGGCTCGGGTGCGTTCCCGTTTCTCTTTCTGAGCTTGCCGAACGGGTTTTAGAGACGAATGTGAGCAACAAGATTTTCGACGGAGACCATCTCTTTGCCTTAGAGCAAGCGCTCGTCGATAAAGAGCTCACCATTTTAGGAATCAATACCGAAGAGGGAGTCTCAAGCGCCCTCTTCTCCCAAATTCAAAAGCTTGCCAAACAAAAAGAGGGGGAGCGGTTGATGATTTATTTGATCGACTCGGATCCTGATCCCGATTTTCTCTCGATCCTTTCGTCTCTTCACGAGGTTGATTTTATCGTGATTCAGTCGCATAGCTTAGCCAGCCTCACTGAAAAGATCGCCCCCAAAAGGGTTTATACTCTAGGAGCTGACGGTCTCCTTGCCAAAGCCGAGCCGCAAATATTACTCCATGGTTTATAAAAAAATATTAGCTCTTATAGTTGCTATCCTTTCCTTTTGCAAGGTGGGTGCTTTAGAGATCCTGCCAGAGGTCAGGGTTGCCTATTTTTACCCCACAGATCAGCGGTTTCGAGAGATTTACTCCGGTGCGGGTCTTTATAGCGTTGAGACAAGTGTTCAAGCTTGGAAAGGGCTCTACCCTTGGGGGAGCCTAGGGTTTTTATATGCATCGGGATCTTCGAAAGGAGAAGGGGATAACACCGAGCTTTATATGATTCCGATTGGTCTAGGGCTGAAGTACTTTTTCAATTTTGACCGTCTCCACCCTTACCTGGGATTGGGGATGGTCGTTGCCTACACCCACATTCATAATGACTCTCCATTTGTGACCCGTAACCAATCTAAATGGGGAGTGGGAGGGATCGTTAAAACGGGGTTTTTAGCCGATATCACACAGTCTCTTTTTTTTGATTTTTTCCTCGACTACACCTATTTGAAAAAGAGCTTTGACCACCCCAATAGCAAACCCGTGGTGACCCATAGAGCAGACCTCAGCGGCCTTTCCATCGGCGCAGGTCTTGGTTATCGCTTTTAGACGCATGTTTTAAGGCGCTCAATCCGAGCATCAAGCGACGGGTGCGTTGAAAAAAGACCCATTCCCCGCCGCGGCATCGAAATCATCAAGGCATTCATCGCCGATTTTTTTGTAGCAGGAGCGGCGCACCCCCCTTTTAACCTCTCTAGTGCTGCGATCATCTGCTCTTTACGGGTCAAAATCGCAGCCCCTCGGTCGGCCCGGTATTCCCGCATCCGGGAAAAAGCCGTTACGACAAGGGTTCCTGCAACCATAAAGACAATCTCGAAAAGGACCGTAAAGAGATAATAGCTCATGTAGGAAGAGCGACGATTATTCGAGCGACTTGCAGTAGTTACCGCATAAGCCAAAACGCGAGCAAGGAACATCACAAAGGCGTTGACGATCCCTTGAATGAGAGTCATCGTCACCATGTCTCCATTGGAGATATGGGAAATTTCATGGGCAAGGACCGCTTCGAGCTCTCCATTTTCCATTTGAGAAATCAGCCCGCTCGAAACTGCAACAAGAGAGCGCCGCTTAGTGGGTCCTGTTGCAAAAGCGTTCATCTGCGGGGAGTCAAAAATTCCCACTTCGGGGGTATCGGGAAGATTCGCATCACGGGCAAGGCGAGCCACCATTTTGTAAACTTCATGATCGGGGCCAATAAGTTTGACGCGCATCAACCACTTTGCCATTTTTCGAGAAAGGGCAAGGGAGATTAAAGAGCCAACCATCCCCCAAATGAGACAAAAGATCGCTAATGCTTCTAAGTCGAGACCTTGGGCGGTTAAGTAAGGACGAACTCCCAAAAGGGATAAGACAACCGAAATAGTGAATACAACTAAGATGTTAATCAGTAAAAAAAGGGCGATTCTTCTAAACATGTGTAGCCTCCTCAATTTGTCACAATCATACCATTTTCTGGTCATTTTTATCCACCCCTATAACCGAAAGATTATTTTAATTAAAAAAGTGACAAAGTTTCATTGCATATAAATAGGCTATAGGAAAAGAATGAACCGTTTAAACAACCAAACGAGAAAAATGTCGAAAGTTATTAGAGCCAATTTCAAGCCCTCAACGGTTTCTAAGCTAAAAGAAGCCCTCGCACAAGAGTTTCTCTCCTTTGTTTTGATCACCTGTTCCGAAGCTGATGGAAAGTTCAATATCGAGATGGATGTTAAAGGAGACCCAGACTTGCTGGGTTGTATGATGGATGGAGCCAAAAACCGTTTAGATTAATCTTCATCTTTTGTACCCTTGCCTAAGAGGTACAAGAATGCTTGAAGATTACGACGCCTGGTTTGAGAAAAACCGCAGTGCTTCTTTAGAAGACTTTTTCACATTTTTACGCTTTCCCAGTATCAGTACCGATCCTGCACATACAAAAGAGCTCTTAGCTTGTAAAGACTGGCTTATAACCTACATGGAAAAAGGTGGGCTTAAGACTGAAGTTTGGGAAACCAGCGGCCACCCCACCATTTTTGCTTCCCATCTTAAGGCGGGGGAAAAAGCTCCCACCCTCCTTTTTTATGGCCATTACGATGTGCAACCCTCTACTCCTCTTGAAGAGTGGAAAAACCCTCCCTTCGAGCCTGAGGTGCGGGAGGGTAAGGTTTATGCCCGTGGAGCGATCGACAATAAGGGACAGGGATTTTACACCCTTTTAGCGATTCGCGCCTTTCTAGAACTTTCCAAACAGGCTCCCGTCAATATCAAGGTCTTGATTGAAGGAGAAGAAGAGGTGGGAAGTCCAGGGTTAGAAGGGATTCTTCAAGAAAAAAAAGGAGAGCTAAAGGCCGATCACATTTATGTTGTTGATCTTGACATGTATGCAGAAGGGATCCCCGCTGTCACCTTAGGGATACGAGGTGTTACCGCTTTAAATATCACGGTCAAAAATAGCAATACCGATCTCCACTCAGGAACCTTTGGGGGAGTTGCCCTGAATCCTGCTCGCGCCCTAACGACCGCTTTAAGCAAACTATGGGACGAAAAAGGGAAGGTGGCCGTTCCCCACTTTTATGATGGGGTAGAAGAGAAAGGTTTGGAGGGACTCGATGAAGAGATTGATCTTAAAAAAGAGAGCGCTCCCTTTGACATCAAAGTATTCCAAGGAGAAGGGGACTATTCCCTTGTAGAGTCGAACTGGGTCCGCCCCACCCTTGAGATCAATGGGCTAGAAAGTGGGTATACTGGAGAGGGATATAAAACCATTATTCCAGCTGAAGCGATGGCCAAACTTTCGTGCCGCCTTGTTCCTGGCCAAGATCCTGAAAAAATTATCGATGCGTTGGCCACCTTTTTGAAAAATAATCTCCCTCAAGGTATAGGGATAAGTTTTGAGAAAGGACATGGAACCCCTGCGATGATCACAAAGCCCGATTCAGTCACTGTTAAAGGGGCCATAGCGGCCTACGAGAGAATTTATAGTGCAAAATGTTGCCGTCAGCTTTGCGGCGCGACGATTCCCATTGCATCGCAGCTTGCTGAAATTTGTGGTGGAGAAATGGTTTTGATAGGGGTGGGTATTCCCTCTGACGGGATGCACGCTCCCAATGAATGTTTTGGACTCGACCGTTTTAAAGAGGGTTTTTTATCGATCACCCAGCTTCTCGAGATTTTTGCTGAGGGAGGTCCTGATGCATGAAATGATCAAGAAATGGGCCGACTTTTCCGATTCAGAGACCAAACCCCTTTTCTGGATGCTTTTTGGCCCCCTTCTCATTATGTTGACAATGACCCTTGCCGCAAACCCTATCCTTCCCATCATTGCTGTTTTGGGAATGGTCCTTTCCTGGCGCTACCGATTAAAAGGGTTTGCTCTATCCCTCCTTCCCTTTCCCATTTTCTTGAGCTTGGGTGAGGTTTCCCTTTGGGAGCTTGGGTGGGGAGTTTCCCTAGTCCTTGGCCTCACCATCTCTTTCCTTTCTATGGAAGAGCTGAGAAGCTACTATGCCAAACAAAAAAAAGCCAAAGAAAAAGCGGTTGCTGATTTGCAGCTTTCCCTCCAAAGTTTTGAAGAAAAAACGGCTATTGAAAGTCGGATCCAAGACAAGGAGATCGAAACCTTTAAAGAGGAGCTCCACTCTTCTCGCTCTGAAGTTGAAGCCCTCCTCAACCTTGTTGAGGTGAGCCAAATCGAGTCGGACAAAATCCATAAGCAAAGCGATGGCCTTGCCAAAGAGTCGCTCGAGATGCATCGGGAAATCGAAATTCTTAAAGAAAAACTCGAAGGGCAAACAGAAAAGCTTGAGCTTCTAGAAAAAGAGCATGTCACCTTCTCAGAACTTGCTAAAGAGCGGCTCAAAACACTCAATACCTACCGGGTTGAGCTCCACCAAGCCCGCATCCTCAACGAAACCTACCAAAAGCAGCTTCAAAAGGCGCGCGACTATTTTCTTTCCCAAAGAAAAGCTCCTCCCACCCCGCAGGTGGGGGTTCTCGAGACCCTTGAAAAAAACAAAGGAAGGGTCAAAAAAAGTTACGATCAAATTCTAGATGCTTACCAAAAGCTTAGAACGTCTCTTGAAGAAAAGAAGCTTGTCAAAGCTCCCGACGAGGCCTTAGCCCTTGAAATCAAAAAGCTCACCTCGGGTGTCAAAGAGCAAAAGAAAACTCTCGAGAAGACCAAGTCGGAACTCGTCTCCATTGAGCGGGAGATTTTTGTTGTCAAAAAGGGACTCCAAGAAGAAGGAGTAGCAACTTGAAGTAAGGGATCCCTAGGTTCTGTTGAGAAATTTAGGGCCTAGAGATTCGGAGGAGGTTTTCTTGAAATTTGGGATTTTTTTGCCGAACATAAATAGTCAGGTGCTATTTTTGAGGCAAAAAAATTTCAAATTTCTGAAAAGACCCCTGAAGA
>JAJFMJ010000038.1 GCA_021772275.1 Chlamydiota bacterium | reverse complement strand
GGGTGATCGGTCATAGCCTTGGAGGAGTCGTTGCTGCCTACACGGTGATTCATGAAGCTCCCTTGATCAGCCAAGCGTTTAATGAATGCTCTTACGCTTTCAACTTCCCTGGGGTGTCTGAAAAACTTGCCAATCAGTGGTATGCCTTAAAAGACAAACCCCTTTTTAAGGGGTTTGTCTGTCGGGGCGATCTCGTCTCTAAGTTAGGAGTCCTTTTTGGCGATATCTACGAAATTTCCCTTGAAAAACCCCTTTCCCCGGTTCGAGCCCATGAAATGCTCCTTTTTGCCGCTGCAAGAGGATATCTCCATGAGGTCGACCTCGAAAAAGAAAATCTCTCTTCCTCTAGAGAGTTCTATTCCAAGCTTCAATCACAAACCTCTTCCATTATATATGAATTTGGGCTAAAATTCCTCTTTACAAGGTAGTGCCCATGTATGATATAGATCCAGTTATTATTGAGCCCACTTACTACGAGGAGCGAACCATAAGTGAGATGAAAGCGGTGGAAAAACCTCACCTCGTTTTGTATATTCGTCCGAGCTGTCCCTACTGTCAACGGGTCACTCGCTATCTCAAAGAGATTGGCAAATCGATCCCTCAAAAAGATATCGGAAAGGATAAAAAAGCTGCTGCCGAGCTAATCCGCAAAGGGGGAAAACAGCAGGTTCCCTGTCTTTTCATCAATGGCAAGCCTCTTTACGAATCGCGCGACATCCTAAACTGGCTCAAGGCAAATCAAAACAAGTATTAATCCAGCGGAGGAGGACCCCATCCATCCAGTGGAAGCCTCCCCCTTTTCCCGGCATCCCCAGATAGCCAAGGTGTCCCCCTCTTTCAGTGATAAGAATATCGACCTGCTCGGGGATATCGATTCCTTCTAAAACCTTGCAATCCACGATCGGATCATCGCGGGCAAAAAGAATGTGACATGGAACAGTGATCTTATCGATGAGACGCCCAGCGCTGCACGCTTGATAATACTCTGCAGCACCATTTTGTCCCGATTGAGGGGCGATATAAAGTTCATCAAACTCTAGAAGGGTCATCTCCGAGGAAATCCGAATGGGCGGCAAATCCTCAAAGGTTTCATGACGAAAAGCAACCTCTTCCCTTAGAAGACTCATAAAGTAACGTTCATAAAATCGATTTTCACTTAAATGCTCAATGCTAGATTGCATGTCAATGGGGGGATTAACCGCAATGATCTTAGAGACAAGCTCTTCGATCTTCTCTTCATACTCCCCCGCCATCTTGAGGATAATGTTCCCCCCAAGGGAAAAGCCAACCACCGTTAAGGGAGAGTGAGGAGCATCGCGCCGAATTTCTTTAAGAGTCAAATAGATATCTTCACTGGCCCCGGCGTGGTAAAGCTTCCTCCCATATCCCCGTCCACTCCCACATCCTCTAAGATTGACCCTGATAGTCCGAATTCCTTGTCGATGAAGCTTGCGAGCCATCCGCACAAGGTAAGAAGAGCGGTGGCACCCACCAAGGCCATGGATCATCACCACCGTGGGATCACTTTCTTTCCATTCCTTGGGCGTCGTCACCTCTAGCGCAATCTTTTCTCCATCAGGGAGATGGACAAGGCGGGTCGTCGATGGTAAACGGCGGGTAAAAGGCAAAAAGGATGCAGCAATCGTCTGAAAATGACATCCCCCAAATAGTGGAAATGGCCTAAATACAGGCTGCTCCCCCACGCTTTCCCCCATAGCAAACGGTCCCCTATATTTATTTTACAGGGGGCTAAATTTGTATTAAAGAGGAATCGAATAAAAGAACACAAGACACTCAGTGCCAGGGTTTCTAAACCCAAGACTGGCGTTTGAGATGTGGTAAAACATCGCCCCAAAACGGGAGCGGTTTTTAAACCGATAAGAAAGCTCTGCGGAAGAGCGAAATTCCAGGGGAAGGCCCAGCTCCATTCCTCCCCCCTTGATGTAGATCCCCGGGGCAAAACTAGGGGTAAAAACGAGCTGAGGGAAGAGGAAAATATCAAAGGCAATTCCTCCATAGAAATAGGCTGAGCCTGTGGTGGTTGCCATCACCCCAACAAGGGGACGAAAAAAAACGCGCGAGTTGCGATAAAATGCGTAGTCGGAGCGGTATTCGATCTGAAAATTGACACTTTTCTTATTCCTTACAATATTAAAAACCCCCACCCCTATATTGAGGAGTTTGGGCTCTTCTATAGGGGGATTTTCTTGAGCAACCAACAATAAGGGAAGAAAAAGGAGAATCAGGCTTTTTTTTATCAAGTGAGCGCCTCAACAATTGCTTTTCCAAAAAGGGGAAGATCCACGGGCGTACGGGAACTAATGAGATTGCCATCGATCACAACCGGTTCATCTTTCCAGATCGCCCCCGCATTCTCCAGGTCATCCTTAATCGCTACGGTCCCTGTTACCGCGCGCCCCTTAACGATCTTTGCTGAAATGGGAACCCACCCCCCATGACAAATAAAAGCGATAGGCTTTTTTGCCCGATCCATCTCTTGAACCAACTTCAGAACTTCAGGAATGCGCCGGAGTTTATCTGGAGCAAATCCCCCTGGAATGAAAAGACCCTCAAACTCCCCTGCTCGAACCTCTTTAAAAGTGATGTCACTCTTGCACGGATAGCCATGCTTGCCCAAGTAAGTCCTTTTCTCCTCCCCGGCAATCACAACTTCAATCTCATCTTCTTTCATGCGGATGACCGGATAAAGAAGCTCAGCATCTTCGAAAATATCATGGATCAGGACGACGACTTTTGTCATTTTTTTCCCTTCGTTTTAAAGGCCACTCGCATCATCCCCTCATCAAAGGTCACTTCGGGCTCTTCGTTCATATCAACCTTCTTCGGGAGAGGGACCCGATAAGAAAAAGACTCGGTTGCCCGGTGGTAATACTTTCGCTTTTTTTCCTCTTCTTTCCGCTCCCCTTCAATAAGGAGATAAGTATCGGCTTGGGTCACCTCTATCGCATCGGCGCTAATCCCAGGAAGCGCCGCCTCTACCACAAAGTCTTCCCCCTCTTCGTAGATGCTTAATCCTGCCGAGTGAGAGGCGATCGAAAGGTCCTCATCATCAGAGCAAAAGTAGTTCATAAATTTTTTCTTTAACATGGCATGAAGCTCCTGTTCTTGCACTTTATTTTTTAAGAAGGTTTCTTGTCAAAAACTTAAATCTTTGGTATGCTCTCTCGTTATGAACTCTATTCCCACATACGAGCCAGAACACCCTTTAGGAGAAAATTCTATTGCTGTTAAGCTAAGCGAAACATCTCCCGAATTGATTTATGATTTTTTTCAAAGTCGAGCTGCGGGCTTGCAAAATTTCACCATCATAGGAGATGAATATTTAGAATTTGTTCCCATTCCAGAAGCGCCCAACTTTTTTGTTAGAAGCTTCCGACAACTATCGTTTCTATTTTGGCAAACCTTTCGGGCTGAGGGGTTCGTCGAGGCGGGCCAAGTAGCTGTTGCTGAAAAAGCTCCAGAAAACCCTACGGGAGAGTCTTTCGATTTTTTCTGCCAAGAGCGGGTAAAAAATCAGGTCATTTTTGAGGGAAAAGAGATCCAAGTTCTTTATCCCGATAATCCCATTACTCCCCACCACTTCCTCTTTGCCACAAAAGAGCACCGAAAGGATTTTAAAGAGACCACCAAAGAGGAGTTTGTGGAGCTGATGGAGTTGGTAAAAAAAGTCAGTAGCCGTTTCGAAGGAGAAAGAATTATCCTTTGCAAAGCCGGGATTGATGCAGGTCAGACCGTCCCCCACTTCCACCTCCATTTTATTGTCTCTCAAGATCCTTACTGGCCCCGCCTGAGGGTTTTTTGCAATATCTTGTTCGGGTTTCTAACTCCTCGCTTAAGAGGAGCACCCCTCGACAATCGGGTTGAACACTATAGAGCCGAGCTAAAAAAAGATGAGTAGTCTTTTAGAACACCTTGTCTTGGAATTTCCCGAAAGCTCCCGCTCCACACTGCGGAAGTGGCTCAAAGCAGGCCGCATCTTCGTGGATGGAAAAAAGATAAAACTCGCTAGCGAAAGGATCGAAGAGGGGGCCAAGATTACCTTAAAGGAGAAACAAAAGTTTCTCGACCTCGATATCGAGGTGCTCTATGAAGATCGCGACCTTGTTGTCGTGAATAAGCCCGAAGGGGTCTTAAGCGTTGCCGCTGCCTTCGATAGCGAAAACACTGTCCACGGGGTGATGAAAAAGCACTACCCACGCGCCTTCCCCGTTCACCGCCTCGATCGAGAAACCTCAGGGGTGATGGTAATGGCGCTCACCGAAGAAGCGTGGGAAAAACTCAAAGAGCAGTTTCACTCCCATTCAATTCACAGGCAGTATCGGGCAATCGTCCGGGGCCGCCTTGAGGGAGAGGGAACCTGGAAATGTCGCCTCAAAGAAGATCAAAACTACTTCGTCCGTCCCCATCCCAAAGGAGACGTGGCAATCACCCACTACAAAGTCCTTGAGACGCGGGGGAAAACAACCGCTATTGAGTTTACCCTCGAAACAGGAAAGAAAAACCAGATCCGTGCCCAAGCGCTCGCCGCTCACTTTCCCATCCTAGGAGACCAAAAGTATGGGGACACGGCAAGCGGCCGCCTCCACCTCCACGCTCACCGCCTCGACTTCACCCACCCCACCACCGGAAAAGTGATGCACTTCGAGTCCCCTGTTCCCTTTTAAAAGAAACTCAGACATAATGAGTGTATGAGACGGTTATATAGAGATCGATGGGATAAGAAGATTGGAGGGGTGTGTGGCGGTTTGGGACAATTCCTTGGAATTGACCCTACGGTGATCCGCCTCCTTCTCGTTTTCTTCTGTATCTTTACAGCAGTCCTCCCCCTTCTGATCGCCTACATCGTTGCATGGATCCTCATGCCCCTGGGCCCTGCAAACTACATCCAGTATGACTACAAAAGGCTCTACCGCTCCCTCGAAGGGAGAAAGATCGCTGGAGTCTGCGCTGGGGTTGCTGAGGCCCTCTCGGTCGATCCCACGATCGTCCGGATTGTTGCCCTTGTCGCCATGGTTCTCACCGGCTTTTTCCCTATGATCATCACCTATATCGTCGGCGCAATGATTATCCCCGAAAAACCGTTGTAAACATAATTTGAGTTGTGGTTTAATCTCCTTCGCAGTATCATGTTTGGTGAAATAAGTTAGGATGGTCATGAAAAAGCTTGTCATTTTTTTAATTGGGGTTTTTGTCGGAGTAGGTGGTTATCACTTTTATAATCAGGCGCCTACAAAATCTGTTAGCTTCCACCAGAGCGTTCCCAAAACAGATCTTTTCAAAAAATGGGTTTCTTTTGACCCCAAAGGAGAAAATTTCGTCGCCTCTTTCCCTAAAAAGCCTAAGATGACCACCCGCGACCTCCCTGTTCCTGGCGGGGCCGCCCCCCTCCCCTACAAGGAATTCAAATGTATTCTTAACGATACCAAACACTTTTCGGTGAGCTACACCACCCTTCCAGAGAACTGGCTAAAGTATGGTGATGGCTTGGTGCTAGGAGGAGCCCTTAAAGTGCTCATGCAGGAGCTGGGGAACCCCGAGCTTGTGGGGAAAAACTCAACAAAGCTGAAGTCTTTTTCCGCACTTGACTACGAGCACTATACTGAAGAATCGGTCTCTATGGGAACCCTTACTTTAGTGGGAAATACTCTCTACAAGGTGGAGATCACCCACCCACGTGGCGAAGATCCTCATGTTCATGATGAGCTCTGCTATTTCATAGAGAGCTTTAGTCCTGGGATTCCTTCTTCCCCTCCGCACGAGAACTCAGAAGCTGATACACCCCAATCCCCACAATAAAGACTGTAGCAGTCAGTAAGACCGAAACGGGATAGTAGATCTTCGAAATGTCTTGCTTGGCCACTTCAATGGTAAGAACCAGTCCTTCAAGGGAAAGGGCAGAAACGATAATGATCCCAAACTTTGCAATGTTCTTTCGGGTATCTGATTGGGGCTTTACTTTTGACCCTTTTCGAATGACTTCTTCGAGCATGAGATATTTCCCCACATCAATGACCGCCATAGAGAAGACAATCAGCCCCACCTCATCGAGAATATTGTAAACGGTATAAGTTCCCGAAATCATATCAGAGACAATGCTCCACACAGCAGAGCCCAAAATGCAAAGGGCAATCAGATAAAGGACAATGCAGGCGGCAACGTAGCCAAAGTTTGAGAGGTTAACAATCGTCTGTTTCGTCTGCTGCTTCATAAGTACTCCTCTTTCTTTACCCTCATAAAAAAAGAGAAGCAAAAGCGCAAGCTAAATCTTAATTGGCAAACTCTTCAACACAGAAGCCAGCGTTTTTGAATGCATCCAGGAATTTTTCTTTATCTGTATTTGACTTGTTCCATTTGTCTTGTTTAAGGAGGTAGTAGCGGTACCAATTGAAGATGTTTTTATCAGTGAGCTCCAGCTTTCTTAATTCTCTTAATTTCTTTGCTCTCAAACCAGACAGCGTTAGCATCCTTTTGATCCTAGGATCTTGCACATGAAACATGGGGTTGTCATTAAAATGCTGAACCAATCTATTCTGATCTTTCGGGTTATTACCCAAGTGCTTATTTTCAATTTTGTCAGGCCATACTTGAAAATAACCTTTATCTTCAAAAGCTTGGTTCAAAACATGTAGCGCTTTTGGATCTACCTCACAAACTTCTCCCATCAAAAGGATCTGGTGATATAGAGGAATCAAACGATCCCGATGAGCCTCTGTAAGCTGAGAAAACGCCTCGGTTTGTAAATCGATCTTTGAAAGGTCTATTGGGGCATCGATTTGCTTTTTTTCAAAAACAACCTGCTCTTCAGCAGACTCTTGAACCTGGAACTCGAGGATTAAACTCAAGACTTCAGAGCGAAACTCAAGATCCTGAATATCCGAACATTTCCAATCGCGTAAAGGAGAATTGTCTGAAGACAACTGTTTTTTAATTAAATCGGCTCTCGCTTCAACCGCAGTCTCCTTTACTTCTTCAAGAGCTTCCTCCAAGGAGAGAATCTTGGGAGGCTTGTCTTTTTTAATTTGATCAGGAGTCTTAGCCGCAAGAGCAATGGGTAAGTAAAACCCAACAACAGCCATGATGTTGAGTAACATTAGGATAGTCAGTCCCTTATAAGAGGTCGTAAAGCGCTTTCTTTTTAGCCCTTTTGCAAGAAGGTGTGTGGCAAGTTGCGCAATGCTAATCGCTATAATTTTCTTGACCAGGGTCTTTATGGGTGTTTCATTGGAAGGATCTCTAGCTAGCGCGACTCCTCCTGCTGCCAATGCCCCAGAAAGAAGAACCGCTTGTCGGGTTGTCCCATCAAGCAACTTAATAACTGAAGGGAAACCTGCCAATAGGGCTAAACAGACAAGAGATCCTGGTTCAACTATTTTTTTTAAAGAAGCGTCCATCTTGTATCATCTCCAAATTTTCTTTTCTGCAGAGAATACCAAAAAAAAGTAAAAAATACAAGAGTTTAATCTTCAGGGAGGCGGTGTTGCTCGATGGTGAGCTCGAGCTGACGGAGGTCTTTCTGATTATGAGGATCGAGGGCGTAGGCCTCGATACTCCCTCGCCGCCCCGAGATTTCAATCTCTTTGAGATGTTCAAAATTAAAATGTTCTTTAACTTTATCATAAACAGTTTTTGAAACGATGATCGACTTATTGATCTTCTTGGTATGCCTCTCAAGACGGGAAGCAACGTTGACGGCATCTCCAATGGCGGTATACTCCATCCTCCTTTCGGAGCCAATGTTTCCCAAAACAGCCAGACCGGTATGGATCCCTATCCCCACGCTAAAGCGGCGGCGCCCCTCTTTTTCCCACTTGACACTAAGTTCTTCAAGACTCAGCTGCATCTGAATCGCAGTAAGGACCGCATGGAGCTCTTGGAGCTTGTCATCCATCGGCGCTCCAAACTCCACCATCATCCCATCACCGATAAACTTGTCGAGAGTTCCCCCATAGCTAAAAACCACCTCGATCATCTTCTCAAAATACTCGTTGAGCATCTTGAGAACTTCTTCGGGAGGAAGCTCCTCAGCCATGCTGGTAAAGTGACGAATATCTGAAAAAAGGAGGGTCACCTTCCGCCTCTCCCCCTTAAGGGTAATGGGCTGGTCGAGCTTGAGAAGCTCATCGAGAGCATATTGGGAAACGTAGCGGGCAAAGCCCGACTTAAGTCGCTCCCTTTCTTCAAGCCCCTGCGCCATGATATTAATGGCGATCGAAAGTTCGTTAAACTCATCTTGGGTGTGGAGGTGGGAGCGGCAAGAAAAATCTCCCTTTCCAATCGTTTGAACGGTGTCATAAAGGGTCCCCAAAGAGGAAGAGACGAGCTTCGAAAGGAAATAGGCAAAGGCCGCTGCTACCAAAATTGAAACCACAAAGGCAATCAGCCCATAGAAAAAAAGGCGCTCGAGCTCAACATAAATCTCTTTGGTTCGCACGTCGATCCCCAAAAGGGCAATCACCTTCCCATCAGCCCCACGAATGGGAGCGTAACCAGAAAGCCAGGTCCCCCACTCATTGGAATGGACATGGGGAGTGACAAAGGGAGCTGTCACCTCCGGAGGAATTTCCCCTTCTGAGGGGTAGGGAGTCCCTGAAGAGTATTGATCTCCAAACAGATAGTAGTAAGTGCCAGAAGAAGGATCCTCTTTGATCAGATAGACATATTCAGCATAAAGATCTGCCCGTTGGCTCCGCTCCCGAACATGGAGAAGCGCTTTTTCAATCTGCTTCGAGTTCCCTCTCTCAATCACTTGGGGGTCAATTAACTCCTCTGAAATGGTTGTTAGAGAAAGAAGAGAACTTCGGATTTGACTAAAAATAAGACGTGAGGCCTCTCCATAGATAATGAAAAGGGCGAGCAAGGTGCTCATAAGCCCTAAAGCGATAAACGAGTAGAATAACTTTGCCCGAAACTTCATTTCCCCCCCTAATTCCTATATAGAGAGAAGTGGGATTGAAATAAACCCCCTTTCAGGCTATACAGCAATAAACCGAGGAGATTCCCTTGAGTCGAGCAAAAAAATCGATCCTTTTTTCCTTAATCGCTATTGTTATTGCACTTGCAGTTTTTTTCGCCTTTTTACCAACGATCCTCTCTTCTGACTTTGGAAAAAACCTCATCACCGGGAAAAACCTTTCGATCGATGAGCTTTCGCTCAGCTGGACAGAGGGTCAAAGCCTTAAAGGGCTCCGTTATAAAGAGGAGGGGCTTGAAGTAGCGGTCGCTGCGATAGAAAGTGATTGCTCTTTTTGGAATCTTCTCTTCCGGAGTGGCAACGCTGGAAAAACAACGATCACAAACCCTATCCTGCGGGTCGACCCTGAAAAAAAACGGACCGAAAAAAAAGGGAAAACCTGGTCCGATTTTAAGGGGGAGCTGATCGTCAAAAATGGACGGGCGATCGCTAAAAATGTGACGATCGATGGGATCCACATCAACTTTAAAAAAGGGGAAGTTTTCTCCTTTTTTGCCGAAGGAAAAACAGCTGATGGAGGCTTTTCCCTCCAAGGAAAAGAAGGGTTTGAAGGAAAAGGAACGATCACCCGCTTGCCCTTAAAAGGGGTCGATGAACTTGTCTCTATTTTTTACCCACAACATCGAGGGCTTTTGCTCGAAATTTTTGGAAATACCCTCGATGCAAACTTTGTATCGAAAAAACGGGGAGAAGGTGTCGACATCACCCTCTCGGTAAATTCTCCCCTTTTGCAAACAAGTTTGGAGGCAAACTACGATAACAAGCTGCTAAAATTAAACCAACCGATGAACCTCACCTGGACTCCTGGGCTGCAGCTCTATCTTAAGTCAGCCTCGGTAAATCCGAAAAAGCTTTTAACGTTTAAAGGGGAAGGAAACTTTTCCTATCGAAAAGCTCCTTTAATTGAGCGGCTAGAGGGAAGTTTTTCAATGGCCGACCTAAAGCAAAAGCTGGTCCTTTCAGGACAGGTCTACCACTTTGCCTTCGACAAGGTCCCCGTCACCCTATCGCTTCTTACAAAGCAAGGAAAAATCCCCGAGCTCAAGCTGATCAGCCTTCCCAATCGACTCCCCCTTAATTTTAGAGATGTGGGGATCGGCTTTGACTTGGAGAAAAAGTACTTTTCTCTCGAGGGAAAGGCGATCCCTTCTGGAGAGGTGGCCTTTGCTGTCGACGAAGAAGCCTTGAAAATTTCGTTAAAAGATGTTTCCTCCCAAGTTGCAGATGCTTTTCTAAAAACGCGTGGGCAGCTTCCCGATATGATTGGCCCTACTTTGGACTTAAAATACGAAAAAAGAGGAAATACGATTGACCTGGATGTGGACAGCGCAAATCTCTTTCTAACCGGGGCATTTGTTCAAGGTAAGACGTTGGAGTTAAGGTCTCCCTTAAAAGCAACATGGAAGGTGAGTGAAAAGTCTTACGATGCCCTCCGCCGCTGGAGAAATCCCAACGTTCCACTCACTCCCAACGATCCCTTCTTTGAAATTGCAGGAGCTGGAGAGCTTAAGGTGGAAGTTTCTTCTTTATCCTATCTTTCGAGTCTCTATGACTCTACTTTCGATGCCCATCTGCAGCTAAAAAAGCTTAAGCTTAAAAAAGGGGGGACCGATGCCCACGCCGAGCTGAGACGGTTTGACTTTGAGGTGGAAAAAAAGGAGGCGATAGACTTTCAATTTGATGGAAATGTGGCGATCGAAGGGATCCGAAAAAGTGGGGAAATTTCAGGGAAGGGGCAGTTTAGTGGAAAGCTTGGCACCGGCAATGTGACCACCTCGATCGAGGCGAAAATCTCCCATCTCCCTTCGATCTTTATCGATATTCTGCAACCCTCAGAATACCCCCCTTCCGCTTTCTTGGGCGATCTTTTCGATGCGACCTTTGATGCTGAGATCAAGCAAAGCGAAGGAACGGTGAATATGGAGATTAGCGCTTCTGCTTGCCGCGCTTCCTTTGCGGGAAGGGTTTCTCAAGGAATTCTTTACCTAGCAAAGCCCCTCCAAGCTCTTTTTACCATTACTCCGCAGCTCAATGATGTCTTGGACAAGAGCGCTAAACTCGTTGTAGTGGCAATGGAAAAACCGATCTCCCTCTACATCGACCCCAAAGGATTCAATGTTCCCCTAAAAAATCTCCATATCAGGAATATGAGTTTTCAATATGGACAGCTCGATATGGGACAAATCATCTGTCAAAACAGTGGGAGCGCCTCTGAGGTGAGTGGAATCCTTAAGATGGCCGACTCTTCGACAGTTTCGATCTGGTTTGCTCCCGCCGAATTTAATATGAAGCGAGGAAATGTCTATCTTGATCGAACAGAAATTCTTTATGACCGCCGCTATGAAGTGTGTCTTTGGGGAGATGTCCTCTTTCCCCGCCACTATGTTGACATGACGTTGGGAATCACAGCTCCTGTCCTCCGCTCCTTTGGTATTAAGGGGATCGACGACTCTTACGTTCTCAAGGTGCCGGTTAACGGCCCCTTTGGCAATGTGGAGGTCGATACCGGCGCAGCAACAGCCAAGATCGCCTTTCTCGTGGCGCGCAAACAGATCGCCCCTAAAGCGGGGATCTGGGGACAAGTCCTTGGCGCTGTCGGCGATCTTGCCGATAACCAGTCGGACGTTCCTCCTCCCAAGCCCCCTTTCCCATGGCATAAGTAAATAACCTATAGTCTTATTTTTCTGTTGCGATCTACTCACCACTACTTTAGAATGAGCCTGGTTTTGCACTAAAATTTTTTATAAAGATGCCAGATGTATTTTTTCCCCAACTCGTAGCAGCTTCCTCAAGCTCGTCTTCTAGCGCATGTGGCTCAACAAGTCGTCCACCACCTCAGGGCGTTCCACTTGAAAATGTCGGGGCTGATAAGAAGCTTATCGCTCATGTTTTCTGTGATGGTTATCTAGAAAAAAGCTCTCTAGTAGGCCGCTCTTTTACGAATACAACTAGAGATTTTTTACACCTCCTTTCTCATGTTAGGGAAAAAGAGTATGTGACTCATTCTAAGCTTGATGAAATGATTGAGCGCTATCGTAAACTTCTTTATTTTTTAGAAAAGATCAAATCCTCCTTCACAGCTACTCCTACTAAGGAGACCTACGATCGTATCCAAGGCATTGCGGAAGAGATGGGAAATGCCGTTTTTCATCTTAGGGTAGGCGAAGGGATCACCCTTCCAACTGGATATTCTCAAAAAGCTGACGGTCACTCGATGCTTCTAGATGTCAAAAGAAAGTCATCCAAGCTCTTTACCCTCACCCTTTATACAACAGGAGAAGGGCTCTCCTATCATCCTTCGATTCAAACTGAGGGTAAAAAGAAGAATGCTTTAAAACTAGAATTTGAAGTGAGTGAGACCACCCTCTTTTTTTCTAAAGAGCCTCCACTAAGCCGATGCAATCTCTTCTTTGAATCGCTTCTCTCTCTTCTAGTTATCCAGCAGAAAAGAAATTTCTCTGTAGATTTTATTTATGAGTATCTTTTCCACCACTTTTACCCCAATTTACAAACCACAGGTAAAAAACTACAATTTAAAAAGCCTCAAGGGGATGGGACATGCTCATGGAAAGTTTTACTCAAGCACCTTTCTTATCATCTATCAGAAAAAAAATACTGGAGAGCTAAATTCTTTATAGAGCGCGACCTTCTCTGTAGTTTTTATAGTAAAAGAACTTTTGAAGGCGATCGAGAAAGTAAAAACCTCCTTTTGACAGGAGCGAAAAGGCTTTATCGAGAGGCAGAATTTTGCTTGGAAAATAAGGTTATTAGCGAAGATATAGCCAGAAAAGCAAAAGAAATGGTCAATCAAATCGGGGAAGAGGTGAAAAAGTATCACCTGGACGAGGTCAAGATTGTTTCTTCTACTGAAGATCCCCTGCTTACTTCTTGCCACAAGCAAGAATTTAGGCAGCTATCTCTTGATTGTGTCGAAACGATTCACTCTTTAAGCGCTATCTCTCAAAAACCTCCAAATCCCATAGGGATGGTTCCCCGTCCCCCCACTACCGATTTCAAAATCGAGACCCTTGTCACCACGATCGAGAAGATATTAAACATGGAGTCCCCGGAAGTTCAAAGCTATGCAATCGAACGGTTGATGCGCAAAATTTCTGCCGATAGACAATCATCTTGTTGGCAGACCCTTTTCTTCTGTGACCTTAGGTTTGATTCAGATCAGGACAAATTAGATGCACTTTTCTCTCTTTTTAACCGTTATTTTTCAAATGTACAAAAACAAGAAGGACTTGTTGCAAGAGAAGTCAATACCCTCCTTGCCCTCTATATGACCATTGACCAATTTGCCCGTCGCATAGATAACCAGGATGTCTTCACTGAATTTGCCCCCTTTAACCTTTTTCTCTTCCTTGATCAAGAGCCTTTTCTCCAATTTGAAAACCAGGAGGAGTTAGACCGTTTTGAAAAACTTCGAGGTTACTTTAAAGCAAAAGAGGGACAATCACCTCTCCCTAAAATGGATTCTTTGGAAAAGCTTAATGATACAACTCTTGAAAAGTCACCTCTTTCTCACTTTCTTCTGAAGGTGATTCGGACTTACCCCTACGTAGGTTTAAACAAATATGAGTGGCATAAGAATCTTCACAAGGTAGACACTTCTGAAAATGTCACCCAGATCTATTTCTTGCTAACTGGTCGAGCAAGTCTATATCGATCTGGAACCAAACATATTTATCACTGGTTTTCTGCTTATAGAAAACTTCATGCTCTTTTACCCCAGTGGCTTATAAATGAAGAAAAGGAGGATGTTACAGTACCAAAAGGGTGGATTGCAAACGATTGGGCAGGTTATACATTTGAATATCTTGAATGGAAGAACTTTGCAAAGAAAGAACGGTATGAGCGAACATTTCAGAGCAAAGAGCTTCGACCGTTTTTTGAAGATATTTACGAAAAACAGAAACGTGCAGATGAAACAGACTGTTCCGAAGCCTTTATCCTCCACAAAGCCGGTATTGGCCAGAGATCTTTGCCTTTGACACCTCCTGATAAAGCCCTTTATTGGGCGTGTTCTGAGCAAAAATTAAAGCCTTACCATCTCCTATTTTACTTTACGAACCGTATTGAACTTCTTGACGCTACTTCCTTCCAAACAAAGCTATGGCTACTATTTTTTAACTCAGATGCTCATAGAAAAGAAGATCCCGCAAGTGGGGCTGCCAGTTCCTCAAGTTCAAGTCAACAAGCCAACACCGAAAAAGGGTTGCTTATCGATGACCCTCAGCTTCTTGATGCAGTCTCGAATTTTATCGAGAAGGGACTATACAATTTCCATGAAACTCAGCCAGACAAATCCCCTAACCTCCCCGCCTGCCTCTTTTTCCACCGCTTTGCACAGCAAGTCGCCAAATGGCTCCCTCCTTTTATGGAAGGGGAGGAGTATAAACGGTTTGCATGTCTCTTAGAGCGCATCTATACTCAGCAACAAGAGTGGGCAAATGAGCCGACGTTTTCAAGCCCCAACCGAGCTCTTATCCACCTACACCGCCTGCACCATTACTGGTCACGTAAAGAGATAACAGAAAAAGACCTCCCCAAAATCTACGCGAGCTGGTGCTATTATAAAAACCATATCATTGATCCAGAGCGTCGCTTAAAGTTTTTAGAAAAATCGGTGGAGACATTCATACAAGATCTTCTGAATCATCCGAAGCTAAGGGTTGACCAGAACGTTTTAAGCGCTTTAAAAGAACATGTCCTTGAGGCTTTAAATATTAAAAAAGATGAGAGGACAAGTAGCACGAGTGTTATTCTCCAAAGAGGTGAGGTCTTCTTAAACGGGGTCAAGTGGAGTTTATCGGTATCAGACCTCCTTTTTACAAAAAATTACAAACGTTTGTTTGGCAGCACATATTTCCATTTCTTTAAAAAAGAATCCGACATCAGATACACCTATTTTAACCACCCCGAACATGGGGAATTCAGGGCCTATAAAGATGGAGCAGACTACCATATTCAATGGCATATAAAAGGAAAATGGCACGCTCATATCGAAAGAGAAACCTTTTTAAAGGAAAACCACTCTTTTCCTCTTAGCAAAGTTGTGGAGCACCATCATTGGATGCCTGTTGGCGCTAAAGGCCCTCTTATAATCTCAAACGCCCAATTTCAAGAGATTGCAACCTTAAATACCCGTGGAATTCTTACCCCTAAAAATCAAAATCGTATAATTACGAGGATCCCTCAGAGTTTTGAGCTTCCCAAGCTGATCGACCGAAGGGACTGCCAAGAGCTCATTTATGACTCTAAAGGAAACCCGATTGAATGGAGAGTATGCCGATATACGTCGATCCATGGACACCGCTTAGCTTTTTTAAAAAAAGGGGATGATTGGCGCTGGAAAGAAAACAGTCATTATGTCCTTTCCAAAAGTAAAAAAACAAATCTTCTTGGACCCCTCCCTAACTATCTCTACCTCACCCATGAAGAAACAAACGAGACGTTGATTTTCGTTCCCTATCAGCCAGTTGCCCCTACGACAACCACTGCCTTCTCTCCAGAAGGGGCCCTCTCAGTCGATACAGAAAGTAGTCCAATATCCCTCGATGAGGAAAGCATCTTAACCTACTTTACTTATAAAGTAGGGAAGGATCACCATTTAAATGCTGAAAGTCTAGAAGGGGCTTTATTTCAAATCTACTTAAACTTGCATCAGGGAAATTATGACTTTTGCCTTGACCAACTAGCCATCTTGTCCCCTGTCGATACCCTTTCACCCATTGCGCAACGAGTCTTAAACATGCTTCTTAGCTATCCAGATACATGCCCCAACTGTTTTCCTACGACCTATGCCCTCCTCTTAAAAATCGCCTTGCGTTATTGGAACCACCAAAGGCAGGAGACTCTCGATGCTCCTATTCTTCCTAGTCAAGAGCAAATCCACTCTTTTTATGAAAGGTACCAGCAGTATTCGCGTCATATTAACCCTAAGTACCAACTTCTTGAGGAAGAAAAAAGTCAAATCGCTTCTTTGCTCTCCGATTCTTTGCAAGATGCTTCGATCCAATACCCCCCAGAGAGCCTTCCACCCCCTTTTTACTATTCACAATTAAGTGGGCTTAAAGGAGTTCATACAGAGAGCGAACTCTTAAACGAAAGGTTTTGCACTGATGAAAGCTTTAGACATCTAAGGGGCTTTAACTTTAATGAAAGATTTTTCAAGGAAGCTTGGCAGGTGATCCATTCATCTGATTTGATGGCCAAACAAAGAATTGATTTTCTGCTAAAATATGCTCTTGGGCTTCAAAACTATACTCCAAACTCTGAAATTTTAATCAATACCAACCAGATTACAGCAGAATTCCTTTTGTATCTTAATAGGAGCCAAAGGTTTTTAAAACCGAGTCCTAAACATTTTAAATCTATATATCAATGGGCAAGGGCGGCGATTGAGTACTCGTCTCCCCTTCCTACCCATTTATTCCCTACGTTTCCCACCTCTAAAAATTCCTCTTCGAGCTCTACAACCTCCACACCTCAAGGAAAACGGTTGGAACTTACTGATAACTTTTATTACCCCGAACTTCATGGAATAATAGAGACTTTTTTCCCCAATCCCCAACCTAGGTTTGAATCTTTTAAAGAGCTCCCAAAAGCTTTTGAACTCCCCCTCCCTAAAGGAAGTAAATATGGCCCCTCGCTAGAGGAGGAGTGTAGACTTGTCAAAGAGGCGATCAAGAAAGGAAGAGACCACCTTAAAGAAATGCAAATCTATTCTATCCCCCCTGAAAAAGTGGAACAAGCAGTAAAAAAGGTAGAGCACCATGTATCGAAAGCAAAAAAGGCCCTTGATGCACTTGAAAAGGATATTTTAAGCCTCTCAAAAGCGGTTCCTCAAGAGGCGCAACTCATGGTTGAACTCCAAAGAGGGGGTAATAGGGTTTCTCCTATCGATATGGATCTTCTAAGTCGCCTTTTTTTAGAACGTTCTAGCGCGGCATTCAAAAAAATGAACCCCTATCTCGGAGAAGAAGAGATTCAAGTCATCTTTAACCTTTTGGGGAAGTGGAATTACCAGGCCCTCCTTTATCAGACCAGCCATTTTATTCAGGGAAGCCTAGAAAAAATTCGGCAGATTGACCGAGAAAGTGGGAGGGACCGACAGACTCAAAGAGATTACCTATGTCAGAAGATTGTTGCTGAATTAAGAAAAATAGATCAGTTTCCTCCTGAGATGGCCCCAGAACTCCTTACTTTTGCCAGGCTCAGTGGCAAAGTTCCCCGCCAAGATCAAATCGAAGACGTTCAAAGATTTTCTGGGCCCGATGGTTGCCTACTCCAGAAAATGATGGGAGGAGGAAAAACCTCTGTGAATGCTGCCATCTGGGGATATCTGACCGCCTCTAAGGGAACTCTGCCGATATTGTTTATCCACAGTTCTCAGAGATTTCAGGTTCAGGAAAACCTAAAGCATTCACAAAGAACTTGCTTCAACCAAGAGGTCTTTACCATTGACTATCCCCGAGAAGCGCTTACTTTAGACCGTCTTATTTACATTCGGGATGAGCTAAGAGGGGCCATCAAAAAGAAAAAGCTTCTGATTATGACCCCAGAAATGCTTGATCTCTTTGATTTGCAGTGTGATCTCCTTTTAATTTGTTGTTTAGGACTCGATAACAATGAGAACTCCATCATAGATAAACAGCATAGCATGGAAAAAGTGGGTGTCTTAAAAGAAATTTTAGATCTCTTTGCCAAAGCAGAAGGGCTGGGAGATGAAGTTGACCTTTTAAAGAATGTCAACCACGAAACCAATATCCCAATCGGAGCGGTAGAACATCTTCCGAAAGAGCGAATAGCCCTTGTCCAAACTATTTTTTCTTACCTGATAAGTGGCATACCCAACGTAGCAAATCCCTCTGCAGCAAGCTCCTCTACAGACCATTCCCCACAGTTAAACCTTGCTCAAACACTTAAACATTGGCAAGCCAACCTTTCCAAAGAGGAGTACCTTGAAGAGATTGTTCCTAAGATTGCTGCTAGACTCGCCAACGAAGCTTTTCCCTCTTTGATAGAAAAAAAACACCTCCATGAAAGCTTTATCCGTTTTGTGACTAAAACTATGTCTCCCGACATCGATCGAATCTATTTCCAAAAAGAGGACCACTCAAACTTAAGCGAGAGTAAGAAACGGGACGTTGAATTTATAGCTCATATTCATGAGCTCTACCAAAGCCCCAATGCAGCATTAAAAGAAGAAGCAAAGCTCATCTCTCTTGCTAAACACACCCTTTTTGATCTTATATTTCCAGCACTTAAACTCTCTGCGGGAAGGGACTTTGGCCGATGGAAAGACTTAGGACAACCGATTAAAACTCCCTTTAAAGTCATTCCCTATCTCGGTGTTGACAGCCCAACATTGACAGAGCTCGGTTATCAATACGAGGAGCTCGTTAAACACTTTATCGTCGCAATCGAATTATCGATTGAGCCAGAGCAGGTTAAGTTTATTAGTGAGAAAGCTTCTTCCCTTAGTAGGCATCAATTGAGACGGGAGGGAATAACACCCGAAAAAACAGCCGATTTTCAAGCTTTTAAAAAGATGACAGGACTGAGACCTGAAGAGGTCAAAGATCCCAAAAAACTTGCCGAAGCTACCGCAAGAGTGAATAGCGACCCCCAAAAAAAGCTTCAGATAGAAGGGGAAACCGCTTATGGAACCTTTTATCCATCCCGTCTGACCCGTCGCCCCTTAGGACTTCCTAAGCTCTTAAAAAAGGTTTCCTTTATGGGGGGAACCCCCTGGAATAGTGATGGATATTCTCCAGAACTTTTAGAAAAGGCTGTCTTTGATCAAGCCACTGAAGGCTCTATCTTACAAGTTATGATCGACCGAGCTGATGAAACTCATATTTATACCCCAACTTCTATGGAAGTTAGAGCTGCTTTTGAAGCGATCTATCAAAAACATCCCCAAACCTTTATCAATGCTATTTTCGATGCGGGAGCCTATTTTAGGAACAATCTCAAGTTTGCCCAAACCTTTCAAAAGTTTTCCAAAGAAAAAAAACTCCCCTTCAAAGGGATCCTCTTCTTCTATCAGCCAGATAGTTCAAAGTCAGTGGACCAGTTTGCTGCCCTGATCAATGGATTTGAATCCCCTATCCATATTCATGGGACCTCTTCCAAAGATATTGAAAAGGCAACCAGCTTAAAAATTGATGACTTCTTTGTCTTTCTCAGTGAAAAACAGACGACAGGGACCGATCTTGAATTTGCTCCTAATATTCGAGCCGTCATGACAGTTGACACAAAGATTGATACTCGAAAAGAGCAGCAAACAGCCCTTAGAGAACGTCTTTTCCATCTTTACCAAACCCTCGAATTCCTTGTTCCCCAGTATGCTATTCCAGGCCTTGTCCATAAGGAGCCAACCGTTGCCGCTATTCTAGCCACAGGCATCTCTAATCAATCCACTGCAAAAACAGATTCTTTAGATCAATCCTATCACAACCAGATTGATCAGGTGTTGAAAGACCTAGCGCGAGAAAAAAGAGAAAAAGCTTTGTCCCAAGCTATCTCAAATGAAGAAAAACTTGTTTACCTGAAGCCTTACTACGAGGTCCTTAACCAATGGGTGCAGATAACTATAATCGATGATCCTCACCTCCATTTTTCAGGCCTTGAAGCCGATGTTGACTATCTAATGGAACTACAAAATTATGCGAACTCTCTCATGACGAGCTATGAGGGAGCTTTACACAAAGGAAAGATCAAATATGGGGCTTCTGATCCGATTATGGGAGAGCTGACTCAGGATTTACAAAGGGTTCGGGTTAGGCTTGAGAAAATCCTTGATAGAGCAAGAGAATTGCATCGAAAAAAACTCCCCCAAACAACCGCTGTTATAAAACATCCCAATCCCGAATACACGAGCTTGGCTAGCAACCAATTAGGCTTATCTATCCATCAGGAACGACAGGTCGAGCGAAAGATCAATATGGAACTAGAAACAGTCCTCCAACGAGAGCTCAAACAGTATGAAAATATGAGTACGGGCTCACTAGCCTTTGAGTCCACATGGGGAGATACTGCTATTATAAAGCTACTGGAGCTTTTTTTAGCTGGAAAAGAAACCACGAAGAGTCTCAACCAGGCTTTCAGGGAATTTGAGGGATATAAACATGATTTTGCATTTTTTGATGATACTATTTTTGCAACCTCCTCTTTTCTTAAGACTCATGCAAAAACTTTACCCGTTTTTCATCCCTGCCAAAGACCTGCAAGGCAGATCCTTGTCATTGCCCCTCCCGGTGAGCCCCCTAGATATGTTCTCCTTTCGGCAAAAGAGGGGGTGACCTTTAAAAGGTTCTTAGAAAGACATTATCACACACATGAAAGCTTACTTCAAAACATTCATCTTATCCACCTCACAAAAGAACCTTTTACTAAAAATCCCTTTAATGAGCTTCCCACATCCAAAGAGTTTGGGCGCGGCATCGTCTTGCTCAATCTTTTTGAGGGAACCTTGAGTTGGATTCATCCTGAAGACTTTGATCATGCGGTTCGGTGGATGGGTGAAGGATCCTCAGAGAGCATTCAAGAAAAAGAAATTTACCTTAAATTGCGGACCGAACGGACCCCCTTTGAAAAAGTCGCTTTACACCAAAGTGGTCTCTTAGTAGGGAAATCGGGGAGACATCGGTATGCAAGTCTCGCTCAAATGTACGCAGGTCGGCACAGGGTCGACCCCACATTCATTCCCCTTATAAAAGATCCCACTAAGCTCTTCCATCTAGGAAAAAATGCTCTTGCTCATATCGAGCCATGGCAGGTGCCACATATTGACCCTAGAAGAATTTGTTATCTAGAAAGAGAAGAGCTTATCCAGGCAGTGCCCGTTGATCGGCTTGCTCGTCTAACATTCGAGCAGATCCGATTTATTTCTGGTGAGCAGCTCAGACATTTCACTCATCAGCCCGAAGCTTTAACAGAAAAGCTTATTTCCAGAATGGTCTCTGAACATTTTTTAAAGGATCAAGAGCGGGCAAAAGGGGTTTTTGACAAGTTAACCCCCAAGCAAATTGGATGGATTCGCAACCCAGGAGCAGCTCCCCTTATCGCCGACGTCAATCTCCCCTTTATCCATTCCGATCTTGTTTCAGCCATTTCAGCTGATAGGTATCGCCACCTTTCTCCTAAACAGATTCCCTTTATACCCCACGAAAACTGCGTAAAATTAGGAGATGACCAACTCGACCACCTCGAAGACTCGCAGCTTAAAGGTATTCCCAATGAAGCCCTTGGCTCTCTTATTAAGAGAAGGCCCTCCCTTGTGGAAAAAACCCCTACAGAAAAGCTTGGCGAGCTTTGGCAACAAGAAATCGCAAGGGATCGTATAAAGCCTCAGCTTCCACAAATAACCGACCCCAAAATTTTAGGCTATCTCGCCAAAAAAGAGGTTAATCTGATCCACCCAGACCTCGCACCAAAAATTCCAGATAAGCTCATCCGATTCGTAGACAAGCCTGAGCTGATCCAAGGCATTTCTACCGAACAGGTTCATCTTATAAACCCCGACTTCTATGGACATCTAGAAGACTTTCAGATTCTTTTTATTGACCTAACCCATGTCTCTTCCTTAGAAAATCACCAACTCGATGGATTAGCGGATGTACAATTTAAGGGTATCCTTGATAAAATCCTGGGCTCTCTTATTGAGAGGAGGCCCTCCCTTGTGGAAAAAATCCCTACAGAAAAGCTTGGGAGTCTTTGGGAACAGAAAATCGCAGCGAATCATATAAAGCCATATCTTCCACAGATAACCGACGATAGAATTTTAGGTTATCTCACGGGAGTCGAAGTTAATCTGATCCACCCAGACCTCGTACCAAAAGTTTCATCTAACCTGATCCTATTTATAAGCAGGGGTGAGCTGATCAAACGGATTCCTAACAGCAAGGTCAAGCTCATGGATCCCGATTACTATAAATATCTAACAGATCATCAGGTTCGTTTTATTGACCTAGACTACGTCTCTTCCTTGGAAGATTCCCAACTTGATAGCCTACATCCTTCGCAACTTAAGCGTATCGGGAATGAAGTCCTTGGTTCCCTTATTAAGAAAAGGTCCCCCCTTGTGAAAAAAATTCCTACGAAAAAGCTTGGAGAGCTTTGGCAAGCGAAAAGGGACGGTTGCCGTATCGACGATGAAAGTATAAAGGACCTCATAAGAGAACGCATTCAAGAGATAACCGACCCCGAAATTTTGGATTATCTTGAAGAAGACGAGGTTAACCTGATCCACCCAGAGCTTGCAAAAAACCTTCCGGAGAGGTTGATCCCATTTGTAAGTAAAAGCGAACTCATCCGACGCATTCCTAACGGCCAAGTCAAGGATATTAATCCCGAATATTACAAAGATCTAAGTGATTCTCAGATTCCTTTTATTGACCCAAAGCATGTCTCTTCCCTAGAAGATCCTCAACTTAGCAAATTAACAAAAACACAGCTTGCCAACATCTCCAATGAAACCCTTGGCTCCCTTCTGGAGAGAAGACCTATCCTTGTAAAAAAACTCTCTACAGAAAAGCTTGGCAAGCTTTGGCAACAAAAAATTGCGGCAGAGTATATAAAGCCATATCTTCCACAGATAACTGCTTTTACAATTTTAAGGTATCTCAAAGAAGACGAGGTTAACCTGGTCCACATATCTCTTGCAGGGCGCATTCAAGCTCGACTGATCCCATTTGTAAGCGAGCGTAGGCTGATCCAACGGATGTATGATTACCAAGTCAGACATATTAATCCCAAACACTACAAAGACCTAAAAGCTTTTCAGGTCTGTTCTATTGACATAAACCATGTTTCTTCCTTAGCAGATCCTCAACTCAACTACTTAGAAGGTTTTCAACTTGAAGCCATCCCTAATGAGGTCCTTGGTTCTCTTATTAAGAGAAGTCCTCACCTTGTAAAAAAACTCTCTACAGGAAAGCTTGGAGAGCTTTGGAAACAGAAAATCGCAGCGAATCATATAAAGCTACACCTTCCACAAATAACCGACCCCAAAATTTTAGATTATCTTAGCGGAGACGAAGTTAACCTGATCCACATGTCTCTTGTACGCTACACCCCAGTTAACCTGATCCCATTCTTAAACAGAACTACGTTGATTGAAGCTGTTCCTTTCTACAAAGTCAAGTATGTGAGTCCTGAATACTATAAAGTCCTAAGTCCCTTTCACGCTTGCTATATCGATCTAAAGCATGTCTTGTCCTTAGAGGACAACCAACTCATTTATTTAACAAGAGAACAACTTTCTCAAGTTTCAGACGAAACTCTAATTTCCCTTCTTGAAAGAGGGCCCATTCTCATAGAAAAGGTTGCTGTTACTAGGTTTGATGCCATTTGGGATGCAGATTTATCAGATAATTTGCGTAACAAGCTCAAAGTCATAATATCAATGCTTGAAAACCAAGAAGACATCCAAACTCTTAAAGGACAAGTTGTTAACTGTGTCAATCCACTGTTTGCTCAGTTTATCCCACCAAATGCTATTCCATCTCTTTCAGAGTCTGCTATTATTCGAGCTCTTACCCTAACCCAGGTAAATCGTCTAAACACAGCCCAACTCCATCGCATTAGCCAAAATCAGCTCTCCCAAATGCAGATTCCCACAACCATTCAAAAGTTAGAGGGAAATCACATTAATAATCTGAGCTGGGAGCAGTTGCGGCATGTCGAGTTTATTCAAATATGGAATCATGCGAGCTTCCCGCAAAAAGCGACTTATGTTGCGCAAAGGGTTCTTAGCAACAAGCTTTATCTCCTTGGGGTTTTGCTATTGCTCGTAGGGACAGCCCGCCTCGTAAGGCAGCGTTTCTTAAAAAAGCCTCCTTCTCGACCACTCCCCCCAAAAAAACTTCAAGCCACTCCCCTTTTCTAGACCATTGACATGTGTTTAGGGAGCAGTCCCTTTAGCTGAGTAAGAGCGGCCGTCTTTGGGGATTTGCAGCGTGCATCAGCTCAACATAATCTCGCTTCCTCAACTCCTGTACACCTTTGTTTATTAATGGGATATGATTTCTTCTTTGAAGTGAGGTCGAACATAGACCATAAAGAGAATGAAGAGCAGAAAAGAAATAGCAAGAAGCTCAAGAGACAGGGGAAGAGCATTTTTGGTAGGGAGGCGACTGATAATTAAGCCAAATATAAAGCTATTGAACATCTGGACAAAGCCGAAAGAAGCGCCTGCAACCCCTGCATTCGACTTATAAGGGGTCATGGCTCCTGTTGTGCAATTGGGAAATATTAAGCCTCCTCCAATACTTCCGAAGAATGGGGGGATAAGAAGGGCTGGGATATTAAAGATCCCGATCCACGCAAGAAACGTCATGGCCGCTGTTGCAAGAACCATAAGTATGCTTCCCCCTAAGATTATTTGAATAATCTTTAGATGAGCAACAATACGACTACAGATAATCGATCCAATCGCCGTTCCACAAGCAATGATCAAAATCACCCAACCATACTGAACAGGGGTAAGTCCTAGCTGGGTCTGAAATAGAAAAGGGCTGGCTGTTGCATAGCTGACAAAGTAACCATAGCAAAAAGAGGACATCAAGCTAAATGAAAGGAAGACCTTATCGGTAAATATGAGTTTGTATAGCCTGAGGATTGAGAAGAGATGAAGTGGTTTGATATGCTCCTCATCTAAAGTTTCCGGTAAAGAGAGGAGGGTGAGGCTCCAAATTGCTCCTGCATAGAGAAACATAGTGACAAAATTAGCTCGCCACCCCAAATAGGTTTGAATATATCCTCCAAAAACAGGGGCAACAATGGGGGTCACTGCCCAAACCATCACAATCCATGCTGAAACTTTTGCCATCTGCTTTCCATGAAAGGCGTCTCTTGTAATCGCCCGTACATTAACAATTGCGGCTCCAATCCCCAATCCCTGAAGGATCCGAAATAAAATGAGCATCACCCCATTCGAAGAAAAGAGACAGCCTAAAGAGCCAGCCAGAAAAATAGTAAGCCCAATATTTAGAACGGGCTTTCTCCCCAAAGCATCAGCGATAGGGCCATAGAAGAGTTGAGAGATACCAAAGCCAAGCAAGTAGAGGGGAATAGTGAGCTTAATCAAAGAAATCGAACTATCGAGCTCTGCTGCAATATGGGGCATCGAGGGCAAGTAAAGATCAACGCCAAGTTGTCCCAACGTCACCATCATGACCAAAAAGAGAATGATTTTCTTTTTTTCAGCAGTAAGCTTCATTGGATTTATGACACAGTCACCTCTTTGCAGAGGTAAACGTCTTGGATGGCGTGGAGAAGCTCGACCCCTTCGCGCATCGGACGTTGGAATGCTTTGCGCCCCGAAATGAGCCCCATGCCACCAGCTCGCTTATTAACAACAGCGGTTTCAACAGCGGCGGCAAGATCGTTTTCTCCAGAGGCGCCCCCTGAGTTGATCAATCCCATCCGCCCCATGTAGTTATTAATAACCTGGTAGCGGGTAAGGGCAATGGGATGATCTTCAGAAAGCTCGGTGTACATCTTCTCGGTCTGCTTCCCAAACTTAAGCGTTTTAAACCCTCCGTTGCAGTCGGGCGCTTTTTGCTTGATAATATCGGCTTGAATCGTAACACCGAGATGGTTGGCCTGGCCAGTTAAATCTGCTGCGGTGTGATAATCTTCCTTATCGGTCTTAAAGGCAGAGTTACGGAGGTAACACCAAAGAATGGTCACCATCCCAAGCTCATGGGCCTGCTCAAAGGCCTGCGCTACCTCAACAATCTGCCGATCGCTCTCGGGCGAGCCAAAGTAGATGGTCGCCCCCACAGCACGGCACCCCATCTCATAAGCCTGATGAATCGAAGCAAAGGGAATCTGATCGTAGGTGTTGGGGTAGGAAAGGAGCTCGTTATGGTTAAACTTAAGGATAAAAGGAATTTTATGAGCATATTTGCGCGCAACAGAGCCAAGGACTCCAAGGGTAGTCGCCACAGCGTTGCACCCCCCTTCGATAGCCAGTTTGACGATATTTTCAGGGTCAAAATAGTCGGGGTTAGGGGCAAAAGAGGCCCCGGCGGTATGCTCAATCCCTTGGTCAACGGGAAGAATCGAGAGATAACCGGTATGCGCAAGGCGGCCATGGGTTAAGATCGCCTCCATATTTTGAAGAACGCGGATGGAGCGGTCTGTCCCTGAAAAAATTCGATCCACCCAGTCAGGACCAGGAAGGTGAAGCCGCCCCTTGTCCACTGTCTGACACTTATAGTTAAGAAGGGATTTTGCTTTGTCTTTAAGCAGTTTTTCAATGTTTGAAATTGACATAGGGCTCTCCAAAAGTTGCTTGTCCCTATTATGGATTAGGAGAGGAAATTTTGCAACTTGAGACCGTTGCGGAAGCTGCTTTGATCGGATGGCAATGAGGTTTTTTAGATAAAAACTTTTTCCGGTTGATGAGGCCAGCTCCAGAAGATCTGGTTGAATCAGAGGAGAAGTTTTTAGGTTCTGTTGAGAAATTTAGGGCCTAGAGATTCGGAGGAGGTTTTCTTGAAATTTGGGATTTTTTTGCCGAACATAAATAGTCAGGTGCTATTTTTGAGGCAAAAAAAATTTCAAATTTCTGAAAAGACCCCCGAAGATCTAGAGAATAAATTCCTCAACAGAACCTAGCAAAAAAGATCATTCCAGCCGGCTCAAATGAGCTTTCCAATGGTCTCAACGGTCTTAGCTTTTGACAAAATTTCAAAGGAGGTTTAGATTATAAAGCGAAATGAACTATCAATATCTTGTTAGAAAAGTTTTTCTCCTTGTTTTGTCCCTGTTTCTTGTGGCAACGATCACTTTTTTTCTTATGCAGGCAGCTCCAGGGGACCCTTTCATGCAGGAACAGGCTATCCCTGAAGAGATTATGAGGAGCATGTATGCCCACTATGGCCTCGATCAACCCTGGTATGTTCAATACGTAAAATATCTAAAAGGGCTCGTAACATGGAACTTAGGCCCCTCCTTCAAATATGAAGGGCGAACGGTTAACGATATCATCCGCGAAGGGTTTCCTGTTTCTCTAGTTCTTGGCCTTCAAGCGATTGCCATCTCTTTGTTTTCAGGGGTCGTTTTGGGGACGATCGCCGCCGTAAAACGGTCCCGATGGCAAGATCTAGTTGCTATGGTCATCGCAGTCATTGGCATTTCCATTCCCAATTTTATTATGGCCACTTTCCTCCAGTATCTCTTTGCAATGAAGCTCGACCTTTTCCCTGTAGCAAGATGGGGAAGTCTCGCCCACTCAGTCCTCCCCGCTTTTTCTCTAGCCGCCCTTCCTACCGCTTTTATTGCACGCCTGACTCGGACCAATGTGGTCGAAGTTCTGGAGCAAGACTACATTCAAACAGCTCGCTCTAAAGGACTCTCTATCCGAAAGGTCGTCATCAAACATGTCCTTAAAAATAGCCTCCTTCCCGTGATCACCTATCTCGCCCCTTTATGTAGCACTATTTTGACGGGAAGCTTTATCGTTGAAAAGATCTTTGGAATTCCCGGGCTGGGAGGATGGTTTGTCACTAGCATCACGAACCGGGACTACACCGTCATCATGGGGGTGACCGTCTTTTATAGCGCCCTTCTGATGCTCTGTATTTTAGTTGTCGATATCCTCTATACCTTCCTCGATCCTCGCATTAAGTTTACTAAGCCAAAACTGGTGACCGAATGAGAGAAAATGACACGCTGATTTCCCCATCTCTTCCTATAGCAGAGACAATTCCAGAAAAAAGCATCTCCTACTGGAAAGATGCTTGGATCCGCCTCCGCGCTAATCGAGCAGCAGTTTTTGGCCTTATCGTCTTGACCACCCTCCTTGCTCTTGCCATCGTTGTCCCTTTCCTCACCCACCACACCTATTATGAGACCCATCTCCACCTAAAAAACAAAGCCCCTTGCACCAATTTTTGGTTTGGAACCGACGAACTTGGGAGAGATCTCTTTACTCGGATTTGGTGGGGTGCCCGCATCTCTCTTTTTATGGGGATCACCGCAGCCGTGATCGATATGGCGATTGGGGTTCTCTACGGAGCCTTTGCTGGAATGGCAGGAGGAAAAACCGAGGAGTTTATGATGCGGGTGACCGACATCCTCTACTCCCTCCCCCACCTTTTAATTGTGATCCTCCTCATGGTTATCATGAAGCCTGGGGTCATGACAATCATCATTGCCTTAACGATCACAGGATGGATCAACATGGCCCGCATCGTCCGGAGCCAAATCTTGCAGATTAAACAAAATGATTTTGTAATTGCTGCCCGCATGTTAGGGGCGGGGCGATGGCGTATTCTTTTCCGCCATCTCATTCCCAATGCCCTAGGTTCCATTATCACGACAATGACCCTCACCATCCCCGCCGCTATTTTTATGGAGGCCTTCTTGAGCTTTTTAGGGCTCGGTGTCCAAGCGCCAATTGCTAGCTGGGGAACCATGGCAAGCGATGGCCTTTCTGCCCTGCGCTACTATCCCTGGCGTCTCTTTTTTCCCGCTGGCTTTATCAGCATCACAATGCTCTCTCTCAATCTTCTAGGAGATGGCGTGCGCGATGCCTTTGACCCAAGGCTCCGCACATGAAAGAGCTCTTAGAAGTAGAAAATCTTCACACCTCTTTTTCTTCTCTCTCCAAAAAAATCGCTGCAGTGCGAGGGGTCAGCTTTAAACTTAAAAAAGGGGAAACGGTTGGCATTGTCGGGGAGTCGGGATGTGGCAAATCGGTTATGGCAAGGAGTTTGACCCGCCTTCTCCCTTCGGTTTCTGCTAAAATAGAAAAGGGAGCTGTTTTTTACAAGGGAGAGGATCTCCTCTTAAAAAGTGAGCGAGAGCTCCGAAAAATCCGGGGCAAAGAGATCGGAATGATCTTTCAAGACCCAATGACCTCTTTGAACCCTACCATGCGCATTATCGATCAAATCATTGAGGGGTATGTTCTTCACCATCCTGATAAGAGCAAAGAAGAAGCCGCTCTGCGGGCCCTTTCCCTTCTTGAGAAGGTCGGCATCTCCGATGCACATGTCCGCCTCCGCCAATACCCCCATGAACTCAGCGGAGGGATGCGCCAACGGGTAATGATCGCTATTGCAATGATCTCTTCGCCAAGCATTTTGATTGCCGATGAGCCGACAACAGCTCTGGATGTCACTATCCAAGCTCAAATTCTCGATCTTCTAAAAGGGATCCAGAAAAAAGAGAAGATGAGCATCCTCCTCATCACCCATGATTTTAGCATTGTTGCCGGCTTTTGTGATCGCGTGGTAGTCATGTATGCTGGGGAAGTGGTCGAAAGCGCCTCTGTCGATGAGCTTTTTAGCGCCCCCAAACACCCCTACACCCGCCGTCTCCTTAACTCCATTCCCCGCCTAGATCTCCCTACAAAAAAGCAGCTTTACTCGATCCACGGATCTCCCCCTGATCTCTCTTACAAAATCAAAGGGTGTTCCTTTGCAAAAAGGTGTCCTCATGCCATGCACATCTGCTCCGATGGAAAGCCCAAAGAGATTGAGGTCTCTCCCGATCACCACACCGCCTGCTGGCTTTTTGACCCCCGCATCGAAAGAAAAAGGAGCCCTTCATGAGCCTCCTCCAGATACAAAACCTCAAAAAACACTTTTCCTATAAAGGGAAAATCCTCCGTGCTGTCGACGGAGTCTCTTTCACTATCGAGGAGGGGGAAACCCTTGGCCTTGTTGGAGAAAGTGGGTGTGGAAAAACGGCTCTTGCCCGCGCTCTGATGCGCCTCTACGAGCCTACCAGCGGTGATATCCTCTTTCAAGGGGAAAGTATTCTTAAATATAAGGGAAAAGCGATCAAAGCGCTCCGCCATGACATGCAGTATATTTTCCAAGATCCCTTCGCCTCCCTTAATCCTCGGATGACCGCTGGAGAGATTATTGCTGAACCCTTCAATATCCATAATGTGCTTAATCCCCGAGATCGAGAAAAAAGGGTTCAAGAGCTTCTTCAACTTGTCGGTCTCCGCCCCGAATATATTAGCCGTTTTCCTCACGAGTTTAGTGGGGGGCAAAGACAGAGAATTGGGATTGCCCGCTCTTTAGCTCTTAATCCCCGCCTCGTCGTTTGCGATGAACCGATTGCCGCACTAGATGTTTCAATCCAAGCCCAAATTGTAAACCTTTTAAAATATCTCCAAGAAGAGATGGGGCTCACCTACCTTTTCATCTCTCATGATTTAGCAATGGTAAAGTATCTTTCTACCCACGTTGCTGTCATGTATCTTGGTCACCTAATGGAGCTTGCTTCTAGCAAGGATCTCTACGATCGCCCCCTTCATCCCTATACCCAAGGGCTCCTTTCAGCGATTCCTATTCCCGACCCCCTAATCGAGAAAAAGCGAAGCCGGATTCTCCTCACCGGCGATGTCCCCAGCCCGGTGAACCCTCCCAAGGGGTGCGTCTTTTCCACCCGCTGCCCTTTAGCCCAAAAACGGTGCCATGAGGAACGCCCCCTCTTAAGGGAGGTCGCTCCTAGCCATAGCGTCGCCTGCCATTTGGTTGAGTAAAATCTTTTTTTACAAATCTAGCAAAGCTTGCCTTTTTACCCAAAAAGATCTATACTTTCGCTATATCATTTGTCATAGGAGAAAATTTAAAATGAATGTTGCTTTTCAGTTTGGGAGTCAGGCGATTGCACTTTTGGCCCTTCCTAGAGTGTACATTAAGGGGACCGGGATGGGAACCGCCTCTTTTTTAGGGATGGTCTCGATCCTTAGCCTCCAGGTTTCTCATGAAAACGAAACTAAATCAAAATACTCCATTCGAGCAATAGCAACCATTGCAATCACTATCTTCATCTCCCTTGGTTTCATCCGCAATTTTAAAGGAAAATGTTTAAAAGAAGCAACAAGAGTTCTCAAAGAAGTTTTTATAATCCAAGCATTTACCGCGATACAGCTCGCCATTTTCTCATGGCGTCTCGGTCCAAACTGCGGTTTTCGAATCCGTGAGATTCCAGCAAATGGGCCTCATGATCTTGAGCTAGAGCTAGAGCCCGATGAGGATTATCATACAATAGCGTTTGACAACCCAAATTTAGGCCCGTTAGGACTTGCATCATTAGACTCTTTGTTAAATGGGTGGCTCTTCGAGAAGCTAACAAAGACAGTGCCCTTTCCTATTAAAGCGAATGAGAGACAGAAAAAGACTTTGAGACTTTTCTTAGCTCGTTTTAAGTTTGATTCTGGGGTGAACAGCCGCGTAGGAGGATTAAAACCTGAGGAGTTGGGGATAAAGCTTATTGAGTACCTCAAAAGATCCAATGATAATGAGGCGTGCCGCACTGCTTTTTTCAAGATTTTAACCAATGCAACAGTGAAATGCACTGACCGGGTTGCCCTTACCATTGTTCTAATCGATATTGAACTTAAAAAGATTGAAGCCGATATCACAAAACCTCAATCAGTTAAAAATCTTTATCTTAAGACTATCTGGCCTTTTGATTTGATCCGAAAAAAGGCCAGCATAAAACTGAGAGAAATACTCAAGACAAATCCCTATTTTCAAGAGGATGTCGAAGTGACCCTCATATACCTCGTTCGATTAAATAGATTATGTAGGCTCGAGCTTCCTATTGAAGATATGAGTTTTCCTCATACTAGCTCAGTTAATGGGACGGATTTGAACCGAGCATACCTTGAGCTAGAGAAGGAGTTGAAAGATCAGAATGCGTTCTATGAGTACCTCGTTAAAAAGGAGAAATGGAGCGAAGTGCTTGAAAACTCTAAGTATAAAGGTGACCTAGAAAAGGCTCGCAAGAAAAGATATAAGGACTACTGTGGAAAGGGCGAAGAAGAAGCTAATAGAGCCTACTACTCAACCCTTATTAAGCTATCAAAAAATTTAGTGTACTAGGAGAAAATTTAAAATGAATGTTGCTTTCCAGTTTGGGAGTCAGGCGATTGCACTTTTAGCCCTTCCTAGGTGGTGTGTTAAAGGGGCCGGGATGGGAACCGCCTCTTTTTTAGGAATGGTCTCGATTCTTAGCCTCCAAGTTTCTCATGAAAATGAAACTACATCAAATTACCGTCTTCGAGCAATCGCAACCATTGCAACCACTATCTTCATCTCCCTTGGTTTCATCCAAGATTTTAAAGGAAAATGTTTAGGAGAAGCAATAAGAGTTCTCAAAGAAGTTTTTATGACCCAAGCGTTTACCGCAATACAGCTCGCCATTTTCTCATGGTATCTCGATCCAAACTACCGCTTTCGAATCCGTGAGTTTCCATCAGATTTTTTTGATCCCACTCAGAATAATCCGAACGCTGCTCAGGATAACCCAAATATTGATCCGCTGCAGAACCCTGATCTCACTCAAGATCAAGCATTACAGTTAATAAATCAACACCTTAACTGGCTGTTTAATCTTGCTGGAGAGACTTTCTTTATCCCTCCTTATCGCAAAGAGAATCCTACGAAGGATGTCATTGCTTTAACCACCTTTTTAAACAAGTGGCGCTTTCAGTTTAACGAAATTCGCAATGGAAGAACCGAAGAGATCCTAATAGGGGGTTGTTCTCATAAGGTTATTGCAAAAAAAATCATTGAGTATTTTAAAAAAGCAAAAAACGACCCCCTCTTTCAAGAACAACTTTGGAATGACCTAGCAAACCTTTCTTGTATTGATGATATCGCCCTTGTCATTCTTAAAATCAACATCCGATATCAAATTGCTAAAACAGGTCCAACAGAACCCAAAAAGCTTGGCAAATTTTTTATCAATGGTCTTTGGACTATTGGTGTTATAGAGAATAACCATGTCCAGACATTCACCGCAAAAAATTCAGGATGTGATCCGGTTGAAGTTTCCTTAAAAATGATCCTTATTCTTAAGGATAGTTTAGACATTCCAGTGGGTAATATTCAAGCTATGCGGTTTAAAGAGGAGAAGGTTCCTATGGAAGACATTTCCCAAGCACAAGTCGATATTTTGGAAAAGCGGACAAATAAGGAATACTACACCTACCTCATTAGTGAACCAAAATGGGAAGAAGTGATTAAATACCATTATTCAGCAGAGTACAAAAAGGCAAATGACCAGCGCTATGCAGACTACGATCAAGAAAAATTCAACGCTGAGATGATACGCCTCTCAGAAGCGCTTCTAGAATGAGCTACAGCAGATCCACACGGGGCAGCGGGAACTTTTAAGGACCCGCTCGACGATTGAGCCGTAGCCACCCTTCCCACCAGCGGGGCTAAGGACCGTTCCAACAACTAGAAGATCAAATGACTCTTTTTCGATCAGCTCCAAAATAGCAGCGTCGACGGTGCGCGCCTGGACCACACGAAGATTCATCCCCACATGAAACTCCCTTCCTATAGCTTCTGCTCTTTTGAGGATCGATTCGGCAACCACCGTCCGATGGTAAAGGGGTGTTTCTAGGGGAAGAGAAAAGGGAACTTCAACAACGTGGATAGCAGTCACATCGGCCCCATGCACTTTTGCGATCTCACACGCCATCTGAACCGTTTGGGTCTCCTTCCCCCCTCTTGTCGGAACGAGGATATGTTTATATTTCTTAGCCTTAAACTCAGGAATTTTGACCTTCTCGACCTCGAGTTTTCCAGCAGGAGCAATCGCCTGCTTTTTTCGATAGTAAAAATACATCGCTAGGCCAAGAAGGATCCAGACCGTTCCAAGATTTCTTCCGTCGGGTTTGGTAAAGACGACAAGGACCCAGGTGGCAGCGGTTGCGAGTCCTCCCAAAAGGGCCGTTAAGGGAAGGGAATACTTCCCAAATGAGATGTTGAAAGGAGATTTAAAAGGGCGCTTGGCATTCGGCCGCTTAATCCGAAGATAGATAAGGGAAAGGTGGGTCATGAAAAAAGCAAGCATCGCCCCAAAGTTATAAAGGTCGGCTAAAAAGGTGAGTCGCCCCCTTGAGGCAATGACAATAAGCGCTGCAAGAATTGCAAACACCGCCAGAGAAACAACAGGGGTCTTATGCTTTTTGTGGAGGCGATAGACAGCTCCAGGAAGCTGGTAGTTTTCTCCCATGTTAAAGGAGAGGCGGGAGGCGCCGATAAGTCCTGCGTTAGCGGCAACAAAAAGGATCACTGCAGCAAGTAGCCCTACCCATCCCCCCAAAACTTTAGCGCCAAAGGGAAGTTTCGAAACGATCCCCGCGATTGGATCTTCCAAAAATTGGGTGCCCAGCTCCTGAGGAGTGACTGCAGATAAAGCAACAACAGCAATCCCAATATAAACAAAGAGGAGCATTCCCATGGCAAGCATCATGGCGCGAGGGACAGTCCGCGCCGGGTGCTTTGCCTCACCACCAAGCTGCGCCATGGATTCGATTCCGGTGTAGGCAACCATCGCCATCGCTGTCCCCTTCCAAAAGTCAGGCCACGACGGAGACCAAGAAGACCCTTGCACCCCAATTTTCAGGTGCTCCCAAAGATCGGGAAAGTGGATAAACCAAAGAGCCCCCACAATGACAATCAGAACTTGTGTCGATAAAGTCAGCGTTGTCAAAAACCAACTCATCTTTGCCGAGCTTTTTGAGCCAAAATAGTTGATGACAAAAAGGATTCCAATGACACAAACAGTGAAACCAATTTTGACCGATGGAACCTTAAGGGCGCTAAAGAAAAAGCCTAAGTAGGGGGCAATCGAGTAGGAGGAAATCGCAATGGTGACGATGAAGTCAAGAAGAAGTCCCCATCCCGCAATGAAAGAGATCAGGTCGTTAAAAGCGTGGCGGGTGAAGGTGGCCGATCCCCCCGTTTCCCGGAGCATCGCACTGAGTTCAGCATAAGATAGCGCAGTGCAAGCAAAAACAAGTCCTGCAATAGCAAGGCTAATCGGTGCCGCCCCAAGGGCATAAAAAGCAGTGATCCCAAGCGCATAGTAGATCGAGGAGCCGAGATCTCCATATCCCACGGCAAAAAGGTCCCCTACCCCTAAAATTCGCCGCATCGATCCCTTGTCAATATGGGTAACGCGGGACCGTTTCTCAACTTTTTCTTTCATATGGTTTTTATATAAAGGTCATAGGAAAGAAAGGCAATCACTAAGTCTGAGCAAGCACTTCCTTAGGCAACTCAAAAAAGACATTTTCTTCGGTATATTCTACCTCTTCGGTCTCGGTCACGCCCAGGGTATAGAGATGTTCGATACATTTTTGGACGACCGACTCAGGAGTTGAGGCCCCTGCAGTCAGTCCAATCGCCTTTACCCCTTTGAGCCAAGTAGGATCGATCTCTTGGGGATCATTGATCAGATGTCCAGGAATTCCGCGGGTCCGAGCCACCTCGCAAAGACGGTTCGAATTAGAACTTGTAGGATCCCCCACAACAAGGACAAGGTCGACTGAGTGGGTAATTTCCCTTAATGCCAATTGCCGGTTGGTCGTCGCATAACAAATCGAGGAGCTGGGAAGGGTTTCGACTAAAGGGTACTTTTGCTTCAAGGCATCAGTAATTTCTTTCACATCATCGAGACTTAGGGTGGTCTGCGTGGTGTAGAAAAGGCGTTGCTCCTGGGGAAAGGTGAGCTTTTCGACATCTTCGACCGATTCGATGATAGTCGTGACATCGGGAGCCTCTCCGGCTGTCCCAATCACCTCCACATGGTTTTTATGGCCGATAAGGAGGATGTGGTACCCCTTTTTGGCATACCTTTTAGCTGCCGAATGGACCCGAATCACAAGGCCACATGAAGCATCGATCTCAATCAGGTTTCGCTGCTTGGCATGGTCGCGCACCGAGGGGGGAATTCCATGGGCCGAATAGATAATCCGAGAGCCCTCAGGAACTTCATCGAGATCCTCGATGAAGATGGCCCCTTTCCGCTCGAGGTCTTCAACGACGTGGCGGTTGTGGACAATCTCATGCTTTACATAGATGGGGGGTCCCCAGGCTTCTAGAGCTCTTTCGACCGTCTCAATGGCGCGAACAACGCCGGCGCAAAAACCTCTCGGTTTGGAAAGTAAAAGTTTCATACGAGCAGGGTATCAGATAACCCCCTATTCGTCAACATCGGCGGCGCAGCGGAACCCATAGGTCCGGTTGACGGTGCCAGGGTTGTTCCGGTGGCGGTGGGAGCAGCGGAGGTCATCTTTCAGACTCTTCCAGCAACCGCCGCGGAGCACACGGTAAACTCCTTGCAAAGGACCTTTGGGATTATCGGGACGTTGCATTGCCATTTCATAGTAGTTGTAGTCATACCAATCTTGGCACCACTCATAGACATTTCCCACGAGGTCATAAAGGCCATTTTTATTGGGGGAATAGCTTTTAACAGGAGTGGTGTCTGAGCTGAAGAAATTTCCTTGGGTGCGCTCGAGAACCTTCCCCGTAGGATAGGTAAGCTCTTCACCACAAGAGGCGGCGATCTCCCACTCGGCTTCTGTAGGAAGCCGTTTGCCCACCCACTTGGCGTAGGCAATTGCTCCGTACCAGGTCACCCCAATAACAGGATGCTTAGCATAGCCCGATTCGATAGAAATCTTTCCTCCATGGCGGCGGATCCGCGATTCACGAAGCTGAATGATATCGTTGTTATTAGCATCTTTTTCCCCTCCCATTACTTCTAGGAAGCGGACAAATTGCTCGTTCGTGATGGGATGGACATCGAGAGCAAAACTCGAAAGTTTCACTTTATGGCGAGGACGCTCATCTCGCCCTCCCTCATCGCTTCCTCGATAATACTCTCCCCCCTCGATCACCACCATTTCGGTAGGGATTGGCTCGACATTCTTCACCTCTTCTTCTTGGGGAATATAGCGGGCGACAGTGCTATCGATATGAAAAGCAGCTGCTGGATCGGGATCATATTCGGGCCGCCTGATCTCTTGGGGATTAAGGACCGGCTTAACTCCTCCCCGCACCATCTCAGAGACCTTTTTGAGCATCTCAGGCTGCTCCTCTTTTTCGGCAAGAACAGCAACACCACCTTCCTCTTCCTCTTTTGGAGCTTCGGCTCCTTCATTCCAATCCAAGATCTCTTCTTGCGGTTTGAGTGTCTCCACCTTTTGAGGTTTTTGAAGTTCATCGAGAATCCGTAAAAGAGAGTCAGGGCGACGGTTAGGATCGGGACTCAAACACTCTTTAATCAAATGATCCCAATTGAGACGAAAGTCGGGATAGACAGCGCATGGAAGGTTAAAATACCCTTCTGGAAAAGAGTGCATAAGGAGGAAATAGGTGAGGACTCCAAAGGCATACATGTCGGCCTTGGGGCCCACCGGCTTTTCTCGATAAATCCGCTGCTCGGGCGCCAAGAAATGATAGGTTTGTAAAAAAGAGGCGTGAAGCTTTGAGAGTTTGCCCGATTCAAAGTTTCCCGCCATATATTTTTCCTCTCCCGGCTTGGTAAAGGTCGATTGGGCTAGGTCTAGAGAAAGCAAGTTGGCAAGGACCTTATACATCCGGGTAAGAATCGCCCCTTCACCGACGATATGGGCCAATCCAAAATCTGAAAGGGAGACATGGAGTCCCCGCTCCCCTTTTCCCACTAAAATGTTATTGAGTTTTAAGCCGCGGTGGGCCAGAGGCTCTCCTCCCAAATGGGTCTGATGGGCATAGGAAAGGGCTGATGCTACTTGCGTTAAAAGCTCTAAAATTTCATTCTCATTCAGGGTTTGTTTATTAACGCCTAGGTATTGGGTCAAAGTGGTTGTCTCCCCGAAGCAGTCGACCACACAGTCGGTCACCAGAAAATAATACCCTTCAGCAAAAGAGACGTTGTGCACTTTTACAATGTGGGGATGATCGAGCTTTGCAAGGGTGGCAACCTCTTTTTCAAATCGCTGAATAAAGTTTCGATCGGTCGAAAGCTCTTCTGGAAGGACTTTTAAAACGTATTGCTCTTTAACAAAACGGTGCTCAGCAAGATAGACCGATCCCAAAGTTCCCTGACCGATTTGTTTGATGATCGCATAGTCTCCAAGAGTACTTTTGTCCATGAGAAATCTTCCTTAGGTTCGAGTTTCCTTTGTTTTAACACTAACAGCTATAGAGATACAAGTGCTTTTTCGATCTTCTCCCACTCCGTGATAGGAGGCTGACATTTTCCCTGCTTACAAAGATAAAAGGTGGTCTTCCCCTCTTTACAGGGGTACTCTTTAGAATTCCAGCTGAGCGCAAGGTGGGGAAAGAGGTTTCCAAACACCCCTTGAAGAACCTCTTTTTGGCCACTCTCGTTTTCATCCAGGGCTATAGCGAGAGTAGGTAGATCTCCATCTAAATAGCGAAGAAGAGAGAGCAAGTGGTAAGAAGCGCCCTGAGGATAAGCTTCGATAAAGTTTTTCGCCACTTTAAGAATGTCTTCGGCTTGGATCCAATATTCCCGATTGTGGGTGATCTGATACAGGCGGATAAGGTTCTCGGCATGAAGAGCATTTCCTGAAGGCTCGGCGCTGTCATAAAGCTCACACCGCCGCATCAAAATCGAATGGTCTGGCCCTGTTAAATAAAAGGCCCCCTCTTCTGCTTTATACTCTTTTTCCAAAAGGGCCGTCATCTCTAGAGCCCAATCCAAGTAGCCTTCGCCTTGCTTTGCCTCATAAAGGGTGATAAGCGCCCGAATAAGGGCTGCATAATCGTTGAGAGAGCCCTCGTAGCCTGCCTCCCCTTCACGAAACCGGCGGAGAAGTTTTCCCTCTTTCCAAAGGTGGGTCCGAATAAATTCTGCTCCCTCAACCCCCGCCTTCAAATAGGTTTTGTTTTCAAAGGCCATTCCCCCTTTTACCAAAGCCTCAATCATCAAGGCGTTCCACGAAACGAGAACCTTGTCATCTTTAAAGGGGCGGGTCCGCTTTTCCCTCACTGCATAAAGAGTTTTCAATGAGTTTTCGAGCGATCCTTTTACCTGCTCCTCGTCCAGCCCTCGGTAGTCGACAAACTCACTCAAAGGGAGGGTGCGGTGCAAAATGTTTTTTCCGTGAAAATTCCCCACATCGGTCACATCAAAATATTCACAGAAAAGGGCTCCATCATCAGGGGGAAGGGAATCCATTACCTCTTGCTTTGTCCATACGTAAAAAGCCCCCTCGACCCCTTCGGTCTCGGCATCTTCAGCCGAGAAAAACCCCCCATCGGGATGTCTCATATCGCGGAGGACATAATCCAAAATCTCTTTAGTGATCTTTCGGTATTTTTCCTTTTTGGTGTAGCGCCAAGCATCGAGATAGGCTCCTGCTAAAATGGCATTATCATAGAGCATCTTTTCAAAGTGAGGAACGAGCCACTTTTCATCAACACTATAACGGGAAAACCCTCCGCCAATGTGGTCATAAATGCCCCCTAAGTGCATCATCTCAAGCGTTTTTTCAACAAAAAAGAGGGGGCGCGGGTCGTTATAGGTCTTCGCGTAGTTTAAAAAGAACTGACATTGATAGCCCACAGGAAATTTGGGAGCTCCCTGCGTCCCTCCATAGACTGGATCGGCCGTTTCAAAAAGGGCTTCAAGGGCTTCTTCTAAAGTTCTTTCCGTGGGAGTTTTATCTCCTCGTGTCATCACCGACTTTTCGAAAAGGTCGACCAACTTGTTTGCCTGATCAAAAAGGAGCTCTTTTTCTTCGCTATTCCAAAGCTCCCCAATGTGATGGATGAGTTGTTTCATCCCCATCATTCCCTGCCTTTCCTCTGGGGGAAGGTAGGTGGTCGCATAAAAAGGTTTTAGCTCGGGGGTCAAAACTAAGTTGAGGGGCCATCCCGTTCCCGAAGCCATGAGAGCCTGAGCAAACTCCATGTAAAGGCTATCGATTTCAGGGAGTTCTTCTCGATCCACCTTAATATTAATAAAGAGATCGTTCATCTCTTTGGCAATCTCAGGATCGTCGAAGGATTCGCGGCTCATCACGTGGCACCAATGGCAGGTGGCATACCCGATCGAAAGGAAGATCGGCCGCCCTTCAACGCGCGCCTTTTCAAAGGCCTCTTCGCCCCACGGGTACCAGTCGACAGGATTGTGAGCATGTTGGAGCAAGTAAGGAGACTTTTCCTTGATGAGACGATTTTGAAATTCTGCCATAGGTTAAAAAAGGTTTAGGTATTTAGCAAAATAGTAGGCCAATGCGAGAACGCCAATAGAGACTGCTCCCCAAAGGAGGTTAGGAAGCCATTTGACCCCACCTCCCGTGCTCCCTCGCCGCTCAAGCGTTCCAATTCCATAGGAAAACTCTTGTTTTTCACGCTGCAGCTGCATTGTTCCAGGGTGTTCCTCGATCAGCTTATCTCCGTCGAGCTCCAAAAACTTGGCATATTGCCGCATAAAGCCGAGCATATAGACGGGAGAGAGGAACCGATCATTTTTCCCCTCTTCGATTGCTTCTAAATGGGAGGTCCGGATTGAGGTTGCATTTTCCACCTCTTTTAAAGAGAGGTTAAGCTCTTTTCGCTTCGATTTAAAAAGGGTTCCTAATTTCTTTACATCTTCATTCATGGATTTTTCCTAAATGCTCTAAGATTTTTTCTTTTTCAGCTGCGCTGAAATCATTTCCATAAAATCTTAAGAAGATTTCTTTCTTCAGCTCCGACTGAGAAATATTGGGACTTTCACTGCGTATCGCGCAGGCAACAAGATATTTTGAGGCCTGGTGCATCGACCATCCCATGCGAAGTCTTTCTTCAGGACTTTTTTGCTCCATAAGCTCTTCTACCTTTTGAGCCATTTGGGGAGACGTATCATTCATCTAAGCCCACCTCTAAAACATCAATTTCCGCGACTATATTCATATTTCCTAGTTTAACAGAACCTCCTAATTGCACTCAATTTAAAACTCCACTATACTTGGGGTAAGATGAACAAACCAGCAAATTTTATTACAGAGATTGATGTTTCCCTTGCCCCCAAGCTCAAAAAAGATCTCGAGGAGCAAGGGTTTACCTTAGCCCAGCCTACCTACACCCTTTTTCAAGCAAAGAAGGTGGGGGTTTCGTGCACTCTTTATGAGTCAGGAAAGCTTATGGTTCAGGGCAAAGGGAAAGATGACTTTATCTCCTATTATCTCGAGCCAGAAATTCTCGGCAACGTCTCCTACACCTACCCAGAAACAGCGGCAAATACCGACCCCCACATCGGCGTCGATGAAGCAGGGAAGGGAGATGTCTTTGGCCCCCTTTGCATCGCTGCTCTTTATGCTAACTCCGACCAAATCCACGCCCTCATCAAGATGGGAATCCGCGATAGTAAGCGGCTCACCGACACCACGATCATCAAATTCGCCGACAAGATCAAAAAAGAGTGTGACCATACGGTCATTCAGATTTTTCCTAAAAGATATAACGAGCTCTACGACCAGTTTAAAAATCTTAACCACCTTTTAGCTTGGGGGCATGCGACGGCAATTGAAGAAATCGTCCAAAAAACGAGCTGCAAAACTGTCATTATCGACCAGTTTGCAAGTGAACATGTCGTCGAGTCGGCCCTTAGAAGAAAGGCCCTTGAGGTCGACCTTTGCCAGCGCCACCGCGGGGAGGAAGATGTCGTTGTTGCCGGCGCCTCGATTTTAGCGCGCGCCGCCTTCGTCCGAGGCATTGACAAACTCTCCGAAGAGTTTTGCCTCACTTTGCCTAAAGGAGCCTCCCCACAAGTCATTGCAGCAGGACGGAAATTTCTTGCCACCCATGGGCAGGAGCATCTTCATCGGGCCGCCAAGCTCCATTTCAAAACGATTCAGGAATTTTAATGCTTCGGACCCTTACCCTCGACTCTTTTGTTTTAATCGACCATGCAGCCCTTACCTTTGAAGGGGGCTTTTATGTTCTGACTGGTGAGACCGGAGCGGGAAAAACTCTCCTGATCCAAGCGATCCACCTCCTCACTGGGCAGAAGGTGAGTAGTGAACTGATCCGCGCTGGCAAAGAAAAGGCAGTCATTGAGGCAACGTTTGACATCGAAAGGCTAACTCATGTCCACGCGATTCTTGAAGAGGGGGGCGTGGCGTTCGATAAAGGGGAAGATCTGATTATCAAACGAGAGGTTTTTCGCTCTTCGAAAAACCAAATCTTTATCAACGCCCAGCGAGTTCCCCTTGCCCTGCTTGCCACGCTTGGCCCCCACCTCTTGGAGCTCGTCGGGCAAAATAGCGCCCACACCCTCAGACAAAGCGATGTCCAAAGAGAACTACTCGATCTTTTTGGAGACTTGGAGAAAGACGTGGCAGAGTTTTTTACCTCTTACCAGGAGGTGAAAAAGCTAGAAGAGGTCATAAAAAAACGGAAAGATCCCGCAGAGCTTGACCGTTTGAAGTGGGAGCTAGAGGAGTGGGAGGCTTTTGGCTACATCGAAGGAGAGGAGGAAACGCTTTTCGAGGAATATAAAAAACTTGCCGATTCCCAACAAGAAAGAGAGGGGTTAAACGCGATTCAAGAAGGGTTGGAACACCCGTCTTTACTCCCCACTCTCACCCAGTTTCAAAAGCTCTGCAAAAATGGTGAGCTTATAGACCTTCTTAAAAGCGCCGTATGCCATTTGCAAGAGGCCTCTTTTTTAACCTCTAAGTTGTTAGACGAAGCAGATGACTCCTCTGCCCGCTACGAAAAGCTCGAAGAGCGCTTAAGTACCCTTAACCGCCTGAAGAAAAAGTATCAGAGCGACGCTATTTCCCCCTACTTGGAAGCATTGCGCGAAAAAATCGATGTTTTAGAGCACCAAGATGAGCGGATTGCGACTGCCAAAGAAAAGCTCACCATCAAGCAAAAAGAAACTCAGGCCTTTGCCAATGCGCTCACAAAAAAGCGGCGCGCTGTTGCAAAATGCTTAGAAGAAAAATTAACTGCAGAGCTCCTTGCTTTAAACTTCCCCCATGCGAAGGTGGTGATCGAACTGACGCCCAAAGAGCTTGGCCCCACAGGTGGGGACCAAGTGACCTTTTATCTCGCTGCCAACCAAGGAGAAGCCCCCGCCTCTCTTTCCAGCCGCACCAGCGGCGGTGAAGTTGCTCGTTTCCTCTTCGCTCTAAAAATTCTCCTCGCAGAAAAAGGGGCCCTTCCCACCCTTATCTTCGACGAGATCGATGCAAACGTCGGCGGAGAAACTGCCACCCTTGTTGGACAAAAACTCCAAGCTTTGGGGAAACATGTTCAAGTCCTTGCCATCACCCATTTCCCTCAGGTGGCCCGCTCAGCTAACCATCATCTCCAAATCGCCAAAAAAGAAAGAGAGGGGCGCACATTAACCGAAATTCACCTTCTTGAAAAATCAGAAAGAGAAAAAGAGCTTTTGCGGATGCTAGGAGGCAAACCCTTGCAAAAATTTACCATGTAAGGTTACTAGAATCTTATGAAGTGGTTACTTTTTTTGCTCCTCCCTGTTCTTCTCCAAGCGGTCGATTATACTCTTGCAACCGATTACTGCTTTATCCACCGAAAAGAGCGGGTCTATATCGATGGCTATTTCGCTGCCGTTGGTGGAGCCGACATCGACAAAAAGGGATTTCGAGGATCAGATCTTCATTACGCCGAAGGGGCTGGAGCCATCTTCATCAATGCCTACCCTGCAGAAGACCACGCCCTCTCTTTTGAGTTTGGGTATGGACATATGCGGCTCGACTGGGCCCAAAACCCCGCCTTTAACCAGAAAAATTTTAACGATGCGGTCTTCTCCATTGCCTACATTACCACCGCCATTCCCGACTGGCGGTGGGTAGTGAATCTTGGCGTTCAAGCTAATCTCGACCACTTTAATATGGGAAACAATGCCTTTTATCGGGGAACGCTCTGGGGACGTCTCGCCTATAGTCGCCCCTTGGGGCTTCACATCGGCGTTGTGGGACAATCGGGAGTCAAGAGCACTTATCTCTTCCCCATCTTAGGTTTTGACTGGTATTTTCATGAAAAGTGGCAGATCCGAGCGATCTTTCCCCTTGACTTCTCGCTCAACTACTACTTTGCTAAGCATTGGTCAGCAGCCCTTAGCTATAGCAATTTTGGGGGTTGGTACCGCTCTTTTCATCGGGTAAGCAAACGGGCGACCGATCCTAACTCGATGGTCTCGGTTCATGCGACCGGCCTTGATCTGGGAATTAACCTCGAAACCCGCTACGTCTACGTTGGGGTCTTTGGTGGGGTGAATTTCGGCGGCTGGATCCTCCTCCGCAATCGGCATGGGGCAAAGCCTCGCTACTTCCACTACGACCCTGCCGGCTATGTCGGCGCTAAGGCTGCTCTAAAATTTTAGAGCATCAAAAAAGTTTTCTAAATTATCGGAAGAGGCGTTTTGACTGACAAACTTCTCATTTTTAAAAATGTTAAAGAAAAATACCCGCCTATTTTCGGAAAGCTCCTTCCATCGGTCAACTTCATGTCTGAAATACCTAAAGAAATAGTAAGCTTTTTGTTTCATTGTGCTCCCCTCCCTTACTTCTAAGGCGCACTTTAGCATAGTTTTGTCTGTCATAGCTAAAGGGTTGCATTGGTAGTACTCGGGAGTGCCACTGACCCCTTCTTCTATGACCTTTCGATCACTCTCTCTTAAGGGATAAGGCCAATATTCGATCTCTGTTTCTCCATAAAACTGCTCTTGATTTATCTTTTTTAAATCTTCTGAAGAAATCACATTAAGTGTTCGAATCCCCAGAGAAAGAAGCTTTTTATTGGTTTTGAGGAAAAGGACCTTTCCTAGTGCTCCACAGCGCATTTGTTCACTTGTTTCTGCGTCTAAGCATTGATCAAAGTTGTTTAGGTTTCTTTTATATTTCTCTAGATCCTGGAAGGTCGATCCTCTAAACGTTGTATATGCTTCCTGGCAGGAATACTCGTTCCCAGGACGGTAAGCAAAGTCCCAAGAATAAGTAGAATCATAGCCACGGCTGTAATCGGGAACCTCCCAAATGATCAAACCGTGAATTTCATCCATCTTTTTCTTCAACGTTTTCTTATTTTTCTCTGGAGGGTCCTCGATCTTGTTCAGCTCCCCAAGTTTCTCTTCACATAACTCTTTTATCCTTCTTAATTCTTGTATATCTCGCTCACGTTGGAACCCTTCTTCTTTTCCCCTTTCTCGAATGGCTTCCTCTAACTTTCGAATTTCACCTTCTAAATATTGAGTTTTAGTAAGTACAAAGTTCGCTAATTCGTTAAATTGTTTACTCACAAATGTAGCTAAAACTGTTTTTAAAGATTCTCGGTTGCTCTTATCCGTATACGTTTTGGTTGTTTCGATACCAGTAGCCGATAGGTCGATTTCAGAAAGATCCACCTCAGCGTCAAGTTGATCTAGAACTGGCTCTATGGCTAGTTTGAAGTCTTGATGAGAATTTGCCCAAAGTGAGCTCAAAGGTAAAATCTCATCTTTCTCGACCTCGCATGTCGTAGCACACTTTAAATTTTCATCGACGGTGAGGCAGTACTTATAGTGAAAGCTGACCTGCTTAGTATGCTTAAGAAGAAGATTAATAAACTGGGAGCGAACGGTAATATCCTCAATACTCGAAGCCTTCCATGTGTTAATCACCTTAGGTTCAGACTGGTTGTCTGACGAGGTTGAAGGGGCAAATCTATTATAGTTCTCATAAATGCGACGGACATACTCCCGCTCCTGCGGATACTCTTTAACGTAGAGCAGCAGCTCTTCTGTAATCTCTAGTTGTTGGGGAAGCTTATCTGCAAATATTTGATCGTAATGGGCCTTACGTTCTTCAGACAGTTTGACTTCTTCAGCCTCTTTTTTTTGCACCCCAGGAGAACCCGATTCCCCCGCGCACAGCTGTCGGAGAGGAAGGGCTGCGGTGGTGCCGGTCAACATGGCGCTTAGGAGCGCCGTTCTCCAAGGGAAGCCAAACTTTTTAGACTTAGCGCTTCTTGCAACGCCCCAAGTTAGAAAATAAAGAATAGCTATTGAAAGAGCCTTTTCTGTAGCCCCCTTTTCTTGCAATCCTCCAACGACAATCGCGCCCAACGTTCCTGTCAAGATAATCGGTGCACGGGTCGTTCCATCGAACATTTTTAATAGGGCGCAAGGGATTAACGCAACGGCAAAAACTGCCGCCGGTTCAATTAATTTTTTGGCACTTTCTGTGGACATGGGGAGGCTCCTATTAAGTCTTTATAAAGAACATAAGGAAAACTCTTGAAAACTGCAAGGAATTAGTCTTCTTCTTCGTCCTCATCCTCTTCGCTGAAGAGGTAGTTTTTCTCATCGTCCTCATCGAGCTCGTCATCATCGCCAAGATCGGCATGGGGATCGAGGTAGAAGGCCAAGGAGGTGGCCCGGGGGAGGGGGAGATAATCGCTTTGTTCCTCATCGGAGAGGGGTTTGGAGTGGAGAACCCGCCAGAAACAGATGATGACAAAGAGGGCGCAGAGAAGGGCAATGTAGAGGAAAAGGGCGCTGGGACCAAATCTTGCCATGAAAAGGGGGGAAATAAGGGGACCAATGATACACCCTGTCCCGTAGATAACCATCAGGGCGCAGGTAATTCCAATAATTTTTTTGTCAGAAAAATGATCGCAGGTATAGGTGATTGCGAGGGGGTAGAGGGTAAACGAGATCCCTCCAAAAAAGACCATGAGGAGAAGAAGGAGCCAGTAAGGATAGTGGGGGCTAAGAAAAAGACCATAGGTAAGGGCCATAAGAACAAGGCAGACACCGATAATCACTTTGCGCCGGTTAAAGATGTCAGAGAGGTGACCAATGGGCCATTGGAGAACAAGGCCTCCCAAAATCGTCAGTCCCATTACCTGAGAAATCTGAAGGACAGAGAGATTGATCTCCTTTCCAAAAATGGGGGCCAATCCATAAAAAGAGCTCATAATCATTCCAGAGATAAAGCAACCGATGGGTCCCAAGGGAGCTTTTTTTAGAATCTGGAAGATATTGGTGATCGAAGACTCTAAAAGAAGGGGACCACTACTTTTCATCATGCAGACGGGAATGACCGAAAGGGAACTCAAAACAATGGTGATGGCAAAGGGAAGTAAACTTTCAACAGGAGAAAGGTTTAGCATAAATTGTCCAAATCCTTGGGCGAGGTAAAGGGTTACCATGTAAAGAGAAAGGAGACGCCCCCGACTTTTTACCCCGGAAGAGAGGAGGAGCCAACTTTCAATCACAATAAAAAAACCTGAAGCGCAAAAACCGGAAAAAAAACGGAAAAAACTCCAAGAGATCGGGCCGATGATTAAAGCTTGCATAACAAAAATAAAGGAGTTGATCGAGGCCATGATGGCAAAGGTCCGGATGTGGGCAATCCGATCGATGAGCCGCTCGACATAGACCGAACCGATCATGATCCCCGCATAGTAAGAGGCGTTCATTACCCCAACAACCCAGCTGGGCGCTCCACCAGCAGCCAAACGGAGGCTGGCAAAGGTGTTGAAAAAGCCATTTCCGAGCATCACAATAACTAGGCTAATAAGGGGAGGGATGACGCTGCGGAAGAGTTTTCTCATGCTGCCTTCTTTTTAACGGCGATCTTCATTTTGGCTTCGGGAGAGCGCCATTTTCCATCGGCTTGAATCAGGGGCTGAGTGATAATCATGTATTTCTCTTTTTCAAAGGGGTGTTGCACCTCCCCCCTCTTTAAAATCAACTGCTCAAAGGAGTAACGGATTTCAACCTCGTTGTCCCCTTTCTTTATGGTGGTAATATCAGAATTAGAAAAAATGGGCAAAAAATACTCCGATTTTTCCCCTAACAGCCTCATCACCCCCTCTTCGATCGCCGATTGAAAGGCTTGTTTTCCCACCTGAGAAAAGGCTTCTTGAAGAAAGGAAAAAAGGGGGGTGTCAGCAGAAGCGATTTTTTCCATCTGTGTATAAACCTCTAGGAGTTTTTCCATCGAAAACGATTCGGTTTTACCCGCTCCGAAAAGGAGCTCATCTCCATGGAAAAGATGGAAAGAGGGCCATTCCCGATTCAGCTCTTTGGCAAAGTTAACCGTCATAAAAGAAAGGGAGGGCTCTTCTTCAATCTTCTCGTTAAAGCTGGGGAAAGTTTCGGGATCGCTAGTCACCTTTTCCCCCGCGCCTTCTTCCAATTTTTCAATGAAGGAAAGCTCTTTGGTAATAGCTTCTGGACACTCTTCGAAGGCCCAGTCGAGAAGACCGAGGGTCACCTTGGAAACCTCTTGGATCGAAAGGAGAAAGTCCCACTGGTATTTGTTTAAAATCAGGGCGCAAAGGCCAAATTGGTCCTCCTGACTCATGTGGAAAAGAACCTCTTGCTGATTCCCGAGTTGAATGAGCTGCCGCCGATTTTCTAAGGGAAGATCGCGGGGAAGATACCGGCTCGCAAGGTAGGTCTGCAACGTCTCGATATCTTTTTGGGAGGTTTTTGCTAAAGTATCGATCAGGTGATAGAGGTCAGGATTTTCTTCTTTTAGGTCTTCAAAGTCTTGATAAGCAAGAACAATTTCTTGAAAGGCTTTGCCAAGTTCTCGGAATTTGGTGATAAGAAAAAGGTGTTTCCGGCAGACCGAAGTGCGCGATAAACGGTCATGGATACCGGCTGGGGTTAGACACTGCTCCTCCTTCAAGGTCTTATTGCAAAAGTTGATATTTTGGATCTGCCGGTACTGGTTAATCCGCGCTTTTTTCTTGAGCTCATGCCAGATTCTTAAGTAGTCGAGCCTTTTGCGCGATTTAAGGCGGTGGAGGCGGATGCTCTTATGGTCTCGAATGGGGTTGGTGATAAAGAGGAGGAGCTCGCTGGGGTAGAAGATCGCTTTAAACTCTAAGGCATCTTCACTTTCGTCCACTTTGGACGATTGGACCTGGAGGAAGATCGCATTGAGCGACTGGCGAGGGTCAGTATGGTTTTGCTTTGCGCGACACTCTTCGATGCGTTCTTGAAGGGCCCTGAAGAAAAAGAGCTTACGAGCTGCAAGAGCTTGTGCTACAACATGTTTTGATAACTTATACTTCTTGTAGGGGTAAACCCCAAAAGAGAGGATCGAAAGAAAAAAGTTTTTGAAGGAGGCCATCCTAAAGGTAGTATGGAAGTGGTGGGAAACAGCTCCTTGCCAAGAATCGCGGTGATTCACGTTGACAAGTTTCACATCTGGCAGTGGCATGTGGTGCATGAAATTTCCTCTCCAATTTTACCCATACCATGGAGAGAAATATTAATCGAGAGCCAACCCATTTTTGGCTTAGCTCTCGACAGGCTTTGCTAAAGTCCCCTATTTCACAAGCTCAAAGGAGCTAATAAAGTGGTTGAAGTTGTTTTCCTGATAATTGTTCACATCACACTCCATCGCTAAGAGATAGAGTTGATTTTCGGCCATGATGACCCGCCCCTTGAAGTAGACCCCCTTCGATTTGATGAAGAAGTCGAGCGCTTTATGTCCTTGGACGGTGGTCAAATCGGCAAAGATTAGCTCATTGTCATGGTTTTGAGTGACAAGACCGTTCAAAAAGCTTTCCAAGCTCATCTCCGCATGAGACTCATTGATAAACGGAGGATACTGGGCAATCAGCATCATATAAACCGCTTTTTTCTCATGGGCCGCTACGTAAACGTCATAGCGGAGGTTGTACCCCTCTTCTGGGAAGGGCATCACTTGTTTTACATGCTCAGGAGAGGATGGCAAAGAGACCATACACTTTCCATACACCGAATGGAATTTCTTCCAACTAGCCGACTCTGCACTCCCCTTTTGTGGCGCTGCAAAAGCCGTTGAAAAGCTTCCCGCCATAAGGAGCGCTGCTCCTACCATCGCAAGTGCTTTTTTCTTAAAGTTCACCAACATTTCTCCCCCTATCTTTACGTTACGTGTGTCAAGGCTGAAATGCCCCAACCTACGAGGAATAGAAGGATAGAAACGGTTAACGCTGCTAAAAATACATTAAGCAACGCCATCCACGCAGAAAACCCTTGCACTTCCCCTAAAGCATGTAAAAAAATTATAAATCCCCAAACCCCTAAAATCAGCTGCCCTATCCCAGCAATAATATTGATCGTTGCTGCAACCCCGACAAGATGCTTTTCATATCCCGGCACAAAAAGAGAGTTCCCGTAAGCCAAGATCAAAACCGCCCAAATCACCAGAGAAACAGCCGTTGGAACGCTCGCCCAATAGGTAGCAGTCCGGATATGTCTAAAACTTCCCTTCCCCTTGATCAGTTTTCCCAACATCAAATAGAAAAAGCTCGCCACATTAAAGAGAAGATAACCCACCGGAATCGCTAAAATCGCTGCTAAAACCAAAATAACAAGAAGGGAGCTTGCTCTTCCTAGAGCGAGAAACTGAGAGGCTTGCAATAGGTACTGAAATCCATAAAAAGCACAAAGCGTTGCAAATCGATAATTTGGGTTATGCTGAATTAAAGCTCGAATGGTTTGCCGTGGTCTAACCCATATACTGAGCCATGGATTTATCCCCAGTTCCTTGTTCATATAGTTCCCTTTTTTTCTTGCCGCCCTCATCTTTAATCTAACCCGAAAAAATTAATTTAGCAAGAATAAAAATCGAAAAAATATAATAATAAAATTAAAACAAAATCAGTCAGTATAGTTATATAATGTACTGAAAGTAGAGAACTAAGATGAGCGCAGTAAAGACAGGAAACTTAACTGGCTTATAATCAAATGTCTTATGAAAGATGTTGAAAAGACAAAGAATGAGTAAAGAGGGGTACATCACCTGAAGGACAGGAGAGAGGAGATGGATGATTCCGGTAAATTCGAGGGTAGAGACGAGGACCGTCGTCACAAGAATCACCAAAAGAGATAACTCATAGGAAATCCGCCCTTTAGAGACCCGTTTTTGTAAAAACTCGGCGCAAATAGCGGTTAGGGCGATCGCTGTTGTTAAGCAGGTTAGGGCGATCGAGACGCAGACGATGAGTCCGGCGTGGTGTCCCAGGACAATTTGACCGATCCGCCCCAAGAGTTGGTCGGCCCCTACTCCGTCGAGAGCGAGGCTATGGAAGGCAGCTACATAGCTAAAGCCGAGATAGACTCCCCCAAGAAGAGTTGCTCCAATCAGACTTGCCTTAAAGACAGGCAATAAAAGTCCCTTTTTCCCTCCCGTCTGTTCTTTTAGCTTGTTATAGACAAGGGAGGAGAAGAAGAAGGCAGCAAGGAGGTCCATCGTATTGTACCCTTCCTTGAGGCCATAAAAGAAAGGATGGGAGATCTGGGAAGAACCCACTGGATCGCTCGAGGAGAAGAAGACCCCTTTTACGATGATTGCCACAAGAAATACGAGGAGGACTGGGGAGAGAACGTAACCGATTAAATCAAGGATCCGGTTTTTTTTCCAAGAGCAGAAGAAAAGGAGGGCGCAACTGATCAAGCTGAAGGTAAGGAGATGGAGCCCAGAAAAATAAACTTTTAGGGTCGAGTAGGTCAAGGTAATGCAGCGGGGAATCCCTCCGAAAGGGCCAATGATACTTAACAAGATAACGATGACAGCGATCCCCGGCCATTTTCCGATCCGGCTGAAGAAGCTTTCATAATCTCCTTCAAAGAGGGTGATAGAAAAAAGGCCGCTGAACGGGACCAAAACGGCCGTCAAGATGAGGCCTAAGAGGGCCCAGATGAGGCCTCCTTCGACGGTTTGGCCGATGATGAGCGGGAAGGTAATGTTTCCGGCACCGAAAAACATCGAAAACATTGCCAGACCTGTAGATAAAGATTTATTTTTCATGTGTCCATTTTAGCTCAGGAAAGAATTAATAGGCAAGAGTCCCCTTATCCAAAATTAAATGACATGCTTAAGGGCTTGGGAAAGCTCCGGGTAGTGAAAGGTGTAACCACTCTCAGAAAGACAGCGGGGTTCTGCTCGGGTGCTCGTTAAAAGAAGTTCTTCCCCCTTTTGTCCCATAAGAAGACGGACAGCAAGTTCAGGAAGAGGAGGTCCCACCCATCTCTTCAGTCTTTTGGCCAGTTTTTTAGCTAGAATATCATTGGGGACTGGGTTGGGGGAAACCACATTAACCGCTCCATGAATCGTAGGGGTCATCATAACATGGTAAAGGGCTCCTACAACATCGTCGATCGCCACCCAACTCACATACTGATGACCATCTCCAATCTTCCCACCAAGCCCCCACTTAAAGGGAAGGAGCATCTTCTTAAGAGCACCACCAGCCGAACTTAAAACAACCCCAAAACGGGTATGAGCCACTCGGATCCCTTTTTCTTCAAGCTCTTTTCCTGCCCGCTCCCACTCCTCACAAATCTTGGTAATGAAAAGCCCCCTGCCAGGACCCGAGGTTTCATTCACCACTTCATCCCCTCGGTTGCCATAATAACCGATCGCAGATGCAGAGATAAATGCCTCTGGAGGATGATTAAGTTGTTTAAGAACTGAAACAAGGTTTTCGGTTCCCTTGGCGCGACTTTCAAGCATCCTCTTTTTTTTCTTCTTAGTCCACCACCCCTTGGCAATATTTTCTCCCGCCAAGTGAATGACCACATCAAAACCTTCAAAATCACAGAGTTGACATTTCCCCGTTTTAGGATCCCAGATCACACTCTTCTCCTCTCCCCCTCCTTGACGGGACAAATGCCACACATCATGTCCTGCAAACTCGAGGAAATAGGCGACCTGTTTTCCGATAAGACCATGAGAGCCACTGATCAAAATTTTAAAAGGCTTTTCAAAAGGATACTTTTTAAGGGTTCCAATATCATGGTCGATCAACTCATGCTTGTAGGCCAAAAGGCGGGATAAACGGGTTTTCATTTCTCGATGGATTAAAGGGGAAAAAATTTGTGGATAAGAATGGGAAAAAGCAAAGCGGCCAATAATTTCTGAAGTGTGGGGGCTTTGAGGTGTGATCTCTGTTTTATAATGTCCCTCGCCAATGATTCCTCCCGATAAATCAATCGAAAAACTCTCGTTTTTGACGAAGTGGGTATACTCAAGCTCCAATGTTGAAGAAAAAAGGCTGAAAAATTTCACCTTAAGGAGAATTCTAGAACCGACTTGATTGGGACGCCCCTCGGAAGAAAGGACGGTTATCTTTTCCCAAGAAGGAATACACCTTTCAAACATCCGAGGCCTCAGATGCCAGTCAAAGACATCCTCAGCGGCTCGAGTGATCAGCGATCGGGTTTGAAGTTTACACTTTGGCTCCATGGAAAGCACCTTCGTACACGCAAGTGCCCCAGATTATCGCACACTTTAAAAATTTAATGCAAGCAGGTGCACCATGCACCTGCTTAAAGTCAGTTACTCTTTGTGGCTAGAGCTGCAGCAAAGAGCTTTACATTTCCCAAGGAAACTTAAGCCCCAAACACCAGCAAGCCCAATGACGGCATAGACAAGTCTGGAAAGCCAGGTCTTGTCTCCGCCAAAGAGCCAAGCGACAAAGTCAAATTGAAAAAATCCCCAAAGACCCCAGTTTAGGGCTCCTACAAGGATAAGTATCAGTGCAATAACGCTAATTGCTTTCATAGGTGGTACCTCCTGTCTCTTTCTGTTTAACCTTTTTACTTTAATTTTGCTACCTTTTATCTCAGTACACGATAATTTTTGGGACTGATGGGCAGCTGCGGCTCCCAAAAATTGTCGTGTACTGAGACCTTTTGTCAGAAAAATTCAAAAAAGTTTTGACATTTAATGGGATGATGCATAAAAATTCCTGAAAAACGTACTACTGAAGGAGTATCGAGGATGATAAGAGCGTTTCTAACACTAGCCCTGCTACTATTTTGCACAAATATGGAAGCCCATTCAGCTAAACGATTTAACTTTAGCGTTTGGACCGATTACACAGAAATGAACCTTGAAAAGTTTTCTCAAGAGGAGCGGACAGCCAAATTGCGATCACTATTTGAAGATAAGCTCCGTTTTGCGCAACGCTATAGCACCCGAAGAGTCCTTGTCCGGATCCTCCCCCCTTCAGAATATGACTTCTTCAATCCCGAAAAGTTTGATCCCGATCAAGAGGACAATTTTTACCATTGGGCCCTCGAGCTTAGCAAACACGCCGAAGTAGAAGCGGTTTTTGACCCTACCCCCTTCACAAAGCGAAGCCCAGGATGGGCCGCGCAAGTCAAAGCTTACATCTATTATCTGCTTGGGTGGAGTCTTATTGAAGAACCCCTCTTCGATGGGCTGATCGAAAAGTTGGAGTGGGTCACAGCGATCAATGAACTCGGAAAAAATGGATTGAAAAAGCGTCCACTGATTAAGGGAATCACCATCGACCCCAAAAAGCTTTCCGACGGAGCCATTCAACTCGTCATCAATCAGCTTGATCAGTACAAACAAGGAAGCGCCGATCATCTTCCCGAAAACCCCTTCCCCTCCATTCGGATGGGAGTCCTTCTGACCCTCGACCAAAAAGAGCTCGCTTTTTGTAACCTCGCTCACTTCCCCTTGCTTACCGATATCCGTGGTGGAAAACCGAATAATATTGGGATCACTCCCCCCGAGCACTTCCCCTCCCAAGGGGTTCAACACCCGGCTCCAGAGTGGCGCTCTCATAACAACCGTCCGCTCCTCGACACTGTTTACCTCAACCTTGCCGATTATAGGCTTGTCGACCCAATCTATCAAAATAAAGCTCTAAACAAAAAAAATCCGAAACAACTCCGCGCTCTTTCAAAGAATCTCGGGGATGCCTTTAGAGGATCCCCTTTTGTGAAAGGACCTGGGGTGATTACCAGCCAAAAAGGAGAGTGTGCAGTAACAGGCCGTTACACCTTCTTCAAAACAGGAAGTCCCGGAAAAGATGAAGGACAACTTCTTTCTGGCTCAAAGATTGAAGTCCGCCCTCCATTTGTGAAAAATGTGATCACTCGCACTTTAGCTGAAGATCCTGAAAATAACCGGGAATGTGCTCTCACCTCAAGCTTTGACCTTCTTGATGACATCGTCAAAGCCGAATATTATATGACAGCTACCCCCGTTAACTGGTCGAGCCCTAAAATCTCAAACTACATTCGCTCCCGCATCTACTACGTTTTTTCCACCGAATTTGAGCCCAAAGGAAAACAATTTTTTGGAAATTGGAGCCTTGAAGCTTTCATGAAATTTGTCTATAATCCAAGCAAAAAGACAGGCTTTTTGTACGAGCCCCTCTTTACCAACCTTAATGGGCGGAAAGAAACAGCGCTCAACAACTTTGTCATCCACGACTTCACGACAATTCCCAATGGAATCCCCTACGAAGAGTGTGATTGGAAGCTAGGAAATAAGGCTCATCGATAAAACGTGATTTTTGCTTGCCTTTTACTCTTTATTTGAGGTATATTGAGCTCTTACCGAGGAGACTCTCTTGCCAGATTTAGATAAGGAAACGATCGAGCACCTTACCCGTCTCAGCCGGATCCGTTGTTCAAAAAAAGAGGTTGACACCCTCCTTAAAAATCTTCAATCGATTTTAGGATACATCGATCAGATGAAAGAGGTCGATACCGAAAACGTCCCCGTCTGCAACCACGTAAGCGAAGAGATCGGGATGGTCGTTCGCGAAGATGAGGTTAGCGAGCTTCTCCCAAGAGAAACCTTCCTTAAAAATAGCCCCTCCCAGGTCGGGGGGATGATCCGGGTTCCCCCCGTTATAAAGTAAGGTGCCTGCCATGTATCGAAAATCTGCCCTTGAACTTCACCGCGCCTTTATCGAAGGAGAGCTTACCGCCTCCGAAATCACCACCTACTTCTTGCAAAGAATCCAGGTGTTCGATTCCGATTTGCAATCTTTTTTAAATGTCTTTTCCGATAGGGCCATGGAAAAAGCAGGAAGACTCGATGCAAAAAGGGCCGCCGGAGAGCCGCTAGGAAAACTGGCTGGTGTCCCCATTGCGATCAAAGACAATATCCAAGTGAAAGGAGAAACCACCACCTGCGCCTCAAAATTCCTCTCCAACTACCAAGCCCCCTTCGATGCAACGGCGGTCCGCCTCATCGAGGAGCAAGATGGGATCCTCATTGGAAAAACCAATATGGATGAGTTTGCGATGGGCTCCTCGACAGAAAACTCCGCTTATCAAGTGACCCGGAATCCATGGGACCTCTCTCTTGTACCAGGAGGCTCTTCTGGAGGTTCTGCCGCAGCAGTGGGGGGACGCTTAGCTCCGATTGCTTTGGGAAGTGACACAGGAGGATCGATCCGACAACCTGCCGCCTTCACCGGAACGGTCGGGTTTAAGCCCACTTATGGGCGGGTTTCTCGCTATGGCCTTGTCGCCTTTGGCTCTTCTCTCGACCAGATCGGCCCTTTGACCACCACGGTAAAAGATGCTGCCCTGATGATGGAAGTGATGGGCCACCCTTGCAACTATGACGCCACAAGCGTGAAAAAACCGGGAGAGCCCTATCTCGACCACATGGAAACCTCGCTGCAGGGAAAAACGGTTGGAGTTCCTTGGAAGTTCCTTGAGAAAAGCTCTTCTCAAGACTTCGAAAAAGGGCTCGATATCTTAAAAGGGCTTGGAGTTAATATCGTAGAGATCAAGCTCGAAAAACTCAAATATGGAATCCCCATCTACTATATCCTTTCGACAGCAGAGGCTTCCACAAACCTCTCTCGCTTCGATGGGATCCGTTACGGAAAGCGGTCGGAAAAAGCAAAAACCTTAGATGAAATTTATGATTTTTCACGAGAAGAAGGATTTGGCCCCGAGGTCAAACAACGGATCCTTCTCGGAACCTTTGTCCTCTCCTCGGGCTACCAGGAGGCCTACTACAAAAAGGCCCAAAAAATCCGCACTTTGCTCATTGAAGAATATAAAAAAGCGTTCGAAATTTGCGATGTGATTGCTATGCCCTCTACCCCCGCTCCCCCCTTTGAAGTTGGAGCGATTGGGGATCCGCTAGAGATGTACTTGCAAGACCTCTATACGGTCGGGGCAAACTTAGCTGGCCTCCCCGCTATCACCGTTCCATACGGAACAAGTAGCACAGGTCTTCCCCACTCCATTCAGTTTTTAGGGCCGCAGATGGCCGATGGAAAGGTCCTCCACTTTGCCTACCAGTTTGAAAAAGGGAGGGGGCCGAAAGAGCTTATCCCTCCCCTCTTTAATGTGGAGGTCCCCTCATGACCCACATCCCTTACGAAGAGTGGGAGCCAGTGATCGGCTTAGAGATCCACGCCCAGCTTAAAACCCGCTCAAAAATCTTTGCCCGCTCCCCTAACCGGTTTGGCAATGAGCCCAACACCAATATCGAAGTGGTCGACACCGGGCAACCGGGGGCCCTTCCTGTTCTTAACCAAGAAGCGGTCGCCATTGCCGTCCGTTTCGGATGTGCAATCAACGCAAAAGTGGCCGAGTTTAGCAAATTTGATCGAAAGTCCTATTTTTATCCCGACTCCCCTCGCAACTTCCAAATCACCCAATTCGATATGCCCATTGTCATTGGAGGGAAAGTGGTTGCTGATGTCGACGGGAAAACAAAAACCTTTGAGATCCACCATGCCCACCTCGAAGATGACGCAGGAATGCTCAAACACTTTTCAGACTTTGCTGGGGTCGACTACAACCGGGCTGGCGTTCCCCTCCTCGAAATTGTCTCCGAGCCCTGCATGTTCTCTCCTAAAGAGGCAACCGCCTTTGCCACGACCCTCAAAGCCATCCTAGAGTACCTCGATGTCTCCGATTGCAATATGGAAGAGGGTTCGATGCGGATTGACACCAACGTCTCGGTCCGTCCCAAGGGGGACAAAACCCTCCGCAATAAGGTAGAGATTAAAAATCTCAACTCCTTTAACTATATGGAAATTGGGATTGAGTCAGAGATCCGTCGTCAGGTCCGCGCTTATACCGAGCGCCCCGATGAAGACCCCAATATTGTTGTCCCAAGCGCAACGGTCCGTCTCGACCTCGACCGTAAAGAGACGGTGATGATGCGCTCGAAAGAAGAGGCAAAGGACTACCGCTACTTCCCCGAGCCCGATCTTCCTCCCATCATCCTTACCAAAGAGTACATCGAAAAAGTCCGAAAAGATCTTCCCGAACTTCCCCACGAGCGGTATGAACGCTACACCGAAAAGCTCAACCTCACTCCCTACAACGCCTCGATCCTCGTCAACGACAAATCTCTTTCCGACTACTACGAAGCGGCCCTCAAATTTTGCAAAAGTGCCTCTGCGCTCTGCAATTGGGTGACCGTTGAGTTTGTAGGCCGGTTTAAAGAAAGTGGGATGCCCCTTTATAAGTCAGGAATTCTTCCCGAGCATATCGCCCGCCTTGTCACCTTCATCGATGCCAAAGCGATCACTGGCCGAATTGCCAAGCAAGTGGCCGATGTGATGGTCGCAAATCCTGGCAAAGATCCCGAGCTAATCATCAAGGAAAACCCCAACTTCCAAGCGGTCCATGACACTTCAGCTATCGAACCCTTCGTCGACGATGTCCTCTCTGCCAATGCGCAGTCGGTCATCGACTTCAAAAACGGGAAGGACAAAGCCTTTAACTTCCTCGTCGGGCAGGTAATGAAGCTATCCAAAGGGAAAGCCTCTCCCGACGTGGTCAAAGAGCTCCTCACAAAAAAAATCGCTGGAGATTAAAATGGCTATTAGCGCCGTTGACCCAGGGATTGAGCTTTCTGAAGCTGAACTTGCCGAGCAAGCTATTGAAAGCCTTTTTAATCGCTTTTATCCAAATCAAGTAGATTCCCCTGAAATTGAAAAGATTGCTAAAAGAATCTTCTTCAAAAATGCTCGTTACGAGGCTAGAGTTGTTGAAAATGACTCTTTGAAAGGCGAAGTTTTCGGCTTCAAAATAGCCCTTTTCACAGAAGCCATTCAGAAAATTGACTATTATTTCAAAAACAGAAAGGCTGTAGGGCTTGAAGGATATACCGACCCAAAAACTGGCACATTTATCAGCTACGAAGGGATCACTCGCGAAGATGTCCTTGCTTCTTTTATTGGTCAGTATGTCAGCTATATAGAGACTGGCAATTGGGTAAAATATTTACAAATACCGAGCTTCTTTATTTGGCCTCTAAGCAGTGGTTTAGCGATTGCTTTCTCTGCAGCCCTGTTGGTAACTCGAATACAGAATGGATTCTGGGTACCTTTCTACAGGCTTGCAGTCCTCGGTGCTTTTATTATTACGAACATTGCCATTTCTATACTCAGCTACCTTGTTATGGGGCTGGCCCCGAGCTACACCAGTCTTGAAAACCAAAAGGAAGGAATGCTCCTTGCTAAAGAAGCGGGTTTCGACCCGCGGGGCGCCCTTTTCCTCCAAGAAATTTATCACCTAGAACGGTGGGCAGACTATCCCGACTTCGTGCAAAAGCTCTTTTCTATTTTCACTCACCTCCCCAAGGAGCGGGAGGAAGTGCTCGCTAAAGAGATCGTGCTTTTGCACCCACAGCCAAAAGCTAAAAAAGATCAGAATGGGACCCTGTATCTGTAAGGATAATCGCAGACGGAGTTTTTCGGTAAACGAGAAGCCAATCAGGTTCTATATGGCATTCCCAATATCCTTTATAGTTTCCCCTTAATGGATGGTTTTTGTAGTTTGGGGGAAGAGGTTTTTTGTTTCTAAGCAGCTCACCCACATAATGTATTTTTTCAAGGTCTTTTCCTCCGCGCTTCATTTTTCTAAGCGAACGCTCAAAAGTCTTTGTCGCTTCAAGTTTTAGGGGCATCAGATCCCAAGGGCTTCAAAAAGATCATCCATGCTTTTATAAGTAGTTCGTCCACTTCTCTGTTCAGCTTCTTTCATTGCCTTACGTGTCCTGGCATTCGGCTCCTTATGAGGATAAAGAATGGGCTCCAATGCCAGTAAGGTAAGATCTTTCATCGTGACGCCATACTTTTCAGCTTCACGCTTTAGCTTCTTATGCTCCCTGATGGGCATATTGATTGAAAACTTTGTCGTATCTGCAGCCATAAAAACCTTCTGTTTACGCTGATTATAACCCTGTAGCCAGCGCGAATCAAGAAAAAAGTTCGGTTCGCATTGGCTATACACCCATTCCAATTTAAGATTTGGAAATTTGCCAAAGTCAGCGCTCCAGGTTTAACCCTATCGAAGCAGCCCCCTATCCAGGGGATAGGGGCGATGCAAAGGAAAAACCTCTATTTACGCTCGCTATAACTCTTCCCTCTGGGGTGCAGATAGTACTTTTTTGAATCATGAGACCGCTGCGTAACTGCTTTGACCAGATGGCAATGGTCTCATCATATTACTTGCTTTAAAAAACTATTCTCAATAAAATTGGGCCCTTCGTTGGGCAGGGGATGAAGCTTTCCAAGGAGAAAGCTTCTCCCGACGTGGTCAAAGAGCTCCTCACAAAAAAAATCACTGGAGATTAAAATGTCTATTAGCGCCGTTGATGGAGAAACAGAAGCCCTTAACCCTCTTCAAGAAGAAGAAAGTTTTCTCACAAAGACGGTCAACGCCCTTGCTGCTCCCTTCATCGCTTTTGCAAACCTTGTCTATCCCGTCAACCCTGTTACGAAAATGAGACATTTGTCCCTTCTTCCAGAATGGGCTGAAAAAGCTCTTGGACCTGCCCTATATCGATTCGCGGTCTATACCAGCGGCTTAAGCAAACAAGTCGACTCCCCTAAAATAGACGCAATCGCAAAAAAGCTCTTTTTTTTCACAAAGCGAAACCTCCCTTACGAAGTCAAAGTTTTTGAAAATGACCTATTTCTACAAGATTATGTGGATGGAGGAAAGATACTACTTTCCACCAGATCTATAGATGTAATTGATTATTATACCAGTCATAAAAAGGTTTGGGGGCTTGAAGGGTATAATGATCCCGAAACAGGAACGTTCATAAGCTATGAAGGGGTAACCCGGGAGGATGTCATTGCAGCTTTTATAAGTTCCCTGATTATTCTGGGTGAGGTAAAGCTAAGCGGAACTGAATTTTTGCTCTCTCTTGGAATAAGCTTGGTTTCTTCGGTGTTTTTAATTGAAAAAATCGCTGCATTTACCATAGTTAACTTAACGGTTAGAGAATCTGTTGTCCTTCTAGCAACTAGCTTTACTTTCCCTGCGGTTTTCATATATTTTTTTAAAAAACTGGGAAACTGGTCCTCCATTTCTGAGCGCTATGGAGTGCTTCTAGCCCACAAAGCAGGCTATGACCCAAGGGGAGCTCTTTTCTTACAAGAGATTTACCAACTAGAGTTTTATGAAAACCGTCCCAAGCTTTTTAATAAACTACAACTTGCCCCCTCACCTAAAGAACAACAAGCCGCCCTCTTCAGAGAGATTAAAGCTTTGCACCCACAGCCAAAAGCTTCTCCAAAATAACCTGCTGATCCACCCCGTCGGCGTAGTAGGAGTTTTCCTTCACTCCATAGGGAGTGATAAAAGTGGTAAACAAGGTTTTGCGGGTTTGTGTCTCTCTTTGAAAAACTGTCCTTTTATTCCTGAGCCTACGAGCTTCTTCCTTATCAATCTCAAAATCGTCCGCAACATACTTGGCTTCAAAAAGGTGGATACACCCATCATCCCGCTCCATGACCCAGTCGATTTCTGCGCCTCGATCTTGCGGGTCTTTGGGACGGCATGACCACTTGGAGGTTTTAGTAAGAATAGCGGAAATACCTAGAGCCTCCTTAATCCCTTTGAGATGCTTGAGGCACATCCTCTCAAAAGCATACCCCTTCCACGCTGTCCATTTCGGAGTCTCTCTTTGCCTTAGCCAATAGTTAGCGGTGGTTTCATCCATCTCAAGAACGCTGCTCCCTTCCATCCAGGTTAGGTAGAAAAGGGAATATTCATCAACAAGAACATACCTTCGCTCTCTCTTTCCTTTTCCAAAGACAGCCATCGTATCAATAAATCCTGACATCTTGAGCTCTTGAAGCTTCTGAGTAAAGGTACCCCCGGGGGAAATTGCTGCTGCTTTTGCAAGCTCCCTGTATCCCATCCCCAACCGCTTACGAGATAAAGCCCTTACAATCGCAATGTGGGATTCATAATGGGTAAAAAGAGATTGATAAAGGCGATGAAACTCATTTGTCAAAGGTCCTCTTCTAGTAAAGCATAATTGGTTAATAAGCTCTGCTGCCGAAAAACCTCTTTCTATATAGGTCAAGTACTTCGCCACTCCGCCAATCGCCATGTAAAGCTCTGTAAGTTGCATCGGCTTTAAAAAGATGTTCCTTCCCTCTAAATAACCTTGTGTTTCTTCAAGGGTAAAGGGAAATAGAGGAATCTCATGGGTAATCCTTCCATGTAGCCCTCCCTTATCATTAATCACCCGTTTAATCATCCAAGAAGCTGCCGATCCACAAATCACTAAAATCACATTGGGCATACTCGATAAATAACGATTCCATAGGTGATCTAAAGCAGAAAGAAACCCTGATTTCGGAGAGGCAAGCCAAGGAAGTTCGTCAAAAAAAAGAACCACCCTTTCATTTATGGAAACCTTTTCTACGGCGCACCTAAGTTCATTTAACGCCTCCGACCAGTTTTTAGGGGCCTTTCCAACTTTCCCCTCGCAAAACACATCACCAAATTCACGCGCAAATCCCCGGAGCTGCATGGGAGCTTTTTCATCTTTTAACCCGGTCAAATGAAAGAACAACCCCTTATCTTTAAAAAACTCTTTAACCAAATAGGTTTTACCTACCCGGCGCCTTCCATAAACAGCAATAAATGCCGCTTCCTTCGATTGGTAAATCTTTCTAAAAAGTTTTTTCTCTTGATCTCTTCCAAAAATTTGACTTTCCACAAAAACTCCTATTTGCGCTGATTATACCCCTATAATCGGCGCAAGTCAAGAAAAAACAGCAATTCGCGCTGGTTATAGTGTTATAATCAGCGCGAATTGCTGTTTTTTAGTTGTTCGCGCTGGCTATGTTATGGGGGGTGCCTCCAAAAGTCGCTTTCTCCAGATTTAGCCCCCAATAAAGCAGTCCCTTATCCAGGAGATAGGGGCTTGTGGTTTCCATATATTCTTTAAAAAAACTGGGAAACTGGTTCTCCATTTCTGAGCGCTATGGAGTGCCTCTAGCCCACAAAGCAGGCTTATGACCCAAGGGGAGCTCTTTTCTTACAAGAGATTTACCAATTAGAGCTTTATGAAAACCGTCCCGAGCTTTTTAACAAACTACAACTTGCCCCCTCACCTAGGTTCTGTTGAGAAATTTAGGGCCTAGAGATTCGGAGGAGGTTTTCTTGAAATTTGGGATTTTTTTGCCGAACATAAATAGTCAGGTGCTATTTTTGAGGCAAAAAAATTTCAAATTTCTGAAAAGACCCCTGAAGA
>JAJFMJ010000037.1 GCA_021772275.1 Chlamydiota bacterium | reverse complement strand
GCTTAGATAGGTACTAAATCGCTTGTTCCCTATAGTTCCTGCTTCATCGAGTAGACTACTGTCTCCTCTCCACAGGCTTTAAATCCCGTGAGTCCCACGGTAACTCTGGTTATTTAAAAAAACTTAAAGTGAGCCAAAGCAAACTTGGTTTTCGTTACTTCCCTAGCTGCACTTTAAAACTATTAAACATTTTGAGGTTTTATCTCTTTTTCTGTCAACTTATAAATTAAAACTCCTAAGCAAGTCTTACTTGCAAAGATCGCTTTTCGCCTTTCATCCTCTCCCTAAAGGAAGAGGTCTTCCGGCGAGTTTGATAAAAGCAAGTTCGTTCCCTGCAGCTTCCCAAGCAAAGTAAGGGGCGAGCTCGTTTTCAGAGGCCCCGTCTAGGCTCAAGACCATGAGGTCGGCGTGGGTGAAAAAGGTGTGCGTCAAGGCACTTGTCACACCAGCCTGCAGTGGAAGGAAAATCACATCATAGCTTTCCTTAAGCTCTTTTAAAAAAGAGGCAAACTTCTCCCTCTTTAAAGCTTCGTTAATGTAGGGGGTATTTCCCCCCATTGAAATCAGATCCCCAAAGGGTTTCTTCTCAATGGTGGGCGCTTTCGCCTCCCCTTCCAAGAAGTGGATAAGACCGGGAACACTTTTTTTAGATGTATCCAAATCAATCACAAGAACTTTTTTCCCCTCTTTGGTGAGCAGCTCGGCAAGAGAAGGGGTGTAGTCATTTCCCTTTCCTAGAACAAGAGCCGCAACTGTTGGAAGTTTCTTTTCGATGAGAAGGGAAAGGTGGCGAAACGTTTCTAATTCGTTTTCCGACATGCCAATGACCTTTTTTCCTCGAACGATTAGGTTGCGGAGTGTGAGGGGAAACCCTTTGTGGGAATAATAAAGCACACAAAAGGCAAAGGTGATCAGCGCCCCAAGAAAAGCGCCAACAACCCCAAAGAGTTTGAGAAGGGGAGCTTTGGGAATCGGGGAGGCATAGGCATAATCGAGAGGCTTTGATTCGAGCATTTTGAGGTTGTTTTCAATGCTTTTTGACTCGACAAGTTGGGTCAAAGCTTCAAGCATTCCCCGATTCATCTCAGCGCTAAGCTCCAGTTGCTCCTCTTTTAGCCATGCATCAGGAACCTCTTTCATTGCATCGGTTACTTTAGTAAGTGCTTTTTCGATTAGCCTCTTTTCTTCCTCGAGATGGGCGAGTTTTTCCTCAGCTTGATCTTCCAGTTGCTGCTCAACAAGGGAAATTTCCTGCCCCAAAAGATCGAGAAGGGCCCGCTCAACCGAAGTGATCCGCTCTTCAGTCCGCTCCTTTTCAAGTCGGGTAAGGGTGAGGGTTTGATCGATATGCTTGAGGAAATCTTCTTTTTGTAGAGTGAGCCTTTTTTCAACTCTTTCTCGCTCCTTTTCAGTCAGGCTCCTCTTTTTGCGAAGTTGCTGCGTGAGCGCCCCCATCTCTTGAACCATCGTCTGACTAATGGGGTCAGGGAAAGCAGCGGCCAAAGAAATATATTCTGAGCCCTCCCCCTCAAGCTCTTTTTTTGCAAACTTAAGCTGTTGAATCTTGGACAGGTAAACGTCCCGCTTTTCTAAATAGTTGAGAAGAAGTTTTCGAGCTCCCGCAAGGTCAATCCCTCGGTACTCTTCTCCCCGCTCTCCACCGTAGGTAAGACGCTTTTTTTCAATCTCCTCTTGAAGGGAAGTGAGGCGGGCATTTCCCTTAAAGGACTTTTTCTCCATGGGAGAAAAAAGAGGACCTACAGGTTCTACTTCCGCAAGGGAAAGACCTAAAGCATCCCTTTCTTTACACAGATGGTGGAGCTCGTTCCGGTTTTGAAACGGGGTTCCCAACCGATCCAATTCGAGGGCTCTAAGAGCTCCCAGGTAGTGTTCTTTTTCCTTTTGGAGTAAAGGGAGCTGCTGCTTTAAGGCAAGTCCCCCCTTTTCTTTAAGGTAAATGGCATGCTCCTTGAGTTGCCCCTCCACCTGAGCGCAAAACCGGTCCCGCCGCTTTTCAAGATAAGCCATCTGCGCGTTGCTTATCCGTTGGTTCTCACGAAATAAATAGCCTTCGTAAGTTTCCATCATCGTATTGAGAATTTTTTTTCCAAGCGCGTAGTCGGGATAAATAAACTCTAACCCAAGAATCGAATAGTCGCGCCCCACAGGCTCAATCTCGAGATTGGAGCGGATCTTTTCGACCTCTTCAAGTATTGGAGTAAAGATAAGAGGGTAAGGAGTCCGAAGGGGAAGGTTTTCTGGAAGCTCTAGTAGGGTAAAAGAGGTTTTTCCAAAAGAAACCTTTTCGCCCACATTGCCTCTGCATACAAAACGATCCTTGGTATCGCGAATCTCAAAAGAGCCTCTCGAAGTGAAAAAAATTTCATAGTTTTTGCTCCCTTCTCCCGAGTAGTGAACATTCTCAAAGAGAAAGCCCTTTCTTTTTTTGATCCTCTTTTTCCGCTCTATTTTCCATGCATTAGAAAAGTTGCGCCTCTTCTTTTCCCAAATTCCATCGAGCTCAATTCGAGCCTGTAAACCCAACCTTTCAACCGTCGGCTCTAAGATGGGCGACGACATAAAAAAGGCATCTCCTTTATTTTTTTCTTGGTAGACGCCAAACGTCTTTAAGAAGGTGTCAAGCTTACCTCCCGCTTCTTGAGTCCCCCCAGAATCTTTGAATGTCGCAGCAATTTCATACTTGAGGGGAAGCTGCCCCCGTTTCCAAACGCCAACCGTTGCGAAAAGGAGCGCCCCTCCCAAAACGAGCCACTTCATCCGAAAGAAAAGGGCTTTGATATCTGCAAAAATGATCAAACTCTTCATTGGATCGCCACCACTGCTGCCACCCCTTTCCTAAAGAGTTCGATTCCTGTGAGAGTCGGGAAGATTTGTACCACAAACCGGTTCCACTCGGTGATCGGCGTTGCCGCTACGTAGACAATGTCTCCAGGCATGAGGAGCATGCTCGACGTCGGAAGGCGCATCACATGTTTCCAATTTAAGGTGTAGATTTTGGGACGCAAAATATTGCCCCGGATGACCTGGATCACCCCCTTATCGCCCGTGTAGGGAATCCCTCCGGCCATCGCAAGTGCTGTCCGCAGTGGAAGTGATCCCGACGGAACCTCGATCACCTTTTCTTGCCGCACCTCCCCCATGACCATCAGGGTCGACGCAGAAGACTCGGCAATATAAAGTTTATCGCCCCCTCGCATCACCACATTTTGGCTCATGTCCCCATCCTTTACGAGCTTGTTCATGTCGACAGGAACTGGTCGGCCGTCTCGAACAAGATAGCTCTTAAAGAGGTTTGCATTGGGAGGGACTTTGGCTTGCGCTAATACCTCAAAAAGGCGGAGCTTTCCGTTGACCGAAATCGACGACTGGCTCACCATCCCCGCCAGCTCGATTTTCTTAACATTTCGCCTTGAAAAAGCAAGGAAAACCTCGATCCCATCAACCTCGTTATCATAGGCCTCTTGGATCCGCTCTTTAGCTTTTGATAGGGTCAGCCCCTTCACTTCGATCGGCTTTAAATCGGGGAGGGTGATCTTCCCGCTCGAAACCGTATAACCAATCGCATCGCCAATGGCCTGAACCGCTCCTGCGAGCTTTCCTCCCTCCGGCTGAAAAAGAGAAATCTTTAAGACATCCCCATTGTCGATCGTGTTCGTATACTCCTCGAGGAGGTCTGGATTAAGGGTCATCAGCGGTTTCCCCTCCATTTCCAGGATGGAAAGTTTCCCCGCATTGATTTTGTAGGAATCGATCACAAACTCATCAGCCCCCACAACATCCGTTCCCTTATAGGGGGTATTGGAACACCCTCCTAAGAAAATCATCAACTGTGTTATGATTAAGAGATGCAAAAAAAGATTTTTATTACCGGAATTGCGGGCTTTATTGGTTTTCATCTAGCGACACTCCTTAGTAAAAAAGGAGATTATGTCATTGGGTGTGATAATTTCAATGATTATTATAGCCCCGATTTAAAATTTGCACGAGCAAACAAACTAAAAGCGCTTGAAATAGAAGTCATTAACCACGACATTCAAAACATTAAAAAACTTGAAACCCTGTGCCAAGAAAAAGGGATTACCCACATTGTTCACCTTGCTGCGCAAGCAGGAGTTCGGTATTCGATCGATCATCCGCAGCCCTACGGCGACTCTAATCTCGATGGTTTTTTGCAGGTGTTAGAGCTGTGCCGCACCCTTGACGATGTAAAGCTCGTCTTTGCCTCCTCTTCTTCTGTCTATGGGGGGAATACCAAAGTTCCTTTCGTAGAAACCGATCCCACCGACACTCCCATTAGCCTCTATGCTGCCACCAAAAAGTCAGGTGAACTTCTTGCCAAAAGCTACCACCACCTCTACCAGATTCCGATGGTGGGGCTCCGTTTCTTCACCGTCTATGGCCCGTGGGGACGCCCCGACATGGCCTACTACTCCTTTGCCGAAAAAATCTTAAACGACGAGCCGATCCCCGTCTTTAATAACGGAAAGATGGAAAGAGACTTTACCTATATCGATGATGTGATTCAAGGAACTGCTGCCGCATTAGACCACTGTGATGATTTTCAGCTTTACAACCTCGGAAACAACAAACCCGAAAAGCTCATGACCCTGATCGAACTTTTAGAAACCTCTCTTGGAAAAAAAGCGCAGATCAATTACCAGCCGATGCAACCCGGCGACGTCACCACTACTTATGCCGACATCACCAAAGCCCAAAAAGCGCTTGGCTTTACACCCCAAACGCCCCTAGCGGTCGGCATCCCCTACTTCACCGAGTGGTTTTTGAAGAATTTCCGGAAGTGTCTCAATTAAATCGCTTGCAACGACGCAATAAGAGGTCAATTTCTCCGCCGCCCTTTCCCCACAAAGGGCGTGCAAGTAAACCCCAAGGGCAGCTCCTTCTCTTCCCAAAACCCCTTGCGCCAAAAAAGCGGCGATCATCCCTGTTAAAACATCGCCCGTTCCCGCCGTTGCCATTCCCGGATCACCCCGCGGAATGATCAGCGGCAACGTCCCCGGGTGAAAAATCCAGGTCGGCGCTCCCTTTAAAACAACCGTCACTCCCTCCTTTTCAGCAAATGCCTGACAGCTCTCCCGGTCTACCTCTTTTCCACCCAAAAGGTGGGACATCTCCTTCTGATGCGGGGTCAAAATCGCCCCCTTTGGAAACTCTTTTAAGTGATACAATGCGTCCGCATCGATCACCATTGGGATGTAAAGCCGCTTTACATTGTCTCGTAAAAAGGTTCCCATCTCCTCACTTCTTCCTACGCCTGGCCCCACCAAACAAGCCTTTGCCCGTTTCCCCTCTTCTAAAATTTCCGAGGGGTCCCCCCACTTATACGGAGCTCGAATCAGCTCATAAGCAGCCGGCGCCAACTCCTCTTCCATCCCTTCTGGATGGAAGAGACGGACGATCCCCGCTCCCCCCTTAAGGGCCGCGAGCGATGCAAGCATCGCCGCTCCCGGCATTCCTGGCGAACCCGCAATCGCAATCACATATCCCGCCTCATACTTATGGCGAGTCCGCTTTACAGGAGGCAAAAGTTCCTGTAAAGCCGTCTCACTGACCAGATAGGCAACAGGGGTGGCATCGTCTCCTTTCATTCCAAAGTCGACCTTCTTAAGTCTCCCCACATAATCATATCCCTCGCCAATGAAAAACCCCAGTTTCGCCATCCCCAGAAAAAAGGTTTCCCACGCATGGATCGCCACCGACTCGACCGCTCCTGTGTTTCCATCGACCCCTGAAGGGATGTCGATCGACAAGACGGGGAGCTCTGAGTCATTTACCTCTTCGATCGCCTCAGCAAGCTTTCCCTCGACTTTGCCTCGAAAGCCAGTCCCCAAAAGACCATCTAGAATGACCCCCTTAAGGTCCAACTCTTGTTGGATGCCGCCTCCCGCCTCGGCAAAAAGTTTTCCATGCTTTTGACAAAGCGGACTTGCTTCCTCCAGCGGAACACACTGATACGCCTCCACGGCAAACCCTTTCCCAAGCAAAAAGGTTCCCGCAACAAAGGCGTCACCCCCATTGTTTCCCTTACCGACCAGGAGGGTCACCCGTTTTTCCAAATCTTTGTGTTGAATAAATCGCTCGATAAGCAGCGCAATTCCCTCGCCCGCCTTGAGCATATAGGCCTCATCGGAGGCTCCCGCCTCGATGGTTGCCCGTTCGGCCCGCGCCATTTCCTCGGCGCGTACCACCTTGTCTCCTTCCAACTGGGTCATTCCACCAGTATTGAGTCCCTAAAGGTTTTTTTCAACCTTCAAGAAATTCCTTTGGGAAGAAGGAATGTGTATACGCTTTAATATTAGCAAATTGAATATATTCTTGGGGCATTTTTTCAGGCCAAACTAGAGGAGCTTTTTCCCCTCTCTTCGGAGTTTTGTAGTGCCGTTCATGCCAATTAAAGAAAACTTTTGTTTTGACCTGGCCTTGCGCCTGTGGGCTCTTTAGAAGCCTAGAACAAAAGGAGGCCATTTTTTTCGTGTCCTCTGGTTCATAATACCAGGGAAGACGAGCAATATCGGCTAGATTAAACTGTGCATCTATCTCAATATCAACGTCTTTCCATAAATTTTCTAGAGCACAACCCAGAAGTTGCGATCTTAATTTCTCATTCTCAATACTTGATAGTTTTAAAGTAACACTCGAAGACTCGGCGGAATTGCTACTACTACTCGAAGCAGATGCTTCTGAACCAGGAGAGGTAGAATGACCATAAGAACGAAGGAGTCTGCTACATTCCTTGGAAAAATAACGGGAGTCATAATTCTCCATATTCATCGACCGCAGCATCCCTTCTGTAAGAAGCATGGGTTTTTTGAGCCTCTCTGCAAAACAAAGATTCAATTCTAATCCGAGGTTTAGACTAAATACATCAAGAGCTGATATTTCATTGATAAAAGCGGTATACAACGCCTCTAACCCACTGTCGGGAATAGGCAACTTATGGCCAGTTTTATGTCTAAAACGCCGACCAATGCCCTTCATCTGCTCACAATCAATCGTAAATGTTTGAACGTGTACGCCACGCAAAAGCAAGCAAAAGAAAAAGTCAGCCTTCTCTTTCTCATCATCATAACCTGCTTTATCCAGGACAGCAGAATAAAGCGGAGTTGCCTTCTCTACATTTTCGATTAGACGAGGGCAACGCCATATTTGAGATAGATCGATATCAGCATCAACCTCTTCTGGTTTTACTACGATGTTTTCTTCACTCTCTTCATACTGACACATCTCAGCTAAGTATAAAAGCTCGCTTAAAAAGGCTTCTTTTTTACATGGTAATTGGGAAAGTCTAAATTTTCCCTTGAAGGCCTTATAGATATCCTTAACCCACTCAGTCAACTCAGACCTCTTATTATACTGAGACTCGAAGACTTCCCTTAAAAAAGCCTCAGAAAGGATGGGGGATTTTCCTATCTTTAAAAACAGTTTATTGATATTTTTCTGGTCCTGAGGGGTCATCTTCTCAAAAAAGTCACGCCCCTTATTTGTTAAATACAGATGTGCTGAGTTTAGAAGGGCTTCTAGGAACGACCTGCTGCTTTTAATACCCTCGTGCAGCTTCAAGCATAGGATAGAGAGCCTACTCACCAACTCTGGATGGGACGACGTGCTGTAAAACTTAGAAAGCTCTAAGATCTTACCCCTGGTTTCAGAGATCGGCTTACTGTTGAGCTCATCCAGAATCTGCTCTGAAAGAAGCAGCCGCTTTCCCAACTTTTTAAAGCGGGCATTAAAGGCTTTTTGGTAGTCGAGAGGGAGGTAGTTAAACATAAATAAGTGAATATCTTCACCCTCAGCCTGATCGAAAAGTTCATAGAGTGCGTTTAACGTGCTTTCAGGAATCTTCTCAATTTCCTCCACCTTCAAGTAATTAGAAATCTCAGAATTATCACTATGACGAATCACAATTTTCATACCCTCAGTGGGAGTAAAGCTAGGAGTCTCCTCACCACGCGACCATAAAACCAGCGCTATTTTTGTTTTTTCTATTGCGTTTACTTCCGAAGAATCTAAGCTCTTTAGAAGCTGCTCGTTTGTCCACTTCTCGTTTCGGTAATCGTTTGGCAGCCGCCCCTGCAACCGATGGGTGCCGCAAACGCCACCGATTTGGAGAGCTGCTAAGAGGGCTGCTCCCTTTAAAGAGAAAACATACTTTTTCGATTTTGCAGCAGTTGTAATACCATAAATAGCGGCATGAATAAGAATGACCCAAACGACTTTTCTGATAAGGGTGTGTTCTTTCTTAGTCGCCTTTGTAACAGCCACCATCCCTAAGGCCCCAGAAAGAAGAACGATATTCCTTGTTCCACCAAGCTTTTTAAGGACTGCCGGCATCGCGACTAATAGGGCCGCTCCCGTTAAAAAAATACTTGTTCCAACGACTTGCTGATTTACTGGCTGCATGAAAATCCCCTTTTTTCAAATAAAACTTAGCAGCAGTATAGGGGAAAACCTCTAAAATAACAAGGACCAAGGAAGAAGATATTCGTAATCTGGATTTTCTTCAGCAAATTGAATATATTCTTGAGGTATTTCGTCAGGCCAAAGAAGAGGGTCCACTCCTTCAAATTTTTCATTAACCTCATTGTTCCACTTAAAAATCTTGTCTGCTTGGATATGGCCTTGTGCCTGTGGGTGATTTATCACATCGGAGTATTTGGCAATAAGGTCCTCTAGCTGCTGCTCATCAAAATAGGACACTCCAGGTAGGTCAAAGTCAGATAAACTAAACTCTTCGTCTATCTGAACCTGGAACTCAATCTCTTTGTTGAGCATGGCTGGGAATACTAAAATAAAATTGAAAAGCCACGACCTCAATCTCAAGTTTTTAATACGTGATAATTTCACAGTGACTTTCTCTGTTGGTGATGCGTAGCTGGTAGAGGCTTCGCCATCTTGAGCACTACAGGGGGTACCATAAGAGAGGATCACTCGCTCAATTTCTTCGCCTACATTCTCAACACTAAAATAGCGTTCTGTAAACAGCATGGGCTCTTTGATTTTTGCAAAACATCCATTTAACTCTCTTGCCCATTCCCAATTCAGCTTATCAAAGACTAAATCGTTTGATTCTTCAAGAGTTGAGTTAATTTCCTCGCTGAGAACACCGTATAATTGAACTAATGCGCTCTCTGGAATGTTTTTTACCGTCGCGCGATCCATTCTATTCGTTTTCGAGAACTCAGCAAAGTGCCGTATTGTCTCAAGGGTGATTTCAAAGCCAGGAATATGTACTCCATGCAGAAGCAACCTAAAGAAAAAGAATGCTTTGGCTTTATCGCTGGATCCCCGCTCCAATATTTTAGAGTAAAGCTCAGCTGCTTTTTCCCCATCCTCTGCTGAAAGCTTATCAGGAATCAACACGTTTGTCAGATTAAGCGGTACGTCAATTTGTGCAGGCGTTAATATTGCTTCATATTTATGGGCATCTGCTCTTTCCAAAAGGAGGTTTAATAGCCATTCTCTTTGTGAAGGAAGTCCCGTTGACAGTTTAAGACCATCCTTATGGGATTCACAAATTGCATCAAACCACTTAGTTTTTCCGAAAGTTTGGATATCTATCAAAAGCTTAGCGGAAAAAAGCATCGGTTTACCTAGCTGCGCAAAGCACTCATTAAAAATCATCTGCATTTCAGGTTTTAGTTTTCCAAAAGTAATCTGGTTCTTAAAAAGGTCGTACAGGTTGTTTAGACACTTTTCAGGAAAGTCTTCAATAGAGAAATTTGAAAAATCAAGGCCTTCTAGCATCTCAGTCGTCAGATTAAATTCTGCGGGCCACTTCCCTTTCGATGCTAGGGCCAGAGCAACCCGCCCCTTTTTATCACCATACTTAATCAACGCTTCAAGAATCTGATCATCAAGGAATGCAAGCGGCATGGTGATATGTGACAGACTAATATTCGCATTAATTTGCTCCGGAGTCATCTCGTAGTCACAATCTTTCAAGGAAGAGATCCTAAAGAGTTGGTTTAAAAATCTAGATCTCAGCTCTATATTAGCTATTTGCCAACAGCTCCATCCACCAGCCGAAGTATAGTCATTGTAAATCTCCAGAACCTGCTGCTTGATTTCCGAAGGTTTTTTCAAGTTAAACTCATCCAGAAGCTGCTCTGAAAGAAGCAGCCGCTTTTCCAACTTTTTAAAGCGGGCATTAAAGGCTTTTTGGTAGTCGAGAGGGAGATAGTTAAACATAAACAAGTGAATATCTTCCCCCTCAGTTTGACTGAAAAGTTCATAGAGTGCGTGTAAAGCGCTTTTAGGAATCTTCTCAATTTCCTCCACATTCAGGTAATTGGAAATCTCAGAATTATCACTATGACGAATCACAATTTTCATACCCTCAGTGGGAGTAAAGCTAGGAGTCTCCTCACCACGCGACCATAAAACCAGCGCTATTTTTGTTTTTTCTATTG
>JAJFMJ010000036.1 GCA_021772275.1 Chlamydiota bacterium | reverse complement strand
CGCGACCATAAAACCAGCGCTATTTTTGTTTTTTCTATTGAATCTACTTCCGAAGAGTCTAAACTCTTTAGAAGCTGCTCGTTTGTCCACTTCTCGTTTCGGTAATCGTTTGGCAGCCGCTTCTGCAACCGATGCGCAACGCAAACGCCACCGATTTGGAGAGCTGCTAAGAGGGCTGCTTCCTTTGAAGAGAAAACATACTTTTTCGATTTTGCAGCAGCTGTAATACCATAAATAGCGGCATGAATAAGAATGACCCAAACAACTTTTCTGATAAGGGTATGTTCTTTCTTAGTTGCCTTTGTCGCAGCCACCATCCCTAAGGCACCAGAAAGGAGGACAACACTTCTTGTTGTTCCATCAAGCTTTTTAAGGACTGCCGGCATCGCGACTAATAGGGCCGCTCCCGTTAAAAAAATTATTGTCCCAGTGACTTGCTGATTTGCTGGCTGCATGGAAATTTCCTTTTTCAAATAAAACTTGACAGCAGTATAGGGAAAAACCTCTAAAATAACAAGGAATGTTTTATCCCCATTCCAAATCTTGAATCGGAATGGTATAGGCTGAAAATGCTCCTATTAGGGCAAAAAATAGCCTGAAAATTTCCCTAAAAAGGAAAAAAGAAGACAGAAAATTGTCTTGACAGGTAAATAATTCTGTATATAATGGAAGCAACAGGACAAAACACAATGTATGATCGTTGGCTAGGAAAACATAACCAGCTAAAGACCAGTTTCTTCCTTTTTGGTCCTCGTGGCACGGGAAAGACTAGATGGATTCGCACCAATTTTCCAGAGGCTCTTTACTTTGACCTTTTGGACTATGACACCTATCGAACCCTGATGTCTAACCCCTCTTTGATCCAAAAGAGAATTCCTGATGGATTTAACGACTGGATTATTTTAGATGAGGTGCAACGTATCCCAGAACTTCTCAATGAAGTCCACCGACTCATTGAGGAGAAAAACTACCGCTTTGGTTTGACAGGTTCAAGCGCACGTAAGCTAAAAAAGAAAGGGGTAAACTTATTAGCAGGAAGAGCGATCGTCCACCACATGCACCCCTTTATCGTTCAGGAACTCGGAAACGATTTCTCTCTTGAGCATGCTATTAAATATGGTCTTCTCCCTTCCACTTTTCGCACTGACCAAGATCCGAAAGACTATCTCTCTTCTTATGTGACGACTTATCTTCGTGAAGAGGTGATGCAAGAAGGATTAACAAGACATCTTGATAGCTTCAGTCGCGCTTTAGAGGTTGCTAGCTTCTCACAAGGAAGCGTCTTAAACATCTCTGCGGTAGCGCGGGATGCACAGGTGTCACGCAAGGTGATGGAAGGGTATTTTTCGATCATGGAAGATCTCCTCCTAGCAACTAGAGTTCCCATATTTACAAAGCGGGCAAAAAGAGCGCTGATTACCCACGCAAAATTCTATTTTTTCGATGTGGGCGTTTACCGAACCCTTCGACCCATGGGCCCTTTTGACCGACCAGAGGAGGCTGAAGGAGCTGCTCTAGAAACACTCTTTTTTCAAAGTCTGCGTGCTGTCAATGATTATTTGCGCCTTGATTATACTATCTATTTCTGGCGCACACAAGCAAAGCATGAGGTGGATTTTGTCCTCTATGGGGAGAAAGGGGTATTTGCCTTTGAAATTAAGCGATCGGCAAATATTGGGCCTAACGATCTGCGTTCTCTTAAGCTCTTTGCCGAGGACTATCCTGAGGCCAAGTGCTACATCCTCTACGGAGGAAAGAAGTCTCTTTACTTTAAAAACATCGAAGCGCTCCCCTTCGAAGATGCTCTAAAAGACCTACCAAAGCTAATCACTAAAGGTGCTCTTGCTTGACAGCTCGCCCCAGAAGGGCATCCACGGCTTCCTGAGGCTTCACCCCTTCGTAGATGATCGCGTAGACCGCTTCCGTGATGGGCATTTCAACGCCAGTTTTGGCGCTGAGCTCTAGAGCTGAGGCGCAAGTATAGGCCCCTTCAACCACCATTCCGATTTTCTCGCGGGCTTGATCGGGGGTGTGCCCCTCGGCAAGGAGTTTCCCGAAGATGTAGTTCCGGCTCAGGGTCGAGAGGCAGGTAGCGCAGAGATCGCCCATTCCAGAAAGACCATTGAGGGTGTCAGCGGAGCAGCCAATGGCATCCCCGAGCTTCCGGATCTCATGAAGACCGCGGGTCATAAGCGCTGCTTTTGTATTTTCGCCGTAGCCAAGGCCATCAGAAATAGCGCAGGCAATCGCCACAATATTTTTCATGGCGCCACCAAACGAAACCCCTCGCATATCTTCGTTGGGATAGACGCGGAAGTAAGAGGTGGTAAAGGCTTCGCAAATGTGCATCATTAGGGGCTGGCTGTAGGCCGAGGCAACCACCGACGTGGGAAGTTTGCGCATCACTTCGGCGGCAAGACTAGGACCACTGAGACACCCAATCCGCTCTTTATAGTCAGGACCCAATACATCAAGGACGACTTCTGACATGAGAAGACCGGTCCCTTGCTCGATCCCTTTAGAGGTTAAAATGATGGGAGCCTCAAGCACCCCCAATCCTTTAAGCTGCTCTAGGACGGGACGGAGCCCTTTGGAGGTGACTGACTCGACAATGAGATCAACGTCGGTCACCGCTTCTTTGAGGTCGGTGGTGAGGAGGAGGTTCTCTTCGGCTTGGTGATCTTGGAGCTTCGGGTGGGACTCTCCCCGCTTGAGCGCTTCGGCAAGGGACATATTCCCCGTCCACAGCTTTACTTCATATCCCTTTTCTGCCAAGAGGTTTGCTAAACAAAATCCCCAGGCACCCGCTCCTAAATATCCAATTCTCATCAAAGGTCACCTATAATTTTTAGGCTGATTATAACTGATTTGGGGTTTTTATGGGGGCAAAACATTTTTTTCGATCGGAGACGATGACTTTGAAGGAGTTGGCGTAAGGGAAAAGATCTAAAACAAATACTTCTTTTTTTGAAACCCACTTTCCGTTTTCTTCTTTTTGAACGGGATACTCGGGTAAAGAAATATTTGCAGTCCGCTTTACAAAGTCCATGGTGCATGAAAAAATGCCGGTGTTGCCAAGGGGGTTTTGAGCGATGCTTGGAGGGTTTTCGGTATACTCTAAGACCATTAACCTCCCCTCTTTTTCTGTAATCACTCCAAGTTTTTCCTCATCATTTGCCCGCTTTACAGCCCGAAGGACAAGCTCTACTCCCTCTTTTTCATGGACAGCAAGAAGCTCTGGATCGAAGGGCTGAGCTAAGGGATTATCGACCGGAAGAACCTGGACAAAGGAGACTCCTTCCCATATCCCTGAAGCGTACAAAAGACTTAGCGCCCGTCCATTTCCATCCGGGATCCCTTGTGAAAAGAGTTTGACGTTTGTCAAGCCAAAGTAACTTTCCTTTTCTAGGTAGGAAAGTGTCGCTTCATGGGTAAAAGAAGAGGTCATGATTGCAACAGGAAGGTGGGGCTCTTTAACTTTTTTTAGGAGAATTTCGAAGAAGGTTTGATTGTCGTAGCTGGGAAGTCTCACACACCCTTTGGGTCCTTCGCAACCCAGGCGTGTCCCCTTTCCCCCTGCTAAAATAAGTGTTCCTACTTTATTCATGTGTTAGCGCGCTAAAGACAGTTTCAACGGAGATGGTTGCGACGTTATTATTCTTCCCGCAAAGGGGGATGTGCTCAAACTCTTTATTGGGAGAGACAACTTTTTGTCTGAGAACTCCCTGTTTTGGGTCGGCCCAAAGAGAGACCACTCGAATGGGATAGTTAACATTGACGTAATAGGCAATGGAAAGGATCCCTGAGTCGGGAACAACGAGGTAGCGACACCGATTTTTAATCACTGAAAGCATCTCGAAAAGGTTTGTTTTCCCTCTTAGATCAATGACATGATCCATAAGAAATGCGGGGTCTTGGTTCATCCCAAAAAGGAGGACTTTTCCTTTCTTTTCTTCGCCAATTTTCTTAAATAGATCGCGCCATGCAGCAACGGGCCAATTCTTCTCATATTTGTAGTGAGCTCCCGTTTCCGTTTGGACATGGCACCCGATATAGGTCTCGTTGGGGTCTAGGTCATACGGGTCGGTAAGGCTGTCCCAGTCATTATTCCAATTGAGCTTGGGGGTGAGAGTGCCGAGTTGCCACTTGAGCCATCGGGTGGGGTCGGGCCTTTCTAAAACCACGTCGAACATGTTTGGGCTTAGGTTGTGCTCTTTTAGGGTCGCCTCGATATCAAAGAGTTTTCCCCGCTCCCACGTCTCTCCCACGATCACTTGGACATTATCGAGCATCGTGAAGGTGTCGGCAAGATCTTTTCGGGTCATAAAGGTGACCGATGCGTGGGGAATGTAGCTCCGGATCCGGTAAACAAGGGCGTAAAGCCCTAGTGGAATATCGCCAAGTCCCCGATTCCAAATGATGAGGAAACGACTTTTGTTTTCATGAGCCATCTTCTTCAAGAGTTTATCGAAGGGGTTGGGACGAAAAGGGGTGAGCAGTTTTTTGATCATTTTGCCTCCACACGTTCACTTAACTTTGCTAAAACCATTCCAGTGACTTCGTCTGCTCCAATTTTTTTCATGCAAGGAAAGTCGATGGGACATACCCGTTTAAAGCAGGGGGAACAAGGAACTTTTTTCTGGATGATGCTTTGCCGCTGCTTATAAGGACCGGTTGCAACAGGGCTTGTCGAGCCAAAAAGGGCGATGAGTGGAATATCCAAGCTGTCGGCGATGTGCATCGGACCGCTATCGTTGGTTAAAAAGGCTGAGCAAATCTTTATGAGAGCAAGGAGCTGTCTTAAGTCGGTTTGCCCGGCTAAGTTGATCACCCGACTCTCAAGACCAGCGCAGATGTTTCCAATAAGCTCTTTGTGGGAGCGGTCACCGAAAAAGAGGACCACATTTTTGGTGTCGGCACGGACGAGGTTTTTTGCGACCTCCGCAAATCGATCGGGAAGCCAGCACTTGGCCGTCCCATAGGCAGCGCCTGGATTGATTCCAATCAGTTTTGCATCAGGTGAGATGTAAAGCCGCTTTACAAACTCCCAAGCCTCCCTTATTTCTTCGTCGCTGACTATCAGGCGAGGCTCCGTACTAGAAATGGGAATTCCAAGGGGAGCCAGAAGCTCTTTATAGGTTTCGACGAGGTGCTTTTCTTTCCGTTTTTCTGAAAATGAGACAGGTGTCGTCAGCAAAAAACCTCGTCCGTCAGCACGGTAGCCGAGAATCTGTTTTACTCCGCCTTGGCGGAAACGCCATGCTGAAGAAAAGGAGTTAGTCAGCAAAATTCCTAGGTCATAATCGCCCCGCTTTAATTTTCCTGCGATGTTTCTTTCGGTGATCCGTCTGAAAAAACCTTTGGCGCGGCTGAACCGAAAAAGCTCATCGATTGCCGGTTCTTTTTCAAGTAAGGGAGCGACGTTTTCCTGACACATCGCGGTGATCTCTGCGTCCGGGTAAGCGTTGCGCAAATCGATTAAAATGGGCGTTGCCATCACCAGATCTCCAATCCAGTTTGGCATCCGTACAATAATTTTCATAATTCGATGTTAACAGAAAACCTCTTTGACTTCATAATGAAAAATATGAGCCAAAAGAAATGGATTATTTTAGGGATCGACCCAGGCACTCGGATTACCGGTTATGGGGTGATCGAAACTGATCTTCGCACCTACACTCCTCTGGACTATGGGTGTATCCGCCCCCCAACAACCCTTTCTCTCCATGAGAGGTATGGACTTATCCACGAGGGGATCGAGCACCTTTTGGAAACTTATCCGATCGAAGCGGTTTCGGTCGAAACCCAGTTTGTGGGGCGGAATGTCCAGAGCGCCCTGAAGTTAGGGATGGCTAAGGGGGTGGCGATCGTTGCCGCAACCAAGCGGAAAATTCCTATTTTCGAGTACGCCCCCAAAAAGGCAAAACTTGCCATTACAGGGACGGGAGCAGCCTCGAAAGAGCAGGTCCAAAGGATGGTCCAAACGCTTCTCAACTTATCTGAGCTCCCAACGCCCGAGGATGCCGCCGATGCGCTTGCCCTTGCTATTTGTCACGCAAATTCTATAAAACAGGTTAATTATGCTTGAATATTTGAAAGGAACTCTTATCTCTCTCTCACCCATTAAGGCGGTTGTTGATGTAGGCGGGGTGGGTTATCTCCTCCACACTCCTCTAAGTGTTTTTTCTGCGATGCCTCCCATTGGCGAAGAAATTCTTTTCTACATCTCTTCGGTGATCCGAGAAGATTCCCACCGGAATTTTGCCTTCCTGTGCCAAGAGGAGCGGGATCTCTTTGAAAAGGTGAGCACCATCTCGGGAATTGGCCCTAAAACAGCCCTTGCCCTGATCGGCCACCTTGACTATTCGGCCCTCGAATCGGCCATCACCACTGCCAACGCCTCTCTCCTCGCCAAAATCCCCGGTATCGGAAAGAAGACTGCCGAGCGTCTCATCGTCGAACTCCGCGACAAGGTGCTAAAAGGTTTGAAGAAATCGTCCCTCCCGGCCACCACCCAAAAGGGAATCTCCAAAGAAGACCAAACGGTTAATGATGCCCTTTCTGCGCTAATGAATCTCGGCTACAACTCTCTCCACGCCCAGCAGGCAGTCAAAAAAGCTTTGGCCCACTTCGAAGAGCCCCCTGAGCTGAGTCTCCTCATCAAAACCTCTCTTTCTGGGATGTAAAAATGGATATAGAGTCTCCATTTTTCATGGTTTTTATTTGAAAAGGCTCTAAAACCTCTTCCCAAGTTGCTTGATGCAAAATCCATCTCGAGCGTAAAATCGCGGTTTTTAGAAAAAGGGGATGTTAGAAAAGTCCTTCCTAAATTGCTTGACGTAAGACCCACCTAGAGGATAAACTCGGCTTCACTATAATTTTTTGGAGTACGATTTATGGAAACTACAGTGGATACCCCAATAAAATCCTCGCGCTTTTGGTCAAACCGTCAAATCCTTATCGGATCAATTCTCGGTGGCCCCCTAGCAGGATGTATTCTCCTTAGCCAAAACTACAAGCTCTTTAATCAAAACAAGGAAGCAAAAAAAGCTATGTGGGTGGGGATTGCTATTGCTATCCTTTTACCTATAATACTGATGCTTCTACCAGAAAGCTTGGTAAATAAAATCCCTAGCTCTACCCTCCCTGTCGTATTGTCTGTTGGGATATATTATTTCGCGCAACATTTTCATAAATCCTCACTTAAAGAACTAACTGAGAAGGGGAGTAAACGGAAATCCTATTTTAAACTCTTTGGAATCTCCTTATTATTTCTTGCAATATCACTCGCTTGGATTTTTCTAGTCGCAGCGGTTTTTATGTTTATTGGAAAAGATGGAGTTTAACCACCGCAGTTATGAGCCTGGGCAAACCATTGCCGCCGTTGCCACCCCTCCAGGTGAGGGAGGGATCGCTGTTGTCCGGATTGCGGGAGATGAGGCGCTGGAGGTGGCCGACAAGATCTTTTCGGGACCGATCAAGGAGTATGAGAGCCATACCGTCCATTTTGGAAAGATTTTGGGAATAGATGGAGAGGTGATCGACGAGGGGCTCGCCGTCGTCATGAAAAATCCCCGCTCTTACACGGGGGAGGATACGGTCGAGATCCACTGCCACGGTGGGGTGATCATCACCCGGAAAGTTTTAGATGCGACTCTTAAAGCTGGCGCCCGCGCTGCCCTTCCTGGAGAATTCACCTTCAAAGCGTTTCAAAATGGAAAGATCGACTTGACCCGCGCCGAAGCGGTCCAACAGGTGATCGCTTCAAAGAGTGAGCTAGCTTGGCAGGCCGCTGAAAACCACTTGGAAGGTAAGCTTTACAAGAAGATTCGTGAGTTCCAGACAAGGCTCACCTCCATCGCTGCGATCTTAGAAGCATGGGTCGACTTCCCGGAAGAAGGGCTTGAGTTTGCGTCAAAAGAGGAGCTTTGTGCGGATTTACAAGAGCTAATCAGATGTAAAGCGGCTTTACATCAGACATTTTATGATGGAAAAATGGTTCAGACTGGGTTTTCGCTCTGTTTGATTGGGGCGCCCAACGTAGGAAAGTCCTCTTTGATGAATGCTCTGAGCGGAAAAGAGCGGGCCATCGTCACCGATATTCCCGGAACCACGCGCGATGTTTTGGAAGAGGATATCGAGATTGCGGGGATGAACTTCCGACTCATCGATACGGCAGGCATCCGGCAAACCGAGGAGATCGTCGAAAAAGAGGGGGTCCGCCGCTCTGAAAAGGCAGCCAAGGAAGCTGATCTGATCTTAGTGGTGTGTGATGTCACCGACCCGGAGCCACCGGCGTTGACTTTACCAGAAAAGAAAACGATTGCGATCTGGAACAAGGTCGATCTAGAGCATGGGAAGCTTCCCCACGTGCCCTATTCTCATCAGGTAAAAGTCTCGGCCAAAGAGGGCCTGGGAATCGAAACGTTGAAAAAAGAGATCCATCGGGTCATTTGGCAGGAAGGTCCTCCCTCGAAAGAGGAGGTAATCCTAACGAGTGAGCGGCACCATCAAGCGCTTGGGAAGGCAATCGAAGCGCTCGAAAACGTATTGTTGGGTTTACAGACAGACATCTCGCCAGAATTTTTGGTTTCTGATATTCGCTTGGCATTAAAAGAGCTTGGGACCATTATTGGGGTGAACATTACCGAAGAGGTTTTGAGCGCCATCTTCTCAAAGTTTTGCGTAGGAAAATGAGTAAAGCTAGCACCATCCGCCGAATTTTAAATCGGTTATTTCCCAATCCTCCCATTCCCCTAAAGCATAAAGATCACTATACCTTACTCATTGCGGTCCTCTTGTCAGCGCAATGTACCGACAAAAAGGTGAATGAGATCACCCCCAAGCTTTTTGCAAAAGCATCGACCCCCGCGGCAATGGCTGAGCTGACCGTCTCCCAAATCGAATCGATCATCCGTCCCTGTGGTCTTGCCCCCACCAAAGCGCGGGCGATCAAAAAACTTTCCCAAATCCTTGTCGATGATTACAAAGGAAAAATTCCTCGCACCCTTGAAGAGCTTGAAAAACTCCCAGGCGTCGGCCATAAAACTGCGTCGGTGGTCACCATTCACGCCCTTAAAAAACCTGCCTTCCCCGTCGATACCCACATTCATCGGTGCGCGAAACGGTGGGGGCTAAGTTCGGGAAAAAATGTGAAGCAAACAGAAAAGGATCTGATGAAAATTTTCCCAAAAACGTCATGGAAAAAACTCCACTTGCAAATCATCTACTATGCACGGAAATACTGCCCCGCCAAGGGGCATAAGGTAGAAGAGTGTCCTATTTGCGCCGCCCTAAAACGGTCCCCATCTTAGCATAGGTTTCGATATATTGACTTGAGGTTTCGATTAGGTCTTGATCAAACGCAATGGTGTTTGGTTCGAAAAGGAGAATCACACACGACCCTCCAAACTCAAAGTACCCTTTTTCGTCTCCCTTTTTGCAAGGCTGACCTGCAATATAGGTTTGCTGAATCGAGCCAACACAGGTCGCCCCCACTTCGATGTAAAGCAAGGTGCCAAATGCTATTGTTTCGATCAAGGTAATGACCCGCTTATTTTCGCTTAGGATTGAGAAATGTTTTCGAAGGGCGATTGGGTTTACAGAGAAAAGGGGGCCATTGATTAACTTGGCTCTGCCGGGGGTGCCACTGCAAGGAAAGTGATACCGATGATAGTCGGTGGGACAAAGGCGCGAGATCACCATGCTCCCTTCTCGGTATTTTTGAAACAATTTTTCATCATTAAGGAAGGTGCGAAGATCAAACTTTTGCCCCTTCACATAAAACCCTTCCACCTTTTCCAGGTTAGGAAAGACAAGATGACGCCCATCAGCAGGAAAGACCGCCACATCCTTTCCTCCCTTAATGGGGCGCACCCCCGGCTTTAATTTCCGGATAAAAAAGTCATTGAACGAATCAAAACTTTCGATCGGATCGGCAAATTCACTCACATCGACATGGAAATCGCGAATAAATGGGATGATTTTTGTCCGACTCTTCTTTCTTTTTTGCCTTTTCCCATACAGGTTGGAAAAGAAGGGAACGTGGGCAAAGAGGGGAAGGAGTAAGAGGCGGGAAAAGAGATTGTTTCCATAGAGCATCTCAAGAAAAAATTTACCGTAAATTTTTTCTTTTTTGAGCTCTCCTGTCCCCCGATCTTTGTAGGTAATATCGTTCATGCCTGTAATATTAGCACTTAAAATGAGTTTTACGCTATACTGGGCACTTAATCATTTAGGTAGCTATGTTTGGTTTGATCAAAAAAATCTTTGGAACTGCGCAGAGCCGGCAGGTTAAGCGTTATCAAAAAATTGTTAAACAGATTAATCGGATTGAAGAGGGGTATCAACCTCTTTCTGATGAGCAGGTTAAAGGAAAAGTCCTCGAGTTTAAAAATCGACTCAAAGAGGGAGAAACCCTCGATGCCCTCCTTCCCGAAGCCTATGCCCTCGTCAAGAATGTCTGCCGCAAGATGATCGGCACCGATATCCACGTCTCGGGATATGATCAAAAATGGGATATGATCCCCTATGATGTGCAGCTGATTGGCGCCATTGCGATGCACTACGGATCGATTGCCGAAATGCAAACGGGAGAGGGAAAAACCCTCACCGCCTCCCTTCCTCTCTTTTTAAATGCCCTCACAGAAAGACCTGTCCACCTTGTAACCGTCAACGATTATCTAGCAAACCGTGACTGCGAATGGATCGGCGGCATTTTCCGCTGGCTCGGGCTGAGTATTAAAGCGCTTATCAATCAGATTCCTCCCCATGAACGGAAAGAGATTTACAAAGCCGATATCGTTTACGGAACCGCTTCGGAGTTTGGGTTTGATTACCTGCGGGACAATTCGATGGCCCATGCCAAAGAAGAGCAGTGTCAACGGGGCTACTACTTTGCGATCATTGATGAGGTTGACTCGATTTTGATCGATGAAGCGCGGACCCCCTTAATTATTTCTGGTCCTTCAGCCCAATCGCGCCAGATGTATGACGAGCTCAAAGGATCGGTTTCCCGCGTCGTCCGCTTGCAAAATGACCATTGTAATAAGCTTGCTTCCGATGCACGCAAAACCCTCGACAAATTTGGGCGACTTACCGAAGAAGAGGAAGAGAAAAAACTCTCCAAGGAAGAAGCCAAGGAAGAGGAAGAGGCTTTCCGGAAACTTTGGCTTGTGGGAAAGGGAACGCCGCAGAGCAAAATCCTTAAAAGGCTCAAGGAAAACCCCAACCTTCGGGCAAAAATGGAGAAGTGGGAAACTTATTTTCATGCTGAACCGAATAAAGATGAGCGGCACGAAATGCTTGCCCAGCTTTACATCATTATCGATGAGAGAGCCAGTGAATATGAATTGACCGACAAGGGAATTGCCTCCTGGGCAGGGGGAAATCAAGAGGCAGAAGATGATTTCTTGATGCTTGATCTTGGCCATGAATATGCAAAGGTCGATGAAAATCCTGCCCTTTCCGATCAAGAAAAGATGCAGGCAAAGATGGCCCTTCGGGAAGAAGATAGTAGACGAAAAGAGCGTTCGCACAATCTGCGTCAACTGTTCCGCGCCCATCTTTTGATGGAAAAAGATGTCGATTACATCGTTCAGGATCGAAAGATTGTTATCATCGATGAAAATACGGGGCGCCCCCAGCCGGGACGTCGCTTTTCCGACGGCCTCCATCAGTCGATTGAGGCGAAAGAAGGGGTACCGATTCAGCAAGAAACGCAAACCTACGCGACGATCACCCTGCAAAACTACTTTCGGATGTATGACAAGCTCGCTGGGATGACTGGAACGGCGATGACCGAGGCAAACGAACTCAAAGAGATCTACAAAATCGATGTTCTAGAAATTCCGACCCATAAAAAGTGTCAGCGAAAAGATGCCGATGATGAAATCTACATGTCGGAGCGGGAAAAATATAATGCGATTATCAAAGATATCACCGAAGTGCAAAAAAAAGGGCGTCCCATCCTAATTGGGACTGAATCGGTAGAGGTCTCTGAGAAACTGGCCCGCATCCTCAAACAAAATAAGCTTAAGCACACGATCCTCAACGCAAAAAACCATGCCAAAGAGGCAGAAATTATTGCGCAAGCAGGACAAAAAGAAGCAATCACCGTTGCGACCAACATGGCTGGACGGGGAACCGACATTAAGCTCGGCGAAGGAATTGCGCAGGTGGGAGGGCTCCACGTTATTGGAACGACCCGCCACCAATCCCGTCGGATTGACAGACAACTCCGCGGACGATGTGGTCGCCAAGGAGATCCGGGAACCTCAAAGTTCTATGTTTCCTTTGAAGATCAGCTGATGCGTCTCTTTACCTCCCCTAAACTGACTGCTTTCTTGCAAAGATTTCGCCCTCCTGAGGGAGAACCGATCTCTGCAAAGGTCCTCAACCGCTCAATTGAAACGGCCCAAAAGCGGGTCGAGCAGCGAAACTACTCGATCCGAAAGCATACCCTTCAGTATGACGATGTAATGAATAAGCAACGGAAAGAGGTTTATGCCTTCCGTAATGATATTCTAAGTGAGGAATCTTCTCTTGAACTTGCTGAAGAGGTGCTTGAAGAAATCTGCTCCGAAATGGCAGGGCAGTTCTTTGTTTCCCGGACAGATCATTGGGATCCCCAAGGCTATGCCGAATGGCTGATGACCCATTTCCCCGTTACCTTTGACGATGACGTTTTTGATAATGACTATGATCCTTCTGAAGAACTCGCTCAGAAAGCAGCCAAGCAAATTGTCCAAGCCTTCAAAGCAAAGATGGATCATGAAAAAGCGACCATCGCAGCCATTCAAAAGGAAGCAGGAAAGGAGATCGATCCAGCGCCTGTCCTTTCTGAAGTAATCCGCAGCCTTCTCCTTAAAAGCATCGATAAACTCTGGCAAGATCACCTTCTATCGATCGACCATCTCCGCACTGAAGTGAACATGCGGGTGGTGGGACAAAAAGATCCTCTTCTGGAATTCAAGCATGAGGCGTTTGCTCTCTTTGACACGTTTACAAGTGATCTAAAACTTCAGATTGGCCACGCCCTTTTCCGCTTTGAAATGATGCCTCCACAGCAGGAAAAAAAGGCCCGCCGCCACGAATCAGGCCTTTACCTTTAGAAGCCTTCCCCCAAAATAGAGAAGTGGGAAACTGATCAGACAGTAGAGAAACCACAGACGACTGCTCCACTCTAAAGTAACAAACCCATCTTTGGAACAGAAAAGAAGGAGCGCTCCCAACATAAAAAGATGGGCGCCAATCATAAGGAAGAGGAGAGGAAGGATCGTCCCTCTTCGTGAAACGACTTCGTCCTCAATTTCTTCAGAAGGAAAGGCTGTCGCTTCTTCAAATTCCATTTGATCATAGGATTTAAAAAGGGGATCTTCTTTTTCAGCAGGCGTCTCCTTGAAGGAAGTCTCCTCTCGCTCATCGGGAACGCCAAAGCCTTGCCTGTCGCGAGCCGAGTAAGGGGGCTTGTAAAGCGATGCTAAACTCTCTTGCAACGTCTGGTCGGAAAATTTTGCATCTTTTTTAGGAACTTGTTTCGATGTTTCGATCGAAGAGGTCAAAAGATCTGTTCCACAAAACGGACAATAAGTCGCTTCATAGCTCACATCTGCCTCACAATTCCAACATGCTTTTGTTCGGTCTACCTGCGTCATCAAAAAACCCTTTTTACAGCCTAAATCCTATTCTAGTAAATTTGCCCTGTCTTTTCAAGATTTACTTTTTGGTTGAGTAATGTTACAATCTAGGGAATAAAATTAGGAGATCGGAATGGCTGAAAAGCAAAAATTTGACCTTGCCGTGATTGGTGCGGGGCCTGGAGGTTACGTCGCTGCCATCAAGGGTGCACAAATGGGGAAAAAAGTTGCCCTCATCGAAAAAGAAAACTTAGGGGGAACCTGTTTAAATGTCGGATGTATCCCTTCAAAAGCGCTTCTTTCCAATGCAGCAATTTTTAACAAGATCAAACATGCCGAAGACTTTGGAATCAATGTCGAAAAAGTTTCTTTCGATTACGGAAAAATGAAGACGCGCAAGGACAAAGTTGTCAGCGGTATTCGGCAAAGTTTGGGAGGCCTTTTAAAGTCGAATGGGATTACTATCTTCGAAGGCGTTGCAACATTTGAGTCTCCCAAAGAGCTCAAGGTAAAAGGAAAGAATAGCGCCCTTATTCAAGCTGACAAAATCATCATTGCTACAGGATCACAGCCCATCGACATCCCTGCTTTCCCTTGCGATCATGAAAACATTTTAAACTCCACATCTGCCCTGGAGCTCACCGAGCTTCCTCAGTCAATGGCCATTATTGGCGGCGGCTATATTGGATGTGAATTTGCCTCCCTTTTCGCAGAGTTTGGTGTCAAAGTGACAATCGTCGAAGCGCTCCCCGCCATTGTGCAAGCGCAAGGGAAAACGATTTCACAGGCGCTCACTTCTGCGTTTACTAAACAAGGGATCGATATCAAAACAAATACCGCCGTTGAAAAAATTGATAAGACGGGAAAAGGACTTACCGTTCATTTCAAAGGGGGCGATTCCATCACCGTTGAAAAAGCCATCGTTTCGGTAGGGAGGGGGCTCAACTCTGAAGGGCTTGGACTTGATAGGGCAGGCCTAAAGCCGGGCCCAAAAGGAGCCATCGAGGTAAACGAAAGGATGGAAACCGATGTTCCAGGCATTTATGCGATCGGAGACATTACCGCCATTGCGATGCTTGCCCATGTTGCTTCCCACCAAGGAATTGTTGCAGCAGCCAATGCCTGTGGGCAGGAGGCTCACCTCCACTACAATGCCATCCCTGCTGTCATCTTCACCCACCCCGAAATTGCAATGGTTGGGTTGACAGCAGAAGAGGCGCAAGAAAAAGGGCTTAATATCAACATTGGAACCTTTCCCTTCCAAGCCCTTGGAAAATCGGTTGCTACTAACGAAACCGAAGGGTTTGCCCAGGTCATTTCTGATAAAAAGACAGGAGAAATTTATGGCGCTCAAGTGATCGGTCATGAAGCCTCTGCGATGATTGCCGAGATGGCCCTTGCGATTAACAACGAGCTCACGTTAGAGTGCGTTATAGATACGATTCATGCCCACCCCACCATTCCAGAGGCATGGCTCGAGGCTTCTCTTTTAGCCAACGAAACGCCGATCCACTTTCCACCGAAGAGGAAAAAGTAGTTTGACACAGGAGCTTTTTAACAATCGCCCCAAAAAACTCAATCGTCTTCCCGAAAACCCTGAAGAGGGGAAGGTAAAGGGACGCTTCCCCTCCTGGCTCCACCGAAAACTGCCCCGAGGAAAAGAACTTTTCGAAACCCACTCCATCCTGGGCGGTCTCCCCACCGTCTGTGAAGAAGCAAAATGTCCCAACCGCCTCGAATGCTACTCCAATAAAACAGCCACCTTCCTTGCTTTAGGGAAGGAGTGTACCCGTGCCTGCGGCTTTTGCGATATAGACTTTTCAAAAGCGCCGCTGCCTCCCGATCAAGACGAGCCCAAAAAGATTGCTGCATCGGTCAAGGGGTTGGGTTTACAGCATGTTGTCATCACCATGGTAGCGCGCGATGACCTTCCCGACCAAGGAGCCACCCACATCGCAGACATTATCCAAGCCATTCGGGATGAAAACCCTAAAGCAACGGTCGAGGTTCTCACCTCCGATTTTTCAGGAGATGTAAAGCCGCTTTACATCGTCCTTGATGCCAAGCCAGAAATCTTTAACCATAACATCGAGACAGTCCGCCGTCTCTCCCCCCGTGTCCGTCACAAAGCAACCTACGAGCGCACCCTTGAAGTTCTCCGCCATGTCAAAGCTTCCGGGAAAGTTCCCTTTCTCAAGTCGGGGATTATGGTAGGGCTTGGTGAAACCGACGATGAAGTGAAGGAGACGATCGATGACCTCCATGAGGTAGGTTGCAGTATCATTACGATCGGGCAGTATCTTCAACCCAATAAAAATAAACTTCTTGTAAAGTCCTTTGTCACCCCCGAGCAGTTTAAATCCTATGAAACCTATGGGGAAAGCGTCGGCGTCAAATATATGTACAGCGGCCCCTTTGTCCGTTCCAGCTACAACGCTTCTCTCCTTAAAGAGCGGGCCTTCAATGGATAACCTTATCGATACCACCGACATGGAGATCCTCATGCACCGCGATGTCCATTTCAGTGGGAGCTTTGAATCGATGCTTGAGTACTATGAGAGCGAGGGTGTGGGAATAGTTCCCGACTTTGAGACTGAGGAAATTAGAAAACTCCAAAAGCTTGAGCAGGAAGAGGGAAAAAATCTCTCTGAGCATCTCCCTGAAGAAGCCAAAGAGCAAGTAGAAAAGGCAAAAAGGTTGTATCAAGACCTCCGCGAGGTCTATTCTGACGAAAAAACCCCACCGGAAAGCCTCCTTCTTAGCGATCTCATCCTCTCAGAAGAGGAGCTTCCTGAAAAAGAGATCGCCGCCATTGCTCGGCAAGGAAAGTCAATGGTTCCTGCCCTGATCGATCTCCTTTCATCTCCGACCTTTTATGACCCTCTCTATCCAGGCTATGGAAGAAGTCCTATCTTTGCCGCGAAATGCCTTGCCAAAATTGGCGATGAGAGGGCAATCCCCCCCCTTTTTGAGGCCTTGGGTCAAGATAATTTCTTCACCGACGAGGAGATGATCTACGCCTTGACTTCTTTTGGAGAAAAATCGAAAGCCTTTCTGATTCAAAGGCTCAAACAGGAGCCTTTCTCCAAAGATAACGAGTATGCCGCCATTGCCCTTACTGGATTTACAGACGATCCAGAGATTGGAAGAACCGCTCTTGAAGTCCTTGAAAAGGAGGAGGTTTTCAAAAACCCCCTTTTTGCCACCTATCTTGTTTTTGCCTGCGCTGACCTTTCAGAAGAGGTTGAAAAGGAGCGTTTTATTGCTGTTACAAAAAAGAAAGGGCTTCCCCAAAACCTCCTTGATGAAATGATGATCGTCATCAAAAATTGGAAGAAATCTTCTTGATTTGACCTCCCCGATTCCTTATAGGACAGAGATAGGGGGAATAGCTCTTGGCACCACAAAAAGGATTCAAGCTTACAGACCGTGTCGCCTGCGTCATTTTAGCAGGAGGGCAAGGAACACGCCTTTTTCCGTTGACGCAAAGCCGCTGTAAACCCGCCGTCAACTTTGGAGGGCGCTACCGCCTCATCGACGTTCCCATCTCTAACTCTCTCAACTCCAACATGAATCACATCTTCGTAATTTCCCAATACTTTTCCTCTGGGCTTAACGCACATATTAAAGAAACCTATCCCCTCGACCACTTTCAAGGGGGAAGTCTTTCTCTCCTTTGTCCCGAGGAGCGCCCCTCAGGAAAAATCTGGTATAAGGGAACGGCTGATGCGGTGAGAAAAAATCTCGATGCCCTTACCAGTCTTTCGATCGACTATATCCTGATTCTTTCAGGGGACCAGCTTTACAACATGGATCTTGAAGCAATGGTCCAATTTGCCTATGAGAAAGATGCCGATCTGACCATTGCCGTCCTTCCCGTCGGAAAAGCCGAAGCGCCTCGTCTTGGCCTCCTCAATATCGACGCCGATTCTAACATTGTCGATTTCCATGAGAAACCTAAAGATCCCGCAATTCTAGAAAAATTTGAGCTTTCCGATGAATTTGTCACCTGCAACGACATCCATTGCGCTAATCCTCCTTGTTTTCTCGCCTCAATGGGGATCTATGTCTTTAAAAAAGAGGTGCTTATTTCCCTTTTGCAAGAAGATTCTCGAGAAGATTTTGGGAAACATCTTATCCCCACTCAGCTTAAGAAGGGGAATTCCGCTGCCTTTCTTCACCAAGGGTACTGGGAAGATATTGGAACGATTTCCTCCTACTTCGAAGCAAATCTTTCCCTTACTACCAATAGCTTAGGTCTTGATCTCTACAATGAGGTTCTCCCCATCTATGCCAATAACCACCACCTTCCCGGGGCTCGCCTCACCCATACCACCGTCAAAGATTCTGTCGTCTGCGATGGGGCAATCTTAGAGGCTAAATCGGTGACACATAGCATCATCGGAGTCCGCTCCGTTGTCAAGCAGGGGACGGTGATCGAGGAGGCGATTCTCCTTGGGAACCACACCTATGCTGATCTCAAAGATGCGACTCGCGAATACTCTATTGGCAAAAACTGCCTTATCAAAAAAGCAATTATCGATCAAAATGTCATCATTGGAGATAATGTAAAGCTAACCAATGCCGAGAATCTCGATACCTACGATGGCGACGGGATTTACATCCGCGACGGAATTATCATTGTCACCAGCGGCACCACTCTACCTGATAACTTTACTCTTTAAGGCTGAATGTAGAGGACTTTTTTAGAGAAGTCGATATAGATGACATGGTTTTGTATGAAGTCCATCCCTAGAAGACCATGAAGCTCACCCAACTTATCTGCCATTTTAAGAAACGTCAAATTTTGAGGACCAAACTCTGTTCCCCCTATCGCAAATCTATTAGAATTTATGCTTGAAAGGCCATGATACCCAATGCTTACTTCTCCATCTTTGGGAAGCATCGAATCTTTAAGGAATGTCAAAGTCGTTCCTGTATCCAATATGAGCTTTAACTGACCAAGGTCAGTTTTTACCTTCAAAACTATTCCCCTATAGTCTAATTTGAAAGGGATTTTGATAAAGGAGTCCACCGAATACCCTTCTTTTTGAAGGGCCTCTGTATCATTTGTTGCGATCATGCGAGACTTCTGAATATCAAAAAGAAGATTAAACTTCTTTAAAAGACCTCTTCCGATCTCTCCTATACTCTCAGCAGGCAACTTTTTTCCCTCTTTACGCCAAATAAGAACAGCTTCTTTTTCTTCCGCAGAGATCCTTGTTACTGATGATTTTTCAAAACATAAAGAACCCAGTTCCAACTTGGGAATAATATATTTAGGATGCTTAAACTTCGTTCCCCAAATATTTCTTGACACCTGTATCCCACGCCGAGTTTTGTTCAACTTTGCTAAAACCTCATCATTGATACACAACCCAAAACGAGATCCCAGATCAACCATAATTGGATAATTTTCACCCTCAATCTTAATATCTATACAGGGAAGATTCGACCGAGTGAGCTCGATAGAAGCAATTTCAAAATAAAGGCGTTCCTTACAAAAACCTTTCCAACCTAACACAGGTATTATGCTTAATAAAATAAGCGAAATACCCAGACTAAAACCACGCTTTTTTAAATTTAGCATCGGTTAAAATTTCAGCTTCCCTGTTACTTCGACATCTCCATTGACTTTCCCACTTGGATCTTGATTAACCCCTCCATGAATAGATCCTGAGAACCTATCGTTACCAACCTCGACACCTACACTAGCGTGTTTGGAACCATCGGTGCTCATTCCTCCCCGCAAGGAAACTTCCCCGCTTACATTACTTTCAGAATTGTCAGCGCTGGAATCGCTATCATCCGAGCTATCCTTATTTTCACCAGTATCACTCACTGCTGTAGGAACAATCCCAATAGCAGCGGTAGCATCTAGCTGCTGCACACTATGTCCATTCCAATTTTCCTCTCCGTAATTAACATACACACCATATTCCTCACTAAGGCCTTCTATTTCCATCACAAGACTCCTGCGTTAAGGGTTAAAGTCAAACGAACAAACTTTAGCTTAATGTTTTTTATCGCAGCAAGTAAAAAACACTGCTCTTGGGTTTTAACCTTCTCTAAACTATGATCAAAAACATGAAAGTTTGGGCACTTGCAGACCTCCACCTTCCTATCGGCGCTCCTGATAAAAGTATGGAAGCTTTTGGTCTCTCGTGGGAAAATTATGTGAAGCGGATCGAGGCCAATTGGAAAAAAGTCATTGCTAAGGAGGACCTAGTCCTTATTGCCGGAGATATCTCTTGGGCAATGAAGCTCGAAGACGCGCTAAAAGATCTCGAATGGATCGATGCCCTCCCAGGAACCAAGGTCATCCTTAAGGGAAACCATGACTACTGGTGGCCTTCAAGTAGCAAGCTCTCTGCAGCCCTTCCTCCCTCAATCCATTTTATCCATAACGACGCCTACACACGAAATGGGGTAACCATTGGAGGTTGCCGCCTATGGGACACACCCGAGTATAACTTCAATGAATATATCGTTTTTCAAGAAAACCCCCTTGTGAAAGAGAAGAAAAAAGATCCAGAAAAAGACCAGAAAATCTTTGAGAGGGATCTCGCTCGGTTGCGAATGAGCTTAGAAAAGCTGGACCCTAACGCCGCTTATCGAATTGCAATGACCCACTATCCCCCGATCGGGGCCGATCTCAAACCCTCTGCCGCCTCAAAAATTCTAGAAGAATTTAAGGTGAATGTGTGTGTGTTTGGTCATTTACATAATGTGAAAAAAGAGCGCCCCCTCTTCGGGGAAAAAAATGGAATCCTCTATCTCTTCACTTCAGCTGATTACCTTAACTTTGAGCCAGTTTTAGTAAAGGCTTAAGGGTCTGAAGAGAGTCATCGCAAGGTTTAAGCTTTGCCTGAAGGTCTCTTCCCTTTTGCCTTTCTAAAAGCTCGTTAATCAGTGTCTCTTCTTCCTCTTTTTCGGTGGCATTAAAGTACTCGGCAGTCAGCATGAGAAGCTCACGCAAATCTTCTTCAGTCTCAAGCTCATCTAAGGCTTGATGGTAAGCAACATGGAATTGCTCGGTTTCCTCAACATGGATAAGATAGTGGAGCGTTTCAAAAAGAAGATAAAGCTCTGAGTCCTCTTTGAGCGATGCTAAAAGACGCTGTAACATCATATTCCCTTCGTTAGGATCAACATCCATCACAAGACGGATCCGCAAGAGATCAAACCATCGGTTATTATCGACGTAAGGGTAGAACCCATCAAGAAGGGTCGAGGCATACTGATCATTTCCTGCATCGATTTGATGGGCGATATACTCATAAATAAAGATCTCAAGATCATGGCATGAGTAGGCAGAGAAAAAATGGTACCCCTCCCTGGGCTCTCCCCCCTCATCGACATTGTCATCGAGAATCATCTGAAAACTCTCTAGTGCTCCCTGAAGATTTTCCTCTACCTCAAGCTCTCCCGCCTCATACCGTTCGATCAGGTGGTCAAACTCATCAACAAAAATGGACAAAGATTGTTTTTGAGAGGCTAGGCGACGCCAAAGCTCAAAAACCACCACAAACACCTGCTCATGATTCTCATAGTTTTCTTCTAGATAAAGAGCATCTGCAAGGTCTTCTGGACAGTCATATTCTTCGGTGTAAAGAACAAAGTTGTCTCTATCAAGTGAAATATTTAATTTTTCAAGACGCCCAAAAAGCTCCTCTTCACTAAGGGAGCGGTAGTCCTCGACCTGCCACCCCTCTACTTCCATCTTGGGGTTTTGCTTGAGGTTCATCTGGAGGAGATTATAGAGGGCTCGCCCTTGATATGTCATCGCACCATCCATTTCTAAACAAAAAATTATAACTATTTCAGTCTATACCTCTCTGGGATATTCGTCAAAACATTGATACAACCTATTAATTACAAGTAAATTAAATTAAAAATGAAAAAAGTGTTTAAATTAGTTTTTATTATTGTGTTTAATTAGTAATAAAAGTTATGATTACGATCAAATAATAACAAACAGGGAAATAATCATGTTTGCTTTTTTAAGAACCACTACAGATGTATGCGCTGCCGCAAATCGACTAGGAAAAACAATAAACGATACTAAAGATCAATTACTTGAAGATGTTCAGACAACAGCTGTCAATATTTTAGCACTTTTTATTTTTAGCACTCTTGCCAAAGGAACTACTAGTGGCGGCGTATTTTTTATTGCTGCTATTGGGTTAACAATTCTTGAAAAAAAGATGTGCCGCTTAGCAACGGTATTTTTTAATTTAAGTGATGAATCACAAGCACTTCATCAAAAACAGATTGAAAGTACAGTCAATTTTGTTAAATTAATTTTGACAAACTTCGTAGCGATGCACTTCCTTAGTGTCTATGCAGCCTCCAAATTTGGACCAGCCGCAGCGCTAAAAGGAGGTCCTTTGGTTGCTACTGCTTTTGGAACCGCTATCGGGCAGCAAGAGCTCTATTCCCTTCTCCGCAGAGTTATAAACAGTTCGCGCAGTCTTATAAAATTCCCTGAAATCACACGCTTCACCACGATTGCCTCAAGGCTTTACAACTCTATTCATAAGATGGTTGTCCGACAAGATAATTCGACTCCGGAAAACATACACCAACCACAACAAAAAGAGTCTAACACTGACTCCAAAGAAAAATGTCTCCTAGCCCGACCTCGATTTCAAGACCACAACTTCATAGACCCAAGTGGCTTTCTCTCGAACCAATTCAGCCTCCCCCGTGTAGTCTTAACCCTCCCCCCCCGTGTAGACTTAACCCTCCCGCCTCATACGAAGAACAACCCGTACAGCGACGCCTCCGCTCCTCCAATTCAACTGAAGGACCTTCAATGGGTAAGACCTCTTCCTTACAATCCTTCCTGTGTAAACCTTCCCATTTATCCCGGGGAGCGGTAAGATGCTTTCATGCATCGCCGCCCTTTTGTTTTAATTGAAGTTTTTATCGCCATTGCACTTCTTGCAGTATGCGCTTTCCCCCTAATCCGCTATCCCCTATTTGCTTATGAGAAGCAAAAAAACCACCTGGTTGCGATGGAACTCCAAAGACATGCAGAACTTATCTTTTATGACGTTCTAAAACATATCGATGAGTTTAGCTGGGAAACATTCCCAAGACAAAAAAAAGAAAATCCAGAAAGAGTTGAAGAGGTCACCATATCGATCCCTTTTATGGGCAAGATTAAAAGAGCATCTCATTGCCATATTTATAACGCACATCAAAAAGACCATCCCCACGACGTTCGTCACCTCCATTGCGATGTTTGTTTTCCTGAAAAGGATTGCAACCCCTATAAATTTGTCTTTTTTGCAAAAAAGGTAGCAGAAAAATCGAAAGATGGGGATCTTGGGGATGATGAAGGATCACCTAGCGACATTCAAGCCTTTTGTGAAAACGGAGGATAGCCCAAAAGAATTTTCGGTTCGGGCTCTCATTTTAGGAATTTGTCTCAGCTTGCTCTTTGCGGTGGGAAATGCCTACTTGGGACTGAAAATTGGGATGACCATTTCAGCATCGATCCCTGCAGCGGTCCTTTCAATGGCCATCTTGCGCTCTTTTTTTCGCAAGGTAAGCATTTTAGAAAATAACATCGTTCAGACAACGGCATCGGTGGGTGAGGGACTTGCAGCTGGCGCTGTCTTCACCATCCCCGCCCTTTTTCTAATGGGAAGCTCCCCCTCTAGTCTACACATGTTCATTATCGTTGTCCTTGGAGGGGTTTTGGGGGTCCTTTTTATGATTCCGATGCGCCGCTATATTATTGTGAAGGAACATGGGGTTTTACCCTTCCCAGAGGGAACGGCGTGCGCGGAAATCTTGAAGGCAGGGGAAGAAAGTGCTCCCCATGCAAAACTTGCCGTTGTGGGAATCGTCATTGGTGGGCTTTACAAGATCTGTAATAGCGCCCTTTACCTGTGGAATGAGACGGTCTCTTTTGTGGTAAAGAGGTATGAAAATGCACTGGTGAGTTTGGATTGCACTCCTGCTCTTTTAGGAGTGGGATATATCATCGGACCGCGGATTTCAATGGTCCTCTTTACGGGAAGTGCCTTAGGCTGGTGGGTCCTAATTCCGCTGATTAAGAAGTTTGGGGCTGACGCTTCTCCTATCTACCCTTCCACGGTTCCAATTGCAATGATGTCGGCAACCGATATCTGGTCGAATTACATCCGCTATATTGGTGCCGGCGGAGTTGCGGTTGGAGGGCTCATTACCCTCTTCCGGATTGCTCCCGTCATCCGGAAGACAATTGTAGAAACTTTTCGAGAGATGACCCACCTTTTCAAGCCAGGGAAAAAGGTGGTGGAACGGACCGATCGAGACATCCCCCTTCCTTACCTACTTTTAGGATCAGCCGCGATTATCCTGGCGCTGTGGATAATGCCCGGCTTCCATCTCAACATCGTGACAATCCTTTTGCTCATTGTCTTAGGATTTTTCTTTGTTGCAGTCACCTCGATTACGGTGGGACTTGTGGGAAGTTCTTCAAACCCTGCTTCTGGAATGACGATCACAACGCTTCTAATCACCTGCTTGATCTTTGCGGGGCTGGGATGGTCAGACCGGGTCCACCTGATCGCTGCCATCGTCATGGCTGCAGTGGTCAATACCGCTATCTCCCTTGCGGGAACAACGTCGCAAGACCTCAAGACAGGCTTTTTGCTTGGCGCCACTCCCCGCTCTCAGCAAATTGCAGAGATCATCGGCCTTATTCTCCCGGCAGCAGCTGTTGGGTTTACAATCTATCTTCTCAATGATGCTTATGGGTTTGGAAGTACAAAACTTCCCGCTCCCCAAGCAACCTTGATGGCAATGATCGCCAAAGGAATTATTCAAGGAGAGCTCCCTGCCCTTTTAGTGATCATCGGAGCAATCTTCGGGATTTTGGTCTACCTCATGCGGGTCCCCGTCCTCCCCTTTGTAGTGGGACTTTACCTTCCCATCTCTCTTAATACCACTATCATGGTTGGAGGACTGGTCCATTTCGCTGTAAAGCGGTGGACCTCTAATGATAAAAACATCGAGCGTGGAATCATTATTTCTTCAGGGCTTGTTGCTGGAGATGCCTGCATGGGAGTTCTCGTTGCCCTTCTTACTGTCTTGAAAATCATCCCTGCAAGTAAGGTGGGATGGCTGGGCGATGGATTCTCATTTGCTTTCTTCGTTCTTTTGAGCATTTGGCTAGGCTGGGCTTCAAGAGAAAAAGTACCCAAGTAAGCCCTTTTCCGCTATTATCGATCGCATGAAGAAGTTTCCTTTTACTTTAATGGAAGTCCTCATCGGTTTTTCTCTAACCACGCTCGTTCTGGGAGTCTTATTTAGCGCCCTGTACAGCCAAACCGTATTAAAGGGGCGCCTCGAAAAAAGTGAGCAGGTGGTGATGGCCCGCGCTGAGCTCCAGCAACGGCTTGATCAGATTTTTTCCACTCTTGATGGTCGGTTTTATATCGAGGGAGAATCCCCTATTCTCTATATTGCTTATCAAAATGGGGTTGACCCTGATCCTGCACTTTCTGGAAGGGTTGAAGCCACCATCGAACTTGAAAAAGATGCTTTGATTTTAAAGGTGCCGCCCCGAAAAGAGGTTTTAAGAAGGGGGGTAAGCGCCGTTTCCTATCACTTCCTCACCCCCGCAAAGGTGGAGATGAAGGAGGTCGCTGTGTGGGACAAAAAAACCAACTATCTTCCTCACTATGTCAAGCTCACCGTAACCGTTGACGGAGAAGAAGAATCCTATGCCTTTTGGGTCAAACAAGAGATTGAAGCAATCCCAATCAAGGAAAAAAAATGAACCTCCTTCCCTTTGTCATGATCGTTATCCTTGTCCTCAGTCTTTTTTCAACGACCCAATACCAAAAAATGGTCACCCAGAAAAAAGAACAAAAGATCTACACCACCTATTTTAGAGGGCTTCGAGAGGCGCGCAATGAAAAGATGCGCCACACCTACAACCGATCGATCGAGCGAAAACGGGGACCAAAAAAAGAGACAAAAGGGAATCAAGAAGGACAAATACAAACAAATTACTTTCGAGAAGATCGCATCGGCTGGGAAAAAGGGAAACTCAACCTCTCTTCTCTTCTCAATGATCCTGAAAAGTGGCCGGGACTAGAGGCCATTGCAATCGCATATGTAAAGCGGCTTTACATCCATACCAACTTCTATCCGAAAAGTGGGGGGGTTGAAAAAAAATTGATCAAAGCGCTCGTTGCAAAATATAAAGAAGAAGAGCCTCCCCCCTTTCATAAGATACGCTTTGAAGATCGGGAACTAGACTGGCTTTTTTATAAGATGGTCAAGGGAACCCACACCTACGATCTAGAGGGAAAAGGGTCTCCTCCCTTTGCTAATTTTTTCACCTTTGAAGAGACCGAAGGCCCCCCGATCAATTTTCATTATGCAAATCCCTCTCTTCTTAAGACTGTCTTAGGGGAAGGAAAAGCTCAAAAACTCTTTTCCGAAGAAAAAAAATACTTAGCTGAAGCACCAATCAAGTGTCGCTCTCCCCTTAAAAGAGGGCGGATTCAAGAGATTTTGGCTAATCGCAGCGCCCTTTTTGATTCTAGGTATGAAAAAAGCAACAAGACGCCGGGGAAGCACACCGATACGACAACGCAAATTACTGTAATAGCGCGGTAGATTTTTGAAAGGTAAGGGTAAATGTGGTCCCCTTTTCCCAGGTAGAGGCCACTTCAATTTTGGCCTTATGTTTACTGATAATCGCTTCAACGATGGAAAGGCCTAAACCTGCTCCTCCCATCCGACGAGAACGGGCTTTGTCAACGGTAAAAAATCGTTCGAAAATTTTATCAAGATCTCCCTCCGGAATGCCTACTCCCTGATCAGCAATGGTTAGCTTTACAGCATCAGAACCTTCTTCAACGGTGATTGTAATTTTAGCCGCCTCTTCGGAGTACTTCACCCCATTCTCCAAAAGGTTCATAATGGCAAGTTCTAGAAGGTCAGGATCTCCGTGGATCATACTGACTTCTTCATTATGGAGCGATTCGATTTGAATTTCTGGATGGAGAGAGAGGAGAGTATGGCTACAACTATCGACGAGGGCGACGAGGTCACACTCTTGCAGTTTTGCTCTAGGAAGATAGTCAAGGTCGGCAAGGGTGAGGAGGTTTTTGACTAAACTATCCATCCGCTGACAGTTACGGACAATTTTCTCCGTGAACTCAGTGAGCATCCCACTTGAAATTTCGGGAAGGTCATAGATCGTCTCTGCAAACCCCTTAATAATGGTAATAGGTGTTCGAAGTTCGTGGGAGGCATTGGCAACGAAGTCTCTTCCAAGTTGTTTTTTTTGGTAATGCCCTGAACTGTCAAGAAGGGTGACAAGAATCCTTTTTCGCGGTTCTAAAACTTTGATTTCCCCTTCAAAACCTTCCTTCTCATTGGTAAAAGAGTGACAAATAAATGTTTCTCGGATCCGATGAAAACTCTGATAGTGATTTTTCAAAAGGGAATGATTAAAGAGGAGGGTCCCCAAGAGTCTCTCTTTTTCTTTTTTTAAATAGTGGGCCCCTTTTTGATTGATTTCGAGAATTTTTCCTTCCCAATCTAAAATAACCACCCCTTCCTGAAGCGCGTCTAAAAGGGGCGTCTGCCTAAGTTTCCTCCGCTTATTTCCTCTTCTCTGAACGATCAAGGCAATTCCAAATAAACAGAGAAAAAGAAGCCATTCCCGATAGGCATGGAGTGACGGAGTGCGAAAGCATAAAAAGCTTGCAAATCCAAGGACAAATAGAAGTGCCCAATACCGTTTTTTCATGCTATCCATCATAACAAATCGAAGATTATATTTGGAATTTTTTGCTCTCTCGGGTAGATTAAAAAGGAAATACGCTGGGGCAAAGGCAATGGCAAAAACTTATTTCTATTACTCGGCAATGAACGCCGGGAAGAGTACAACTCTTCTTCAATCAAGTTATAACTACAAAGAACGGGGGATGGATACGATCCTTTTCGCCCCTGCTTTTGATGACCGCTTTGGCGATCCAGCAATTTATTCGAGGATTGGTCTGAAACAGCAAGCTGTTTTATTCAACAAAAACTTCAATATTTTTGAGTATGTTGAAAAAGTGCGGGGCAGCTTTTCGAATCTCCGGTGCATTTTGATCGATGAGGCCCATTTTATGACGAAAGCGCAGGTTGCCCAGATCATTGCTGTTACAAAAGAGTTTAATCTTGCCGCCCTTTGTTATGGCCTCCGGAGTGATTTTAAAGGGGAACCTTTTGAAGGAAGCATGTATCTTCTCGCGTGGGCAGAGGAAATGATAGAAATCAAAACGATTTGTCACTGTGGAAGCAAAGCAATCATGAATATGCGGGTCGACAGTGAAGGAAATCCTGTAAAGTCAGGGTCACAAGTCCAAATCGGGGGAAACGAAAGTTACACTTCGGTTTGTATGAAGCATTATATAAGTGATGTCGGTTCGATTACCGAATATGCTTTTGAAAAAATAGGGGTATAATGAGCACGATTACACAAACAAAAAGCACTTGGAAAACAACTTTTCTTCCTTGGATCGTCTGTTTATCGGCTTCGCTTTTCTTTGCTTACGAACTTCTTCAACTCCATGTGATGAACGCAATTTCCCCCATGCTGATTAAGGACTTAAACTTAAGCGCTACCCAGTTTGGATCGCTTTGCTCGACCTACCTTTTGGCTGATGTGATTTTCCTCCTCCCAGCAGGCATGATTCTTGACCGCTTTTCGGTCCGCAAAGTTATTTTGGTTGCCCTCCTCCTTTGCCTACTTGGAACGGCAGGCTTTTCTCAGGCAAATAGTTTAGGAATGGCTTCGATGTGCCACTTCCTTTCAGGCATTGGAAATGCCTTTTGCTTTTTAAGCTGTATCATGCTCATTTCCCGTTGGTTTCCAAAGGAAAAACAGGCCTTCCTGGTTGGTCTAATGATCACCATTGGGATGTGTGGAGGAATCGTTGCGCAGCGCCCCTTTTCCCTCCTTGCTGAGCACTTTAGCTGGAGGCAGGCCCTTCTGATCGATGCCTTTGCCGGTATTGCTCTTTTCGCCCTTATTTTTGCCTTCGTCAAAGATGCACCCAAACCGATTGAAAAAGTGAAGGAAACCTCTCTCCCTTTTTTCGAAGGGGTGAAGCGCTCAATCTTAAGTCTCCATAATATTTGCTGCGGGCTTTACACCTGCTTTATGAATCTTCCACTCATGGTTATCAGCGCTGTTTGGGGAACTCTTTTTCTGACCCAAGTCCATCATGTTTCAATCGAAAATGCCTCGATGATTGCCAGCATGATTTGCATGGGGACGATTGTGGGCTCTCCCCTCTACGGCTGGATCTCCGATAGGGTCAAGCGGCGACGACACCTCATGGCTTTTGGAGGAGTGGTTTCAATGGCCATCTTTATGATCATTCTAACCCTACCTCATCCAAGCGAGCAGATGTTCACCCTCCTTTTCTTTTTGCTCGGATTTTTTACAAGCTCTCAAGCTCTTGGCTACCCCGCCATTACAGAAAACAACCCGAAAGAACTCACCGGAACGTCGATGGGAATTGCCGCCGTCCTTATTATGGGCATTCCCGCCCTCATCCAACCTCTATCGGGTAAACTTTTAGACTTAAGCTGGGACGGAACCTTGGTAGATGGGGCTCCCCTTTACTCGGCAGCTGATTTCCGAATGGCCTTTCTCATCTTCCCGATTGGCTTTTTGATCTCTCTTTTTGCCCTAACGAAAATTAAGGAGAAGGTTTGTACCCCTTCACCGCATAAAGAGCCACAGGCTTCGTAAAACCTTTGAGTTCAATCGACTCAAGACTCTCACATTCAATGTGGTTTTTCACCTCTTCAAGGGTGTCTTCGCTAATGAGGATCTGCATAGGCGCTGCCTTCGAACAGATTCGAGAGGCAAGGTTAACGTTAGCCCCTAAAACGGTATAGTTAAGGCGATTTTCTGCACCCATATTTCCTGCAACCATGTTGCCGGTATGGATGCCGATCCCCACCTCAATTTCTGGGAGCCCTCCTTTTTTTCGCTCTTCATTCCATTTTTTAAGTGCTTCTATCATCTCGATCGCACTCTTAATGGCGCTTAAGACGCTTCCCTCCTTCTCAATCGGCGCTCCGAATAAAGCCATCACCTCATCCCCCACATATTTATCAATCACCCCTTCATACTTATCAACCATTTCAGAGACTTTAGTCATACAGGTATTGATGAGCTGAATCACCTCTTTTGGATCCATCTGCTCGGTGAGCTTTGTAAAGCCACGAATATCAGCAAATAGAACGGTCACCCGCTTTTCCTCTCCACCAAGCTGGACGTTTCCTTTTAGGGTTTCTTCGGCAATTTCCTTGGAAACGACCTTATTGAGAACGCCGCGGACCCGCTCTTTTTCTCGAAGTCCCTTCACCATCTCGAAGAAGGAGTGGTAGAGGGTGGCAACTTCATCATGCCGCTTGCTCTCGGTCCCTTCGGGAATTTCAATTGCATCGAGTTTTCCCTCGGCAACCGTTTTTGTTACTTCAGCAAGATGGGAGATCGGGCGGGTAATCCGCTTCGAAATATTACTGAGTAATCCTAAGACAAACAAAAGTCCTACGATCGCAGCAAGGCGCATTTGGAAAGAGATCTTCTCAACAATTTTCTCGGCACTTTTATTCAATGAGTCGATAAAGGCAAACTCTTCATCTTTGGGAGTAAACATGAAGAAGTGGAGGTCAACATCTTTATGAACAGCGATATGGAGGAAAAAATATTCGGTTCCATCAACCGTTACAAGGCCTGAGGGGGCCGCAAGAAGTTCTTGAACGGGGATCTGATACCAATTGGGATCTTTGAGCTGATCTCCTTCTGGGTTTACAGCCGAAATAATCTTATTATCGGAGACAAACAGGGCTGTTTTATGGGTCGAGCGGGAAAGGGAGCGGAGGATTGTTGCTCCGTGATTTCCTATCGTTAAGTAGCCGGTGCGGGTTTGCCCTCCCTCAGTAGATTCCAGCTCGAGCGTGCTTCCGAAAAAGACGTGGTGCATGTCATCAGGAGCAATAATATCAAACTGGGTTGTGGTTTGTGTCTTTTCATCCACTGTATACTTGGGTTTACTGTAAAAAACAGCCTCGGCCAAAAGGGCTTTTCCACAAAAATCTTTCTCGTTAAACATTCCCATCCCAACAGGAGCACGGGGGGAAAGGGGATCTTTTCCGAAAAGGGCAGAGTGGGTCAGGGTTGCTAGTCCCCAAATAAGCCCCACCTTATTATAGTGATCGATATACTCATTCACATAAGTCCCCACCTGCTTTCCTAAGACAGGGCGATCTCCAGAGAAACAGCTCCTCCCTTTAAACGTTTCTAACTTTTTCTCAATTCCATCTTTCCAATTTTGATCTGCTGCAATTGCTTCGGGATGAGCTTTAAGGTAGGTTTGAGCAGCCAAAAGCTGGTCAACAAGCGCCCTTAAGTAAAACTCTTTTGCAGGAACTTCGACCCATTTTAAAAAGGGCTCTAGTAGGTTGATCGAAAGACCGAGGGTTTTACTAATATCGGTATCGACCTTAAAATTTAAAACAGTTTCTGGTTTAAAAAAGACATAATAAAGCTCGTCGGCTTCCTTTTGCTCCTCCTCATCTCCATGAAGGGAGCTGATGTCTAACGTCACCCCAATATAGGGACCTCGCCACTTATCCGGGTCCTTGAGGTCACGCGCCGCCACTAAGTGAAACGATTCATCGGCTGAAAAATGGAGGGTATCGCTCAGCTGATCATTATCGATAATAATCTCTGACATGAGACTATCTTCATTGGTGCTTTGAATAAAATCGATCCACCGGTTGGTGATCATCAACGATGCGGAGTCAAGCCAATTATGATTTTTGAGGTTCTCCAAAGAAGGGTCAAACCCTTTCCGAACAAGCTGATATCTAGAAATCCCTTGGAGGACCGCATCGACCTCTGCCTGCACCTTGTAAAGCTCATCGGAAAGGTAGTCTTCAATCGCTTTCGTCTTCTTCTTATTGAGCTCTTCGAGCTTGCCAAGAAGTTCCTGATAGGTTTCATTCAAACTTTTGCGGGTGATATGCTCCTCCCAATAGAAGGAAACAATAAAAGCGACTGCAAATATCGCTCCGACCCAAATAAAAAGACGGTATCTTAAGCTCACGTTAACCTGCGATGCCCCGTTTTGGTAATGACAACCATGTCCTCATGGCGCACGCCTCCGAGCCCCGGAATGTAAAGCCCTGGTTCAATCGTAATGACCATCCCTTCTTCTAGCTTTACATCTTTGACTTCACCCGAAATTCGTGGATATTCGTGCACATCTAGACCTATACCATGACCCAGCGCATGAACAAAGTGCTTTTCTTCTTTTCCCATGACACCGCGGACAATCTTATCGAGTTTGGCTACTTTTATTCCCGCTTTACATTCCTGTAAAGCGGCCTTGTGAGCCGCAAGAACGGTTTGGTGAATCTCTTTGAGCCTCTTCTTCCCCTCCCCGAAAAAGAAAGAGCGGGTCATGTCGCTTGCGTACTCCTCCAAGACCACTCCAATGTCGATTAAGACTAGATCCCCTTTTTTAAGTTTCCGCGTGCTGCTTAGATGATGGGGACAGGCGCTATTGGGCCCAAATGCTACAATCGGCTCGAAGGAAAGGGCCTCCGCTCCCTCTTTTTTGACATAAAACTCAAACTCTCGGGCAATATCACACTCTCGCACCCCCACTTTTAGCCGTTTCCGGATGTGCAAAAACCCTTTTTGCAAAAGGGCGGCACTCTTCTTCAAAAGGAGGAGCTCATTCCGGTCTTTAACCGCCCGCACTTTTTGGGTAGGAAAGTCAAATCCTTTGAGCTTTTTCTTTGTAAAGCATGGTTTGAGGGCGCGGTGAGCTGCGACGGAAAGGCTGGTATCAAAACCAAAAGAGCTCGCCCCTTTCAAAGCCCCTTTAAGCGCTTTAATAGAAAGTTCTTTTACCGGGTAGGGCGATCCTTTTTTTGCTACTTCGGTATACCTTCCGTCAACAAAAAGGGTGGCCCTTCTTTCCAAAATAAGGAGCCTTCCGCGAGAAAGTTTTAGCCCTGTAAAGTAGGCGATATCGGTCGGGTTTTCGATCACAAAACCTTCGATTCCCATCGACGGAAACTCTTTACGAAACCGCTGAAGCCTTTTTTTGAAATAAGGAGCTGAGCTTTTCATGACTTAAATAGACCACCGTCGTTTTCCCTTTCGGGCAATGATAGGGAGACTCTGTTTTTAAAAGCTCGATCACTAGCCGTTTCGCTTCTAAAATTGTCCATCCCTTTTTTCGTGATCTTGCATAAGAACAGAGTGTGAAAGCAAGCTTTTTTTCCTTTTCTTTTTGTGCCAGGTTTTGGTCAAACACCTCAAGAAACTTTTGGAGGAGCCCCTCTACTTCCCCTTCGTTGATTTCAGGAGCAAGGGCATCGACAATAAAGCTCCCTTCTCCGAAAGGGCGGAGGTCGATTCCCATCTTTTTAATCCCATCGAGGTGATCCGAAAGAATCTCCCCTTCTTGGGGGACAAACTCGAGTGTCAACGGAATCATCAAGGTCTGAAGAGGAAGCGCCTCTTTTTTTAAGAAGCGTTCGTAGAGGAGGCGCGCTGCTCCCCCTTCCAGATCAACCAAAAAAAGGCCGTCAAAAGGGGTCGTTTCATAAGGAGGCTTGAGTAATGGGGTGGGATGAACAAGCAAAAAAGAGCTAAAGAGGCCAATGACCGGAAGCTCTTCTGACGGGAGCTGTAAATCCAACGTTGGGAGTTCGACTTTTGGGGTTTCCTGAAATTTTAGGGGCGTTTCTTCAAAGTTCCACTCCACTTTAACGGGAGTAGGCGTGCTTCCTTTAAAGGCGCCCATCACCCCTTTTCTTAATGCTTCTTGAATGACCTGTCCCTCTCTTAGACGAATTTCCCGTTTTTGGGGGTGAACGTTGACGTCAACCCACTCTGTCGGAAGGGTGAGGTGCAGCACAAAGGTGGGGTGGAGGCGGGTATCTAGTCGGGTTCCAAACCCTTCATAAATTGCGTGGGAAATTTGGGGGCAGAAAACGGCTCGCTCATTGACAAAAAGATATTGCCCCAACCGGTTGGTTCGTGCATCAAGAGGAGAGCCAATAAACCCCTTCATTGTACATCGATTTTGAGCATAATCGATTGAAGAGGCCCCTTTCAAAAAACCCTCTCCTAAAACAGCATTACACCGCTCTTTTAAATTTCCCGGTAAAACATCACGCACCTCTTTCCCATCAACAATGAGCCGAATTCTTACCTCTGGATGAGCTAAAGCCAAGATGTAAAGCCGCTTTACATTCTCATTTTGGGCTCCCCTTACCGATTTTTGGAATTTCTTTCGGGCAGGGACATTAAAAAAGAGGGCGCGCACCTCGATGGTTGTCCCAGGTCTGCGGGCGGCCCCTTCGAGGCTTCGGATTTTTCCTCCATCGGAAATGAGCTCTGAGCCCAAAGGATTTCCCTTAACGGCGGTGGTCATTTTCATCTTTGAGATGGCGGCGATCGAAGCAAGGGCTTCTCCACGAAACCCCATAGTGAGGATCTCGTTTAACTCTTCTGCTTTCTGGATCTTAGAAGTTGCATGCCGTTCAATGCTAAGGAGAAGATCGTCCTGACTCATCCCACATCCATCATCACTGACCCGAATGAGGGAAAAGCCTCCCCTTTCGATTTCAACGGTAATATTTCTTGCGCCCGCGTCCAAAGCATTTTCGACAAGTTCTTTAAGGACAGAGGTAGGATTTTCAATCACCTCACCTGCAGCGATTTGATTAATGGTTTGATCTGACAAAACACGAATCGACATACTTCTAACTATATCGTATTGGCAACATTTAGGTGAATGTTATATGTAGAGTGTTGAGCGGAGGGACTGCTAATGGATGATCATTCACAAAATCTTAACTTGGACAAAAAACGGTCCAAGCGCTATAAAAATGGAGACAAACGGTCCCCAAAGCAAGTATTTATGAGATTTTTATCCACATTGATTGTCCTCGGAGGTTTAGGTTACGCTGCTTGGCACTTTAGTGACTCACAACCTGACCTAAAAAACAAAGCAATTGAGATGATCCACACCGCTGGCACCTTCCACACGCTCGAAGCCCGCTTTACAGCGCGCCAAATCATGGAGAATGAGCGGTTTGCTCTTTTAAAGGATGAAAAGCATCGTTACAGCGATCCCTCGCTCCGCTTTTACCCCTACCTTTTGATGGAGGTAAAATTTACCAATGGAAACTATGAGACAGAAGAGGGAATTATCTTATGGGATCTGATCGAGGGGGAGATGGTCCTTGATACCCGCACCTGGGATAAAACCCATGGCTTTGCCGACTGTATCAACGCAAATGCAGACCGGTATGAGTATAAGATCCTGACGACCATCGCCCAAAATGGGGGAAGGGCTGATCGGCAGACGCTGATGCATGCCTTGAGCCTTGAGCCTCATCTTTTTGAGGCGTGGATCGATCGGGCGCGGAAGAAAAAGCTCGTGGTTCAGCACGGAAACCACTATCAGATCCATCTTCACAAGCCCATTGTCAATGTTCACCCTTCGACTTTTATCGCAGCTCCCCTCGTGACCAAAAATAGCAAGCACAGTGAAAGAATTTCTAGACGTTATTCTCCAGCCCAGATCAAAAAAGCGGCCGAAGCCGCCTTTGGCACCGACTTTGCGATCCGGAGCACCCGGGATGTTTTTCTCCCGATTTACACTATCACGGTCCAAAATCCTGATGGCTCGCTCCATACCACCCACTGGAATGCTCTTAATGGAAAACAGGTCCATCATTCCAATCTCATTGAATAATATTCTCTAACCCGCTAATATCATCCTCTTGTCTAACGAGTGGAAAGGTGGCTGAGTGGCCGAAGGCGCGTCCCTGCTAAGGACGAGTATCCGCAAGGGTACCGAGGGTTCGAATCCCTCCCTTTCCGAAAAAAGACCTCCCCGAAAAGGAGGTCTTTCTTTTTGCGCACCGGTATAGGCTTTTCCTTAGGCTTTACTTAATGGGGCTGCCTCCGAAAGTCGCTTTCCCCAGATTTTGCGATGATTTTTCCGGAAAGCGCGCGAAAGATGGAGGAATGGACTTTTTCAACAGCCCCTTAATGGAAACCTACTAAGAACATCTTCAATAATGAGTTCGTATGACTCCTCAAAGTTCCAATCTAGCTTTGGAGGCAACAGAACTTTCATATCCGATTGAAAATCGGGATGACTTTTTTTTAGCTGCAGATTTTTCATAAACTCATCTCTTGAAATATTAAGCTCATCTTTAGCGCAGTATTTTCCAAAAATCTCAAATACCCTGTCTAAGTTAATCACACCCTGTTTCATCACATACCAGAAATCAAATAGATCACGCCCTTTACGGCGTTGATAAAGAGCTCTCAATTTAGTCGCCATTAACTCATCAATTTCATATGTAGCAATATCAGCTTGGCCACTCCACCATTCTGACTGAACCTCAAACTTCTTTGATCGCAACGGCAATACCTGAAAATGTTCCGTGGTATTAATTTCTATTTTTAATTTTGAAGGGAGCTTGTTAACCGCCTCATATCGATAAATTAACTTTGCACCTCTATGTGAAATTTTCCACCTAGGCTCTCCTAGCCATGGTGTGAGGGTTTCCCTGATAGCGTTAATTGTTTGCCCAATAGGATTAGGGTTTCTTTGAACAAAATCAATATCCTCACTATATCTCGCTGCCGGCTTCAAAAATAGCTTATTAAGTGCGGTACCACCTCTGAAAACCAAGGCATTTTTGATATGATCATTACTGTACAAATCAACCAGTGCTCTAGATATAATTAAATCTTGCTCAACTTGAGCTAGGGTTTGCCACTTTGCTTTTTTTCTCCATTTTTCAATAAAGTTTTCAGGAATCATAAATCACTCTCAAAGTTAGTATTTTCAATAACTCTCCATTTCTTACACTTTTGGTGTCCACGTCTTGACATATAAGGGACAAGGGAGACAAAAGGGCGATCAGAATCTTTTAAAAACCATCCAAGTTTATTCAATATTTCCTGCTTCTTATTTTCATCCTCCAGTACATCGATCTTTTCAATAACATAGCCAAGCCGTTGAAGTTGGCATACTTCCCCTAATCTTTCTGCAAGAGCAACTAACCTATTTTCATCTATGCTAGGAACAAGCTCTGACAACACAGTTGCGATATGACTAATTCCAGCAGCTCTTATTGGATACTTAAACAGGTCAATTGCAATAAGCTCTGGAGTTGCTACCTTTAAGAACCCCGTACTAACTACAAAATCTTGAGTAGGCAATCCATCTAAAGAACCTTTATAAACAAGCTCAATAACAACCTGCCCAAACTCAAGTGAATGCTTAATTCGCCTATTGCTAATGACCTGAAAGCGAGCTGGCTTTTGATGGGCTGCGCCAAAAAACGCCGCAGCACTGAGTAGACCGACATAGTAATCAGCCTTTAAATGCTGCATGATAATGGGGACCAGCTCTTCTGCTGGGATACAGCCATATGGCTGATGCTCTGGTGGCACAATAACATATAATCCATTAACTGGACTGACGACTTTAATCGCTTTCTTTAATCGATACAAACCCGACCTTGCTGCACTATCAGATAGCCCTAGCTCTTGCTTTATCTCCTTGAATGTAAAGTGCCTCTTTCCACTAGCTCTTAATTTTAGAAGGTACTCTGAAAACATAACATGTCCTAAAAATGTCAAAATATGCCATATATAGGACATGTTATGTTTAAACACCCTCCCTGTCAATACATATTTTATGTCCTAAAAATGTCGAAATTCGACATTTTTAGGACATATCTAAATTGATTCAAAGCCCTTTCTTTTTTTTCCATGCATCGATTAAGCTAAAGAAATGGCAGAAGAAAAAAAAGCAAAGATCAAAGTCGCCCCCAACTCCAAAGAATCGGAGATGATGGTCTTGGGATGCATGCTCACCAAGGTCAACAGTCTTAATGTGGCTGCCGACGCTCTTCAAGCCAAAGACTTTTATTATGGCGAACACCAAATCATTTTTGATGTTCTAAAGGGACTTTTTAAAAGTGACAAGCCTGCTGATATCCACCTTGTTGCTGAAGAACTGAAGCGTCTTGAAAAACTCGACGATGTGGGGGGGGTGGGCTATCTTACTACTCTCGCTCAGTATGCGGGAACCTCTGCTTATATCGAAGAGTATGTCGAGCTGATTAAAAATAAAGCGATCCTCCGTCGGATGATTTACGCCTCGCAGGAAATCGAAAAAATTGCCCTTGAAGAGCCAGGTGATGTTCACGGCGCTCTTGACGATGCGCAAGCCGCTTTCTTCGCAATTTCCCAAGCCACCAATTCGTCGATCGGCATCCAGATTAAAGAGATTATTTCAGGAGCGAAGGCCGAGTCGGGCCTCCCCTACCTTAAAGAGCTCGAAGGGCGGCAAGAGACCTTTCTTGAAAAAGGGGAAGATGCCCTTGCTTTTACCGGTATTCCGACTGGCTTTGCCGATCTGGACAAAATGATCAACGGTCTTGCCCCTTCGAATCTCGTCATTTTGGCAGGACGTCCTGGAATGGGAAAAACCGCCTTCGCCCTCAATATCGCCGAACATGTCTCTTTTAGACATCAGATGCCCGTCGGCATTTTTTCCCTTGAGATGAGCGCCGAGCAGCTCCTTCATCGGATGATCTGCTCCCAATCAGAGGTCGAATCGGCAAAAATTCAAACCGGCTCTCTCAATGGCTCCGAATATCAACGAGTTGTTGGCGTAGTAAGCAAGATGCAAGAGATCAAGATGATCATCGACGACCAGCCCGGTCTCAAAATCACTGATCTGCGCGCCCGCGCCCGCCGGATGAAAGAGGCCCACGACATCCAGCTCCTCGTCATCGACTACCTCCAGCTTCTCTCCGGGTCGAGCCACTATTCAGGGAGCGACAACCGGCAAGGGGAGATCTCAGAAATTTCCCGGATGATGAAAAATCTCGCCCGCGAGCTTAATATCCCGATCCTCTGCGGCTCCCAGCTTTCCCGAAAAGTTGAGGAGCGAACCGGCCACCGCCCCATGATGAGCGATCTCCGCGAATCGGGCGCCATCGAGCAAGATGCTGACGTCGTCATGTTCCTCCTCCGCCGGGAATACTACGACCCTTATGATAAGCCTGGCCTTGCCGAGGTGATCGTCGGCAAAAACCGACACGGGAAGGTGGGAAGCATCGACGTCGCTTATAGAAAAGAGTTTGCACAATTTGCCAACTACACCCCCACTGACGAGGGAAGCCTCGAGGATAATTCTGAGGCATTTGAAGCGTTTTCTCCATAACCTTTACTTTTTCTTGCAAGTCTGCTATACTACTGTTTTGTTATAGAATAATTTGAGTGATAAATGTCATCAGTAAAGAAAAAGCGTCGTCTGAAGATCTCGAAGCATAAGCGGAAGAAACGCCGCCGTCGCGATCGTCATAAGAAAAATAAATAATCCAAATGTGGACCTATCCTGATCACTTTGATGTGATTATCATTGGCGGAGGACATGCTGGTTGTGAAGCTGCGCACGCGGCTGCACGCATGGGAAGCCATACCCTCCTCCTTACTATGAACCTCGACACCATCGCCAAAATGAGCTGCAACCCCGCCATCGGGGGAACGGCAAAGGGACACATGGTCCGAGAGATCGATGCCCTTGGCGGCATCATGGGAAAAGTCGCCGACCGGACAGCCATCCAATGCCGAATGCTCAATGCCTCAAAAGGCCCTGCCGTCTGGTCTCCTCGCGCCCAATCCGACAAACTCGCCTACCAAACCGAAATGAAGCATGTCCTTGAAAATGTCCCCAACCTGGAGATCAAGCAGGGAACGATCGAGTCGCTCGAAGTTGGTGGAGATAAGATCGTGGGGGTACTCACCCAGGAAGGGATCCTTTATTTGGGCAAGGCAGTCATCCTTTCAGCAGGGACCTTTATGCGGGGGCTCCTCCACATCGGCGAGACCCATTACTCTGGGGGGCGCGCCGGCGATAAACCTTCGGTTGGTCTGTCAAAATGTTTAGAAGAGCTTGGCTTTACATTGGATCGGCTGAAAACAGGAACTCCCCCACGGGTCAACAGCCGCTCAATCGATTTTTCAAAAACCGAAGAGCAACCGCCTGAGGAAGGGGTTCAGTTTTCCTTTGAGAGGCAAGAAAAAAAGCTTCCGCAGATCTCTTGTTTCATTACCTACACCAACGACGCAACTAAAAAAGTGATTCAGGATAATATCCACCGCTCTCCGATGTACTCGGGGAAAATTAAGGGGGTTGGCCCCCGCTATTGCCCTTCTATCGAGGATAAAATTGTCCGCTTTGCTGATAAAGAGCGCCACCAGCTTTTCTTGGAGCCTGAAGGGCTCAATACCAATGAGATTTATGTGAATGGGATCTCCTCTTCCCTCCCTTTCGATGTGCAGTTTGCGATGATGCGAACGATTGCGGGGCTTGAAGAGGTAGAAATTATGCGCCCCGCTTATGCGATCGAATATGACTATGCGGTGAGCGGGCAGGTCAAAAGCACCTTGGAAACAAAGCGGGTGGAAGGGCTTTACTTTGCTGGGCAGGTAAATGGGACAACAGGATATGAAGAGGCGGCAGCCCAAGGGATGATGGCAGGGATTAATGCTTCGTTAAAGATCCAGGGGAAAGATCCATTTGTTTTGAGACGATCCGAGGCTTATATCGGTGTGATGATCGATGATCTGATTTCAAAAACGCTTGACGAGCCCTACCGGATGTTTACCTCGCGCGCTGAACACCGCTTACTACTAAGACAAGACAATTGCGATCTTCGTTTGCGTGATTATGGCTATAGGCTTGGGCTAATCGACGAAGAAATCTACGCGAAATTTAAGCAAAAAAAAGAGACGATCGAGGAAGAAAAAGAGCGCCTTGAAAAAATCTACCTCGACTATGAAGGAAAGTCATCCTCTTTAGGGCGTCTCCTTTGCCGCCCCGAGTTTTCCTACGACAAGCTCCTTACCACTTTTCCTGAAAAGGTGGTCGATCATGGGGTGAATATTAACCGGGCGATTGAAATTGATCTGAAATTTGCAGGCTACATTCAGCGAGAAAAAAAAGAGGCGGCAAAACTCGAAGCGATCGACTCCCACTTTATTCCCGACCATTTTGATTACCAAAAAGTTGTGGGGCTCAGAAACGAGGCGCAAGAAAAACTCTCCCACCACCGTCCGCAAAACTTGGGGCAGGCTTCTCGGATTTCAGGGGTTTCCCCCTCCGATATTTCTATTCTCTTAGTGTGTCTAAAAAAATAATGTTTATAATGGGGAAGAATGAACATAAAGCCAAAAAAACTCCCAACTCTCCTTCTCGTTAGTAGCAACCCTCTAACAATTGGGTTCTTTGAAGGGGTCGTCGATAAGTTGGAAGAGTACGCCCTTATCACCTCCTCTTCCGAGCTCGATACGCTCGAATCGCTCGATAAGGTCTTTGTCAGCTTCATTGTAATCGACGATAAAACGGTTGACGCCCTTTCTCTTTGCACAAAGGTGCGAGCCTTAAAAGAGCATGAACACACACCCATTTTGGTTATTACTGGCCAGCTTAAAAAGTCATTTATCCGCAACTTGATGAAAGCTGGAGCTACTGATTTTTTAGCCGAACCTCTAGACGAGGATGAGCTACTTGTTCGGATGGAAGTTGCGCAAAAGGCCACACAAACACAATCAAAAATGGTTGCTTTATCTTCTCGTCTTCCCAAAAAAGAGGGTGAAGATACTTCCCTTAAAAAGAGATCTATAAATAAGGAGCCCCCCTCATGAGCCTGATCATTGCAACCCTTCTTGCCGCTCAAGCCCCCATCTATATGGCACCTACCGGAACGACTCCGGTGGAAAAACAAGCATCCAAAGTGGTCGCAACTTTAAAAGAGCCTACCCAACAAAAAGGTCCCAGCGAAGTGATGATCATCTCCCCCGAGGGGCGGGCTAACGATCTCAAGGCAGCAATTGAATACCTAAAAAAGAACAATCCTTCGGCAAAGCCCTCTGTAAAGCTAACAAGTGGAACCGAAATCACAAATATTTCTGATGTCGATGTGATGCCCGGCGGAACCCTTCTGATCTTTAAGGTAGGCACCCTAAAAGGAGTCCAGTACAAAGTAGTAAAAATCGAGGAGATCGATAGCCTTGTCTACTAAACTCAACCTTCTACAGCTTGAAAATATTCCGATCTTTGAACAATTGCGGATTGAAGAGGCTCTTCTTCGTCTCAACAGCGAAAACTGGTGCATTTTGAATCAGGGTTCTCCCCACTCCATTGTAATGGGGATCTCTGGTAAACCCGAAACCCTTGTTAATATGACTAAGCTTAAAGAAGCTCCCATTCCCTTAATTAAACGGTATAGCGGTGGCGGAACAGTGGTTGTCGACCAAAATACCCTTTTTGTCTCGCTCATTTTTGAAAAGAAGGTCCATGACTTTCCTTGCTACCCCGAGCCCATCCTCCGCTGGTCAGAAAAGCTCTATCAAAAAGCGCTTGATATCCCTGACTTTCGCCTCCGAGAAAACGATTACGTCATTGGAAAGCATAAGTGCGCTGGCAATGCCCAATATATTAAAAAAGAGCGGTTCGTCCACCATACGACTTTCCTTTGGGATTACGAAACAAGCGCCATGGACTATCTTTTGTATCCGCCGAAAACACCTAATTACCGCGACGGGCGCTCCCACGATGCCTTCCTCTGCCGCCTTAAAGATTTTCTCCCTTCTAAGAAAGCCTTCTTCACTAAGCTCAAGGAAACTCTGGCAATTGATTATGATCTCGAAGAGACTTCTTTAAACCCCTTACTCCCCTTGCTGGGAAAACCTCACAGGCAAACAACTTCAATAGAAAAAGCCCTGCGGCAATAAGGAAGGTCTCTTTCAACCTTTTTGGTATTGTATCCAAGCAGCTTCAGAAACCAGCTTGGATACGGGTGGGCTCGTTACCTAAAAGGTGCAAATTCCAGAATTATATTTGCACGATTTTAGCGCTCTGATCCCCTAAAAAAGCTTGTAGTTGAGGAGAATCTGTATCCTTATTAACAGGGCTCATACGAGAGTATAGCCAGAAAAAGGGGTAGATGTAAAGCCGCTTTACATCTATTTGGAAATCCCGAAGATGTCTTTGAGCGCTTGTTTGGATACTTCACGCCCCGCATCGGCAATGGACTCGGTAAGGGGGATCTCTTTGGGACAGACTTGGACGCAGTTTTGGGCGTTACCACATTCACTAATGCCCCCCTCCTGCATGAGGGTGTGGAGGCGGGTCGCTTTTTCCATCTCTCCGGCAGGGTTGAGGTTAAAGAGGCGGACTTGGGAAATGGGAGCAGGCCCCATGAAGGTGGAGCGGCTATTAACCTGAGGGCACGCTTCGGAGCAGCAGCCACAAGTCATGCAGGTGGAGAGGGTGTACATCGTCTCTTGCCTTTCTTGGCTGATCTTGGGGCCAAATCCTTTGATAAAAGAGCCGTCGGCAGAGATCCACGACTGGGTTCTTTTAAGATCTTCAAACATCGCATTGCGATCAACCACGAGGTCCCTCACTAGGGGAAACTTGGTAAAGGGGGCGAGTAGGATTGTGCGGCTTCCAGTTTTCTTGAGAATCGGCTCGACGATGGCTGTACAAGCCTGGCGGGGACGCCCATTAATGAGCATCGAGCAGGAACCGCAAACCTCTTCAAGACATCCCTGTTCCCAGGTAACAGGGGTCACCTTTTCCCCTTTCCGGTTGATCGGTTTTTTCTGGATTTCCATCAGGGCGGAGATGACATTGAGGTAGGGGACAAGCTCGAGCTCAAACTCTTCCCAGTATTGGTGGTTGGGCTTTCCGCGATAAATCTTTAGAATGAAGGTTTCCATTTAATGAACCTATCAACAAATTATAATATTCTTGATTTTCAACTGATTTCTAGCAGATTTTTGGAAGCTGATTTGAACACATTGTCCAAAAGACAAGGGTGAAAAATCAGCTTCCAAAAAGATGCAGAAATCATGGAAAGGAAGGATGTTAGAGTTTGGAGATAGGTTCATATCGGTAGCTCGATGTTTGTTGGAATATTTTCCAGCTTGGGTTTTATCCGCTTTGCTTTGGTATAATCTCTTTGTATCGGTTTGAGGTAGGGGGTGTCAACCGGTTCGTAGGTAATTTCTGGTTCATCGCTCTTGGGATCATAGGAGGCGATGGTCGACTTAAGCCAATTTTTATCGTCTCGTTCGGTAAATTCTGGCTTGAAGTGGGACCCTCGAAACTCATCGCGAAGAAGGGCCCCCTTAGTAATCACAAGGGCAAGCTCGATCATCGATCGGAATTGGTTCGCAAAGATATAGGTTTGGTTATGGAGGCTTCCTGTGTCGTCAAGGGAGATGTTTTTGTATCTTTCTCGGATCTCTTTAATGAAGTCGATCGTTTTCTTTAGATTTTCGTTACTCCGCTTTACAGTGACATGTTTGACCATTTCGCGGGCAAGTTCTTCGTGGAGCTGATGGACATTTTCTTTTCCATTGCGGCTCAAAAGATCTTGTTTAAAGGACTCTTCTTCTTGTAAAGCGGTCTTAAATGGGGCCTCGTCAAGCTCATCGTAGGATTGGGAAAGGGTTTCGAGATAACGGGGCACTTCCACGCCGGTCACAAGCCCCCCAAAGATACAAGAGACAAGGGAATTCGCGCCAAGACGGTTGGCTCCGTGGTATTGGTATTCAGCCTCTCCGGCAACAAAGCACCCTTCAAGGTTGCTCATCTGCCGGAAGCGGGTTTTCCTGTCAGGAGCATCGGCAGCCGGCCAGTCAACCCACGCCCCCCCCATCGAATAGTGGACAGCAGGGGTAATCCGCATCGGAACTTTCCGGGGGTCTTCGCCTGTAAAGCGCTGGTAGATATGGAGAACAGATTCCAGTTTATGAATGGTCTGCTCGGGAAGGTGGGTGACATCAAGATAAACCTCTTCGCGCCCATCAACCCCTAGTCCTGCTTCGATGACGCGGAGGATTTCGCGCGCTCCAATGTCGCGAGGAACAAGGTTTCCAAAGGCGGGATAAAATTCTTCGAGGAAATACCAAGGTTTGCCGGTTTCGCCGCAAGGAACCATTTTTCCTTCGGGGTTTTCCATCGACTTGGAACTGTCGCCGTAAACCCAGACCCGCCCCCCTTCGCCACGGATCGACTCCGACATGAGCCGAAGCTTGTCACTTCCGGGAATGGCGGTGGGGTGTATCTGGATAAATTCTCCGTTGGCGTAGTGCATCCCTTGCATGTAAAGCCGTCCATTTGCGGCTCCTGTACAAAAGGTGGAGTTGGTTGACCGCTTGAAAATCAATCCGGGACCTCCGGTTGCAATAACGACAGCATCGGCTTTTAGAATGTCGAGTTTTAGGTTAAAGAGATCCATCATTACGATCCCCCGCGCTCTTCCCTGTTCATCTTGGATGAGGCGGAGAAATTCGTGATGCTCAAATTTTTCGACCGTCCCTTTGACTTCGAAGCGACGGACCTGCTCATCGAGGGCGTAGAGGAGCTGTTGACCGGTGGAAGCGCTACAAAAAGCGGTCCGGTTATAGAGGGTTCCTCCAAAGCGGCGGAAATCGATATTCCCCTCGGGAGTCCGGTTAAAGGTGCACCCAAACCGGTCCATCATCTGGATGATGAGGGGGGCTGCTAAACACATCTCCACAATGGGAGGTTGCTGACCGAGAAAATCGCCCCCTTTAATGGTGTCGTATGCGTGGATCAGGGGCGAGTCATCTTCCCCTTTGAGGTTGACGGCGGCATTGATCCCTCCTTGGGCACAAACTGAGTGGGACCGTTTGACCTGGGTGACCGAAATGATTTTGACGTGGCACCCATTTTCGGCAAGACGCATTGCAGCGGCAAGTCCTGCAAGCCCTCCTCCAACAACAATGACCTCTTTACACTTCATGTTAATTCCTTAGGTTAATGAAGTAGGTGCCCCATACGGACGCAAGTCCTAAAAAGGCGATGAGAAACATAATCCCATAACACCAATTGACCGCGCGCGACTGGGAACGCATCCGGAGGACAATGCCCCAGGTAATCATGAAGGTCCAAAGACCATTAAACCCATGAAAAACGGCGGCAAGAACAAAGATGGTATAGAGAATCGACTTGAAAATGCTTTTGAAAGAGTCTCGGACAACAAGGAGCATCGCCGTTCCAAAATCGGGGGCTTCTGCAATCACCTCTCCTTTGGACAAGGAACGTTTTTCCAGCCCTTTGAGATAGGCGTTTTGATCTTCCCAATTTTGGTACCTCTTCATAAGGGTGTCGACATTTTTTTTATAGATGTAGGGAGGAACTTCTTTGATCTGAACTTTTTCGGGACGCTCACTTTCTATTTTATGTTTCACTTCCATGATGGCTTGCTTATTGTAAAGCTTAACGCCGAGACGGTCACTAACGGTGTAAAGCCCGGGATCCATCGTGATCCGAACAAAGTAGGCAGAGTCGACTCCGGTATCAACAATAGTCGGATACATGTAAAACCGCATGAAACCGATGTGAGCAATGAGTCCAACAAGCAAAATCCACGAGGTGAGCCGCTGCCAAGAAAAGGCATGGTTACGGGGATAGTTTGTCAGAGCGGGGCGGGTCCCATCGGAAGGGCGACTATTCCCCTTCGAGGTCATGAGCACTTTAATCCCCCACACCATGTGCATCAAAATGGGAACGCCAAGCAAAACAATTTCAATAACGGGAAGATAGGGAAGGTTTTTGATAAAATTGACAGCGCGGATAAACCCCTCTCCATTTTCTCCAACCAAAAGAGCTGCCTGGGAATTGGTGAGGAGATGCTCAATCAAAAAGATCACGATCCACAAACCAAAAAGGGAGTGGAGGCGTCTCCAAACAAAGGGGCGTGATAAAGGAACTGCTGCTGTTGCCATTTTCTCGCCATTAAACAGAGATCAAAAAAAATATACAAAGAAAAAATTAAAGACGGAAAAAATGGGTGGCATTTTGGAAAGTCGTGGAGGCAACTTCTTCAAGGGAAAGCCCCTTGACATTGGCGATCGTTTGGGCAACTTCGGGGATAAAGCTCGGCTCGTTTGTCTTTCCCCGCTTTGATTGGGGAGCAAGGTAAGGAGTGTCTGTTTCTATGAGGATGTGGTTGAGGGGCACTTCTTTGGCTACTTCGCGCAGAGCTTCTGATTTTTTAAAAGTGACAATGCCACTTAAAGAGATCATCCATCCCCGTTCAATGGCTTTTTCGGCATCTTCCATTGTCCCTGTAAAGCAGTGAATAACCGCATGCCCTTTGGGAAAATCTTTTTCGGCAATGGCATAAAGATCATCAAAGGCGTCGCGACAGTGAATCACAACGGGCAGATGACATTCGGTAGCTAAGGCAAAGTAGCGAGACAGGAAGGTTTTTTGAAGCTCTTTTGGAGAGTGTTCGTAGTGATAGTCGAGCCCTGTTTCTCCGACAGCAATGAGTTTTCCAGTCCGCGCCGCTTCTTCAAAGAGGGGAAAGTAAAGCCCTCCCTCTTTTTCAACATCGTGAGGCGTCGTTGCTCCAACGTTGTAAACCCAAGGACATTTTTTTGCGAGCTCGAGTCCCCTTTCTAAGGAGATCTTATCGGTACAAATGTTCATGATCTTATCGACCTTAGCCTCTTTGGCCCTTTCGAGCATTCCTTTAAGGTCTGCAAAAACAGGATCGCAAGTTAAGTGGGCGTGTGAATCAAAAAACATATCTCTATGGTACTCTCTTGCGAACTTCTTGACAAATAGCTTTTTCTTCCGTATCACTGTGAGTCATGGAAACGTTTTCTCAGGCCTATGTTCAGGCAGACTTTTTCGGGAAGCTCATCTTCTTCGCTCTCTTTCTCCTTTCTTGTGGTTGCTCCGTCTTTGCGATCCAAAAGTTTTTGCTCCTTAAACGGGTAAAACTATCGGCAAAACATTTTCAGAAAATTGCCGAAATGCGGAAGGAAGAAATTCTAAATGTCAATGCAAAATCAAAAACCTCTTTTCCGATTTTGTACAATGTCTTGAAGGAAAAAACGCTCGCGATTCTTGATAAAAACCACTTCTTTTCGGGAGAAAATCAAAACTATCTTTCCAACGCGGACGTGGAATTTCTCGATTCTCACCTCCACGCAGCAATCACAAAAGAGCGAGAAAAAATCGAGCGAAATCTTTTCATCCTTCCGATGACAACAACGCTTGCTCCTTTTTTAGGCCTTTTGGGAACGGTTTGGGGCATTCTCATCACCTTTGGGGAGATGCAAGCGGGCCATTCGATCACCTCGAACAGCGCCGTACTAGGGGGGCTTTCAACGGCTCTTACCACAACGGTTCTTGGCCTTTTAGTCGCGATTCCTACCCTTGTTGCCTATAGCTACCTAAAGAGTGCGAGTCGCCGTTTTACAATAGAAATGGTCGACTTTAGCCATTTCCTCCTCTCCACTGTGGAACTCCAATACCGGAAAGTCGATGTCCATGCGTAAGACCCTTTCGATGATCCATTCGGAGAAGGAGGAAACGGCAGAGATCAATCTAACGCCCCTTATCGATGTGGTTTTTGTGGTTCTCATCCTTTTTATTTTGGTGGCCCCTCTTTTGGACGTTGACCGGGTTGATTTAGCGCCGGCTGGGGGAGTGAAAAAAATGGAGATGACTCCTCTTCAAGAAAATAGTCCGATCCAAATCCATGTCTATGATGATAATTCTGTTTGGCTCAATGGAAGCCCTTTGACAATCGAAGAGCTTGCGGCCTACTTAAAGGAGGCTTACGTTGTAAACCCAACGGCTCGCCCCCAAGTTTACCACGACCGCAAAGCTTATTTTGGGACCTACCAAGTGGTAAAAAACACCCTTGAGGCTGCTGGCTATCCTTCTCTTGATGTGATTTTAAAGCCGGGGTAAAAAATGAACCGCCGGCTGATTGTTATTTCCTCTTTTGTCGTGGCCTTTCACCTTTTTATCTTTTTCTTTAACTTTGGAAAGGGTCGGGAGGTGTCTCCTCCTAAGCAATCGATTGTTGTTCATACCTACGCGCCTCCTCCTCCGAAGCCAAAACCCAAACCTTCTTCCCCTCAGCCAAGAAAAAAAGAGGGGCTAAATACGCTTAAAGAAGCCTTGTCGAAACTCGAGGTGCAGACGCCTCCAGAAGTTAATTTGACACTTCCGAAAAACATCTCTTCTCTTCAAGTCGACGAACCTGAAAAAGAGGAAGTGCAAAATTATTTTCTCCTTTTAGCCCACTTTCTCAAAACAGCTCTTGAACTTCCTGAGCATGGTGAGGTAAAGTTGGAGCTAACAATAAACAAAGGGGGCCAAGTGCTCAGAGTGCATGTTTTACAAGCAGCTTCTGAAAAGAATCGGCGCTACTTAGAGCGGAAGCTTCCTCTACTTAACTTCCCCCCCTTTAATGAGGAATTGAAAAACGAAAACATTCATACGTTTACACTTACATTTTGTAATCAAGCTTAAACTTTTACTTATGTTAACACTTTACGCAGAAGAAAAGGAGCTTGTCATTCCATTGGCAACGCGGACCTTTTTGTCTTCGGTCCATCTCAACTCTCCGCTAAATAAAGAGCTTTCAGATATTTTAACTCTCGATCTTAATAATAATGGATCGACCTATGTTAGCAGCGAAAAAACAAGTGATTTTCGGATTGACATTGAAAAAGTAGGGACCGGTTTTATTGCTACAGTTTTCCTTGCCCGAAGAGACATGACAAAATCGTTTGGTCCTTACCAGCTTTCGGGAAAGCTTGCTTCGGATCGGCGCGTTATCCACAGATTTTCCGACGCGTTTACTGCCCTTGTATCGGGGAAAGCAGGCATTGCTGCTTCACGGATTTTATACGCTCTTCAAGTTCCTGAAGGGACCGAGTGGAAATCAGAAATTTGGGAGACTGACTATGATGGAGAAAATCGGCGACAGATTACTCAAGAAAAAAGTTACTGCATCACTCCCACCTTTTTTCCTTGCAAAGGTTCTTTCACAGAAAATAAGTTTCTCTATGTGAATTACAAAAATGGACAACCCAAAATCTATATTTCTTCTTTTGATAAGGGGCAAGGAACACCTCTCGTTTCTTTAAGGGGAAATCAGCTCCTTCCCGCCATTTCTAAAAAGGGGGATATGATGGCTTTTATTTCCGATGCTGGTGGGCGAGCGGACCTTTTTGTTCAACCTTTTAGCAAAGCGCATGGCCCCATCGGAAAGCCGATGCAGGCCTTTTCTTTTCCCCGCTCGGTCCAGGCATCACCCACCTTTCGTCCCGATGGAAAAAAAATTGCCTTTGTCTCCGATAAAAATGGGACGCCGCGGATTTTTCTGATCAATACTCCTCTCCCAGGAAAGGATTCTAAACCTCGCCCCTTATGCATCACCAAAAAATATCGCCATAATACCTGCCCGGCATGGTCCCCCGATGGCACAAAATTAGCGTATAGTGCTATAGTTGACGGAACCAGGCAAATCATGGTATATGACTTTCTGACGAAAGAAGAGATCCAGCTGACCGTGGGGAAAAGCCACAAGGAGAACCCAAGTTGGGCCCCAAATAGCTTACATCTTATTTATAATACGGTCGATCCTTCTTCTTCAGAACTATTTATTATTAATTTAAAACAGAAAGAATCATTGCAGATTACCAGTGGAGCTGGAAAAAAACATTACCCCGCGTGGGAACCAATAAGAGGCCCTTCATGAGAAAGTTATCTTGGATACTTGCAGCACTTCTCCTATCTAGTTGTCAAAATAATGCGACAACTGTTTGGGAAGACACCAAAACCATGGGGAGATACCTCCATCGAAAAGGGCAACTCCTGTGGAAAGATGATGTTGACTCTCGGATGATCGAGTCGGCCGATGAGTTTACTGGCCCCCAAGAAGAGGAGTATGTCCCCTTAAAGGATGCCGATCTTAAAACCCAGTTTGCTGACCTAAGCGTTCCTCAACCCAAAGCGGTTCCAGGGGCCATTGGAAGTCCGGTACCGGGCATTGACCAGTTTGTCAAACCAGCCGCTCACCTCGCTGATCTTTTCCAAAATCTCCACTTTAATACCGACGAGCACACCCTCCGCTCGAGAGGAGACTATACAACCATCGAAAAGATTGCCGCCCATATGAAGAAAAACTCTGACCTCTATGTTTTCGTAGCAGGCCACTGCGATGAAAGGGCTTCGGAAGCTTATAACTTAGCGCTTGGAACGCGGCGGGCCAACTCGATCCGCAATCTCCTTGTTAAGCGTGGGGTCAACCCAAACCATATCTACACGATCTCTTTTGGAAAGGAGATGCCAGCAGATCTCGGTCATACCGCAGAATCTTGGGCAAAAAATCGGCGCGTAGAGTTTAAGATCTTCGATAAAAAAGGTAAAAAGTGAAAAAGCTAGTGGTTCTTCTTCCTATTCTCCTCTGCACCGCCTGCGGTTCGATGAACTCGTCGAAGGGGCAGCAACATCAGATGGAGCTCAGCCTCCACAAGGTGCGGACCGAAGTGGAAGAGATCAAGCACGACCTTAATACCTCTGAGATCGAACATCACATCATCGAAGGGAAGATCATTGACCAAGAGCAAATGATTGCGACTCTTAAAAAACAGGTTGCCGAGCTCAAGTCGGGAAAGCTCGATTCTTTTGTCCAGGAGCTCCAAACCCTCGATAGAAAACTTCAGCAGATCTCGAAAAAGCAAGAAAAAATTGTCACCGATATTCGACAGCTTAGCACCCACGCGAACGATACGACCACCGCTCTTTCTCAATATAAGGATAAGATCGCCCAGTTTGAAAAAGCAATCCACGCCCAAAATGAGCAACTCAAACAAGTATCCCAGATCAAAGAAGGGATCACGAAACTCGCTACGTCTCCTAAGACCTATACGGTCCGCCCTGGTGATTCCCTAGAGAAAATCGCCCGCGCCCACAGCACCACCGTCGAAGCGCTCAAGAAACAAAACCAGATGACCTCTGATCTGATCGTCGTCGATCAGGTGCTGCAGCTGCCATAAGTCAAAGAAATTTTCTTAACAAGAAATCCCCTTTTCGGTAGAATTAGTTCCTTCGCATCGAATGGAAATAGATTACTATGACGCCAAGCAGCTCCACCACCAGTTCAGGCTTATCCCTATACGATCAGCTATTTAATGCAATTCGAGAAGAGAGTGAAAAGAAAGTCGAGAAGCTACTTGAAAAGAGCATCCCAATCAATCAGCAAGACCCTGATTGGTATGATAGAACTCTACTTGACCTAGCTTTTTATTATGCATCACAAAGTTACCGTATCGCTATTCCATTACTTCTTATTTACCATGGGGCTGACATGGATGTTACTGAGCACTCAAGAAGTGAATTAAAGCATATACCAGAGCATCAACAACAAATTCTTCTTTCTGCCTATGAGAGCCAATTTAGTTCAGATTCTGAAGACTCCGACTATGAGTATGAAGAACCTGTATATTCTGATTTTCAAGAAAAGCCATCCATTACAAGAGAAGTTGAAGAGATGAATGGGCAAGCTGTTTTGGGAGAAGTCCAGTATGGGTGTTTCCCTCGGTTTTTTGTTCCTCACTTTCGAGGAGTGCATTTTTTTCCTTCACAAGACCGGAAGACTCGAAAACGATCAAGAAAACAAAACGAGGTTGGAAAAAATGTTTATAGTTCCGCAGCTTGGGAGCTCCATAACAAAGAGCAAGAATCGCTAGAGCGTTGTGGCAGAATCGTTCAGAAAACGATCTTAGGCCTCAAACAAAAAAAACAAAATTCTCGCGGCTACTGGTCAGGAGCTCGCCAATTCCCCAGCTATTTTGAAATGCACCTTCAAAGGTATATTAACTCCTATCAAGCGTATCATAAAGAGCTCAAAGCAGTTTTTAACAGAAAAAAATCCCCCGCAAAAAGCCTGTTTAGAGTTTTTGATTTTACATCAAACCCTAATCTCTCAACATCTGATGACCCTGTTCTTGCTGTAAAATATGGAACGGGGATGAACAAGGTTTTTGGTGATAAAAACGTTCTTACTCCAGAGTACTCTGTTGACGGCCGCCCCAGACATCCTTACCTGGGAAAAGCTTACATCCTTCTCCACTCTCCGCAAGATCTGCATCACTCTGGTGCTGCTCACGTTGTTTCTATGTTCGCCCAGGATCGTATCTCTCCTCAGAATGCAGGATCCCGGAACTACCTAGCAGGAAGAGAAACCACTTTTTTTGGATACATTTACGGAGATCAAGTCGTCGGAAAGCACATTATCCGCGTCCCAAATTTTAGTTTATCCTACCGTCCTTGGATGCTAAAAAAATATGACCTTTCCGAGCAAAGGTATAACGTTTTGAAAAATGAATGCTCCAAGTTGAGAACGCCAGAAGATCAGGAATCTTTTCTTAAAAAAGTTTTGGATCACATCTTAACTTTCGAAGGAAGGGGACGTGATAGTCGTTTAATGAAAGTCGCCCGCAAAAAAGCGGAAGAAATGGGAGGACTTATTCTTCACCAGGGGCTTGAGGGGGAGTTCACATTTGAGTTTCCTGATTTAGAAAAGGCAAAAGAGCTTCGAACCCCTCCGGGAAATGAGCCCTCTACTTCATCTGCTGCTGCCAATTCATCGAACGCACAAGCAAGTCTTATCGGAACATTTAATCAGTTGTCGATAGCTAAAAAAAACTAGATCCAGTAAAATCGTGGTAAGGAAATTATTTACAGGTGGGACATGGCACAGAAAAAGCGGATCCTTTTAATTGAAGATGAAGAAGATATTGCAGCACTGATCAAACTCCAGGCAGACCTTTCGGGCTATAAGCTCCACGTCGAGGTCGATGGGGTGAATGGCTATCGCGCGGTCGAACGGGAAAAGCCTGATCTTGTCATTGTCGATGTGATGCTTCCCGGGCAAAACGGCTTCGATATCTGCCGAAAAATCAAAAGCAATCCAGAGCTAAAAAATATTCCGGTGGTGATTTTAAGTGCCAAAGGGGAAGAGCTCGACATCATCTTAGGGCTGGAACTCGGCGCTGATGATTATGTAGCCAAACCCTTTTCCCCAAAAATTCTCTTCTCTCGGATCAAAGCTATCCTGCGACGAGGAAAAGAACCTGAAAAGGCGCCGAAGCTTTTAGCCTTTGGAGATTTTACCCTCGATATCACTCGCTACCTCCTGAAGAAAAATGACCAACCTGTCACAATTACCCTCTCCGAGTTTGGAATTCTTAAACGGCTTGTGACCAACCAGGGAAAAGTGCTCACACGAAACCAGCTGCTGGATGATGTCCATAACGATGATGCCTTCATTGTCGATCGAAATATCGATGTCCACATTGCAGCCCTAAGAAAAAAGCTGGGTCCTAACTTTAACTGGATCGAAACGGTTCGTGGGGTGGGCTACCGCCTTCGCGAAGAGCCTCTTGCGGTGAAGTGAACAACAGGGAAAAAAGCTCTTTTCGAGCAATCCTTAGCGTTCTTTTTCTAGATAACTTGGGACTTATTGTCGTTTATCCGATTTTTACCCCCCTTGTCCTTAAGCCGATTTACTCCCTTCTCCCCCCTGACTACTCTCTTTCTATTCGGCTGATTTTACTCGGAGTTTTAATCGCCTCTTTTCCTTTTGCGCAGTTTCTTGCAGGTCCTTTCATCGGCCACCTCGCTGATGTAAAGGGGAGGCGGTTTGGGTTGACACTCGCTCTTACAGGGGAAACTGTTGGTTTTCTCATGACGGGGATTGCGATCCACTTTATGAACTATCCTTTTCTTTTTTTTAGCCGCCTCTTCACCGGATTTTTTGCAGGGAATTTGACGATCTGCCTCTGCGCAATCGCTGATATGAGCCCCACCCCTCAGGTCCGGTCGAAAAATTTTGGGATTGTTTCGAGTATCATCGGCCTGAGCTTCGTCATCGCCATTGTCCTCGGAGGCATCTTATCTACTTTCTTTAATTCTGCCCTCCCTTTTTGGGCGATGACCCTCTTTTCCCTCATTAATATTGGGATTGTGCGGCTGAAATTCACCGAAACCTACGTGGCCTGCAAAGAGGGTTGCCACTACTTCCGAGAGCAGATCGGTGAGCTTTTACAAATTTTTAAGAATAAAAACCTCAAATATCTCTATTTCCTCTTTTTCTTCTTCATGTTGGGGTGGGTCGTCTCCCTCCAGTTCCTTTCTACCTTTCTGATTGAACACTTTATAGGAACAAAGCTTGCAATCACTCTGACCTTCATTGGGGTGGGGATTGCCTGGTGTGTGGGTAATATGGTTATCAATCGCTTCTTTGTTTCTCGCTTCAAACCCGGAAAGGTGCTTTTTTACTCTCTTTTACTCTCCACTATTGGTCTTTTTGCTGCTTCTGAGGTCAGACATTTTCTTCTCTTTGTCCATTTTATCGTCCTTGCTGGCCTTTTTGCCTCTCTTGCCTGGACCAACTGCCTAGCGCTGATTTCAACCAAAGCGCCCCCCTACCTTCAGGGTAAACTCCTGGGATTCAACCAATCTGTTGCAACTATTTCGATGGCTTTCGCTCCCCTTTTTGGGGGAATGGTAGGCGAATTTGATATTCGAACAATTTATCTTTTCGCAAGTCTCTCTTTATTAATATCAATGTCGTTTTTAGTAATATATAAAACAAAAAACCACTTCTAATTCATTAGAAAATGTGATAATTCTAAGGATAGAGACGAAACAAACTCATAAAATTCTTAGGAAGAGGTTATTATGGTTAGGAAATCCTCGATTCTCGTTTTAGGTGCTGCTGCAGTACTTATCGCTGGGTGTGAATCAAATACAGGAACAGGGGTCCTTGTTGGCGGCGCAGGTGGTGCTGCTATTGGAGGAATCGCTGGTGGAGGAACGGGAGCTCTTATTGGAGCGGCTTCAGGTGTGATCGTTGGAGGGCTTATTGGAGCTTATCTCGACAATCAAGAGCAAAAGAACTTAAAAGATCAGAGCCCGCAAACATATAGACGTGTTGATAATGGAGAGAAGCTCAGTGTGAATGATGTCATCAATATGTCTAAAGCAGATGTTGATGATGACAAGATCATTGCACTGATTCAGAAAACAGACAGTCATTACACACTTAACAGCTACCAAGTTGATAAGCTTCGTGATGCAGGTGTTTCTGAGCGTGTTATCAACTACATGATGTATAACACCTAAAAAAAAGATTGGGGTTTGCTTGGACAAACCCCAAGTTTTTTCAAGAGTGGAATATTTCTTGATTGAACCTCCCTCACGAAAGGAGAAGGATTCTTGCTGCATAGACCCTCTTATGAGATATCTCCACAAGCTTTTAATGTCCGATTGTTCCAACCTAGACAGTCGCTTGGCTATCGCGACGTGCTTGAGTCTAACATAATAGCGAAATTCATTCAACCCTTAAAGTGCTTGGTTTTATTTCGCCGACCTGATAAAAGTAGATTTTTTGGAATAAGCCTTACATACTTGGATGAGCGTGAATGAGATAAAAAGTCATACCTTCTGGCGATTTAACCGGGAAGGATTCCATAAAAATGTCGAATCTCACTGCTCTGCTGCCCTAAAGCGGTTCAAAAAAATCATCCGTTCTTACGTTTTTTTTCACCTCTTTTTTCTTGGGCTCCTTGCTGCAGAGGTGACTGCCTTTTTCTTTTTTTTGACCGTCCTTTTTCAAACATCACTCATTGCTTTTTCCCTCGCAGCGATTCTCCTAACGGGGTTTGCCTATCTCATTCTCCTTTTTTATTTCCAAACGAAAAAACCAGAGCAATTTCTTGAGCTTCGAAACTTTTTTATGCTCCTGTGTAAAAAAGGGCTTCCGAAAAACCTCATGCGCTCTGAGTATCACCTATCGCTAGCCAACGCTGCCTACCGTTTTGCCTCCGTTTTGAGCAAGGAAGAGGGGCAATTTTATCCTCTTTCCCAAAAAGTTGGCTCACTAAACCAAGTGATGCAAAAGGTGACCAACCTGTGTCATCAAAAAGACATCCATCGGATGAAAGAGGTTCTCTTTCTGGTTTCGATTAATGAGCATATCCAGCTGATTAAAAGTGCCCCAACAAACCTAGAGGCTCACGCCTCTTTAGCCAATGCTTATATGGCCCTTTCCCGCCTCTACCGCACGCAGGATTCGATGCGAGAAAAGTTTGAAGCAGCGGCAAAAAAAGCGATCCAAGAATTTAAGATCATGGATCACTATTCACCAAAAGATCCCTGGGTCCACGCCCAATTAGCCTCCTGCTACCACGATCTAAAAATGTACAAAGAGGAAATCCGCGAGTATGAGCTTATTCTTGAGCTCTGCCCCGATGACAAACAAATCCTCTTCCGTCTTGGCATCCTCTATTTCCAAGAAGGAGAAAATGCCCGTGGTTTAGAAGTCTACGAAACACTTAAAGAGATGCAGTTCTCCCGCGCTGATGAGCTCATCGACTTCTACGACGCCAATATCAAACAAGAGTACTTTATTAGCTCCCTATAGTTTTGGCTTTGATAAATATCGCCTGACGAGTATAATCAAAAAATGCTTACGTAAACGATAGGAAAGGGACATATGTTTACTTCAACTTTTCGCATTTGCTTAATATTTACCGCATCACTTGTAGGGTTTGGTTCAACGCAAATTCATGCAGCTGGAATAGCGGTGCCCATACAAACTGAATCAGACGAAGAGGCATTTCTTATTCGACGCATTGCAGAATTTTGGAAAGATGGCGACTTCCGCATCGTTAAAATGCAAATTGTCGATTTTTTAGATAAATACCCCGAAAGTAGTCTCAAAGATTACTTTCTAGGAATCTTAGGAGACATTTACCTTCAAGAAGATCGTTATGCCCAGGCCCTAGACAACTATCAACAAATTCAAGACCCTTACGTGATTAAGAAGACCCTTCTTAACAAACTTCAGTGCCATTACGAACTCGATCAGTATGAAGAGCTCACCGAAGATGCCCGCCCCTACCTCCTCAGCCATGCTCCAGAAATTCAAGATCGGAAAGATGAGCTTTACTTCCTGATGGGAGAGGCCCTTTTCCGGCAAGCCCTTAAGGAAGAAGAATCTCAGTACAAATTTGATCTAGCACAGGAAGCGCTCGGTTACTATGAAAACCTCCCCTCTCAGCAATACAAAGAGATCGCTTCCTTTGCTGTCGCAGAGATCTGCGCTATGCTCGGTCAACACGAAAAAGCAGCGCATTCCTACAAAGAGCTCGCAGAAAACCACCCTGAAATGAAAGAAGATCTCCTCTTCCAAGTAGGATCCTTGGAGGCCCATTTTAATAAACTTGGAGCAGTTGAAACCTTTCGAAGAGTGCAAGAACTCGATGGAAAACGTGCCGATGAAGCAGCTTTTAATGTCCTTGTTCTCCTCTACCAGACCGAAGAATATGAAGAGGTAATCTCAAGTTATGAAAAAATTTCCCAAAGAATTCCTGAAAAGCACCTCCCCACATTTCACTTCATTGTGGGAAAAAGCTTCTTTTCAGTAGGAAACTACAAAAATGCGATCAATCCCCTTAAAGAGTATATCGCGTCGACCTACCTCCCCTCTGATGAGCTGAAAAATGCCCTCCTTATTCAGATGACCTGCGCCCACCAAACAAGTGATGAAGCTCTCTTCAGCACCTCGTTCGAAAAGCTCAATGCTCTATTTCCCAAGGATCAAGAAATTCCCAAAGCCCTTTTCATGCACGCAATGATCCTTAAAGAACAAGGAGCCATCGCAGAAGCCGATGAAAAACTGAGAATCATCAAAGAAGAGTATCAAGACTTTGAAGATCAGGAAAGCTTTCTCTTCGAATATGGCCTCCTTGCCCATCAAAACGAGCGATGGGAAGAGAGCTATGACACCTTTAAAGCTTATATCGCCCAATATGACGAAAGCTCAAGAGTGGATGCCGCATGGAAACTCTTCCTTTCCTCTTCGATTAATCTCTATAAAGAAGAACGTGAAGATTACCCAAAACCTCTCTTTTTTGCCGACCTAGAAAAGGTTTTAGCTTACTCTGCTTTTTTAAGCAGTGATGAAATGAAAGATTATGCCCTTCTCTATGCAAAAACAGCCTATGAGCTTGATCACTACTCCAAAGCGCTCCACTGTTTACAAGACCATATCTTTACCGTCCTTGAGGATGGAGAAAAAACAGATACACTTGCAGAAGCCCACTTTATTGCTGGGCTTTGCCACGCAGAAACTGGCTCCGATCCTTCTGCTTTTTGCATGCATCTTGAAGAAGCAATGCTACTAAAACCTGACCTCTACGACTCTCCTCCCACCCATTTGCAGCTCTTTAACGCCTATATTTCCTTGGCGGGGTATGGCGAATCAAGAGAAGTTCCTGCAACAGGGGAGCAGCAAAAAGAATTTATCAATCATGCTGCAGAGCACCTCCAAGAAGCCATTTCAAAAGGGGCTGACATCGTCAAAGAAGAAAACCTCCTTTGGCTTGCCAACCATTACTATGAAAAAGTCACCGAAACCGATGCAAGCCTCCAAAAAGAGCTACATCCCGAAGTTGCAAATGCCGCTGACCATGCACGTACCCATTACGAGCATGTCCTTTTCTCCAATAATCAGCTCGTCGGTTTAAAAGCTGACAACCTCCACTTAGAAAATGAAGTGGTCAAGCTTGCAAAACTCTATGAATATCAAAATGAACATCAAGAAAAGCTCACCCTTATTAAGCAACTATTGCAACAACAGAGTGAAAAACCAGAGCTCAATTGGTCCTCACAAAAAGAGGTCCTCTACGAGCTAGCAACTGTTTATGACGCACTGGGTGATAAGGAAAAAGCCTTTGAAACCTACAGCTTTATCCACGCCTCAGCCAACCACTTTCCCGCTCCCCTTGCCAATCAGGCCACCCTTGCCGCTGCGCGCCTTCAGTTCGAACTCCTTGAAGACGACCTAAGGAAAGAGTCCAATGAAGAGGTTTTAGCCGTTTTAAATCATTTAAAAGAGCTTCAAATTCGGAAGAATGTCAGCTGTGAACCCACTCATTTGGAAGCAGCCCTTGAATACGCAAAAATTCGAGCCATTCTTTCCGACCCGAAAGAGCGCGACAGCCGTTACCTCTTTTTCCTCAACCGAATCAAAGATGACTTCAACTCCCAAGAAGACCTTGTGACACAAGATTACCTTGTCACCTTAAGTCGTGATGCAGAGAAAAAACACCTCTTCGAATCTTACATGAAGTTTATCGATGCTGAAAAAACACGCCTTGAAGCAAAAAAGCTCTACGAGCAAAATCGTTTAGTTGAAATGGAAGAGCTCCATGAAGGCGCCCTCTCCCTTTATAGCAAAATTAAAAACGACCCCAGCACCCCCCGCGACCTCTACGGTCGGATTGCTATTAGCGTACAAGAGATTAATGCCTTGAATGCTTACCCCTAAGGCGTATCATGCAAAAAAGCTTATTTTTTGTACTCCTTGCTTGCTCCTTGTCTTTAATAGGTGGAGAAGGAGGAGCTGAATTTCCTCTTCTCCACCTCTCCGCTCCCAAAAAGAAAGTTCTCAAAAAAGGGCTTATGGGGAGCTATCCAGAAAAGCTGACCCCTTTTTTATCAAGCAAAAAAACAAAAACTTCTCCACAAAAAGGGTCTTCTTTTCCCCCTTTACCCGAACCAAACGAAAAACTTTTTTCCCTTCGAACTGAAACCAACCATTTTACGATTTCTCTTCCTCCAACAAGCATGTTAATCCTTCCTAATCTCCCCATCTCTTTTTCCCTTTCCGCCAAAAAGCTCGCCGCCCCTAAAAAATCCAAGATGACCCCCTCTCTTACCTTTGAGCAATTTAACCCTAACCCCAGCTTAAGTAGAAAAGACCCCTTCCCAACAAAGTCAAACTGGAGCTCTACTCCTCAAAAAGAGCGTCCTCCTTCCTTTCTAACCAATCGCTTGCCCATCACCCTTTCGACAAAAGGAGAAAGGGTCCCCTTATTCGAACTTGCAAAAGAAAATCACAAAAAGCTCGTTTCCCCCCGTCCAGATATTTTCTACAAACAAGGACATAAAGAATGGGGCAACTTGAAGTTCCAAGAATTTTCTCTCCCTGGAGTTAGAAACCGTGTCGCTCCCCTAGAAAACCCCTCTGATAGTCAACCTCTTTTTGCCTTAATTAGCCGAGGCGATCATTTGCCTAACACGAAAAAACTTCTTTGGGCTCGTCCTATTCCTATTGAGGAAAATACAACCAAGCCTTTGCCAACGGTTTATCCCTCGCTAACCCCCACTTTTTCTAGGACACTCCCCTGCAGTCTAGGCGCTGGAAACCCCATTGGGGTTTGTTGGATAAAACAAAAAGAGCTCTTTTTTAGAAAAAAAGAGCAAGAAAGACAGCTAAGTTTAGAAGCAAGAGAGGTCATCCTTCCCTACGTGAGAAAAGGGGTAACGCCGGGAAAAGTTCCCGCTTTATTTGCCTTAGTGGGTCCCACTCAAGAATTTCAAAATGCCCCCCTTTTAAAAAATTACCCCTCCCTTACCCTTAGTTTTCCAGAAAGTCTTCCCCTCCATCTAAACATTCAACAGAGTGAAATCTCCCTTGCAAGCAGCCCTCCTCCGGTCCACTATCAAAAGTTTCTTTCCGATGTAGAAAGTAACCGTCCCTTTAAAGGGGTTGTTTTCCCTACGGTCGCACTTAAAGTTTCTAGTTTAGGTAAACCCGAAATAACGTCAACGTTCGCCCTCATTCCTCGGAGCATTTGGATGCCAAACACCAAAAAGTTGCTCCAGAAAAATTCTGCCCCTTACGAACAGAAAGAAAAAGGGCTGACCCTTACGAACAGTGCTTATATCACCCTTAACCTTTCAAAAACCCTTGTCTCTCATTTAAACACTGAGGGGAAGTTTTTCTTTGACCTTTCTTCTAATCAAGTGATTTACAAAGCACCGCTCGACAAAAAACTGGGGAAAACCCTCTTTGAAAAGCTCCTTCTTCCTACAGTTCCCTTGGCCATTATCCCTCTAGAGGAATCGAAAGGTCTGACCGAAGTAGATGAGAATCTCGTACGTGCCCTTATCGTTCGAAATGTAACCCTTCCCAACGCAAAAAAAATCCTTTGGAACGTCGATGTCCCTGTTAGGGAGGAAAAATACCTTACCCCTGAAAAAAGTCGGTTACAAAACCCTTTACGCCCCGCACACTATCCCCCAGAAACTCCCTCCTTTGCCTTTGACATTGCCCCCCTTGAAATTCACACAAAGTCCCTTGAATATCTAAAAGAGCCCATAGAGTCTTATGGGATTAGCACAAAAGACCTAGCCCTTCCCTATCTCCGAGAAAAAGGGGTGATGCCAAACAAATATCCCATGGCACCCAAAAAACTCCCACTCCAAGATCTCTTCCCCTCCGAAACACTCCTCGACCTTGCAGCGCGCGTCCCCTCCTTTTCAAATACCCTCGCCCTTCTCTCAAAAACTCCCCTTCCCTCAACCATTGATCCCCAAATCGACCTCGGCTCCGATAAGATCCATAAGCCTGAAACGACCATGGTTCGCTCCCAATCAAAAGAAATTCTCGAACATTACGAACAAGAAAATGTCATCGCTTCCCGATCGATTCCCTTGTCAAAGCCAGCGATTAAATCCGTTCCCACCGACTCAGAGGTGCATGCGATCAACAAATCAAGCCGCTTTACAAATGCATTCCTCACCGAGATTCCCCCTCCTTCCTATTTAGAAACAGCCACCTATGACAATGAATTTGAAACCGAAGTCCATTATACCCAAAGAGAAGATGGCAAAGGGTATCACTTTGCACTCAAGATGCGCCCCAATAAAAGTCTCTCCTTTGGCTCACCAAATCAACACGTGATCTTTGTCGTTGACGGATCGAGCAGTATCAAAAAGCACCGCTTTGGAACCTTTAAAGAGGGAGTCGCTCGCGCCCTTCCCTACTTGAATGAGGGAGACTCCTTTAACATCATCGTTGCCGACTCCAAGCTGATCTCCTTTAGTAAAGGGCCAATGAGATATAATAAAAACAGCGTTGCAAAAGCAAAACGGTTTTTAAATGAGAGAAACTATCGCGGCTTCTTTATCAACTACGACGCCTTCGATCTCTTGGCCAAGGTTACAGACTACTTTGACCCCGAGCGAGAAAATATCGTCATTCTCTTGACTGATGGCCACTCTTTCAACACCTTGAAACACCATAAAGAAGACTTCCAAGAGCTTTCACGAGCCAGTAAAGGGAAATTCTCCATCTTTACAGCAACAGCAAGCCAAAGCAACAACCTTTCCATGCTCGATCTCGTCAGCACCTTCAATAATGGTGAGCTGATGTATTCCAAAACTAACGCCGCCTTCTCCCGCCAACTTGCAAAACTCGTCAGACACATCGAACACTTCATAGCAAAAGATGTCCACATTCACACCACAAGCCCCAAACAAACTACTGGAATCGAGTTTTATCCCAATGCAACCTCGCTCCCTTCCCTTTACTCGGACCGCCCCTACATCGTCTACGGAACGATTGATGAGCTCAAAGACTTTGACCTCATCCTTCAAGGGCGCTCTGGCGAGCAGTGGATCAACATCAAGCAACACGTCACCTTCAGAAACGCCACAAAAGCCTCTTATTCGATTCAAAAAGGATTTGCCCTCCAGCAAGCCTACATTTGCTACGACTACTTCCTTAAAAAGGATAATCCTTTTTTCTTGAGCGAAGCCGAGAGAATTCTTGACCCCTTTGCCATTCCGACAGTGACCCGATGAGAATTACTGGCGGCACTTTAAAAAATCACCCCCTTATCTCTCCCAAAGGGACCAAGACCCGCCCTACCTCCGATAAACTCCGCCAATCGCTTTTTAATATCTGCCAACACCATGTTGAAGGGGCCACCTTTCTCGATCTTTTTGCCGGCTCAGGAGCTGTAGGGATCGAAGCCTTAAGCCGTGGCGCTTCGAGCGCTACTTTTATTGAAAAAGAGCGGCTTGCAGCTAATACTTTGCGCAAAAACCTCGAAAGTCTAAACCTCACCTCCCAGTCTACCCTTTTAATAGGCGATGTTCTCACCCTCCTTAAAAAGCTTAAAGGAAAAACCTTTGATCTGATCTACGTCGATCCCCCTTACGAAAAAGGTTTTCAAGAAAAAACCCTTCTCCTTATTGATACACTCGGCCTTCTGGCCCCCGACGGCCTCCTTTTTCTCGAGGAAAGCAGCTCCCATCCTCTTTCCTTTTCACCCCTAAAGTCACTGGCTTTACAAAAGACAAGGAAGGTGGGGAGCACCTCGCTTTACCAATTTATCAAAAAAGAAAAAGCTCCGTAAGGAAGATGTCGTGCGCTTCAGAAGGAATAGGAGACGCTAATAGCTGCTCCTTAAACCCCACTCCGAAGAAAGGACAAGAGAGGTGCGCTAAAAAGCGATCATAAAATCCCTTTCCAAAACCAATCCGCCCCTTTTTGTCATCAAAACCGACCCCGGGAACAAGAACAGCGCTGATATGATCGAGAGGAAAAGGGGTGGAAAGCTCTGGGTTGGGCTCAAACACCTTCCACTTAGGGTGGAGGAGAAGCTCTTTTTCAAGATCTTTGACGCTGTAGGGGACAAGAAGACCTTCAGAAGTAAGTCGAGGGAGGAGAAGGCGCCCTTCTTTGGCAAGGATCTGATTGAGTGGCCACAAGTTGATTTCTTCGGGTTTACTTGCAAAAGAGAGAACGTGGGAAAATCCCACAAGCTTTTCTAGTAGTTTTTTTGTAGCAAGAAGAGCCGCTTCTTCTCGCCGCTTGTTTGAAAGGGCCTTTCTTTTTGCAATCGAACCCTCCCGCATCCTGGCTTTACAGCTCATCGACCGGATGTCCCTTCAAATAAACAGCCCTTTTAATAAAGACCCCATCGGGATCATATAAAGTAGCCGTCCCCCCTCCATCCTCTACCAAAGAAACGGGAACCTGCTCGCCCCGTTTCAAGTAAGTTCCCTTGCAAAGGCGGTCATGTTCATACTCTTCAATAAGCATGAGCGATCCATCTTTATACCAAGCAGAAGAGATACCATGTTTCATATTGTCCATCATCTCCCGCTCACTCTCGAGGATTCCACTACTATACCACGTCCGGCAAAGACCTTGAATTGTATCTTCATACCACTCGATATAAAGCTTGGGCTGAGGTTTTTTATTTCCTAAATACTCGTAGTAAACCCACTCTTCTCCATGCTTCATTCCCCCTTTTACATGAAAACGCGTTTGGAGTCGTCCTTGCTCATCAAAAGCCTCCACCTCTCCTTCGGGAACTCCCCCTCGATACTCCTGGATTGACCGAAGAGCTCCATCAATATAGACCGGCTTTTTTCCCGCTCCATTTTCAATTTGGTGGGTGATCTTTCCAGAAAAATCATGGTAGGTCGCTTGGATGAGCAAACCACTTTGATACTGCTCTGAATAGGGGGGTTGCGTTGCTTCTCCTCTGAAAAAAGTAATCCCCTCTTTTTTTCCCCGTACGTAAGGGGTCTTTCCGATCATTTTTCCCTTTTCATCATAATAAATAATCTCTCCATCGATCCGATCGTTTTCGTGGGGGACAACTTTACTGACTTTACCATTTGGGTGGTAGAAGTGGGCATTCCCCTGAAGCCTTCCCTTATCATAATAGATTTCAGCAATCCGGTTTCCTTGCCTGTCCCAAACCTTGCTGACTCCGTCAAACACCCAATTTCGTTGCGCCTCTTCGCTTAAATCGCCGAGCCCTTCAATCACAACAACATCAAGACGTAAAATTCCATTATCATGCCACTCTCGATAGGTCCCCAAAGCCCGTCCATTCACCGTCTCTAAGTACTGCCAAATCTCCCCATTGTCATGGTAAGTGGTTAGCTTGGAAACAGTCTTGCCATGAGTATTGCGCCCATACATCCGATGAATCTTTTCATAAGGTTGTGGAGAGAGAAAATCTGTATGCTCATAAAGGGCTAACCGATCAGGAGAGCTAACGGTCTCTTTAAAACCATTACGATCGACAATCTGAATGCTGGAAAGCTTTTCTTCATGACCTTCACGACTTCCACATCCAGCAAGCGTGACAAGTAAAAGTACCAAAAATCCCTTTTTCATTTTAGAACGCCTCTTTTTATTAATTCCATGTTTAGTAAATATGTTTCTCTTTCAGCAAGCTTTTTTTTGCTTAGTTGGAAGTGGCGAACAATAAGCTGGGGAGAGTTTTGAGACGGCTCTTCAATAGCGAAGAGAACCTCTTTTAAGTCCCGCCCATTTATTTCTACAGGATGTTTTTGAAGTAAAAACACCTCTTCAACCTCATTTTGAACCTGTCTACCCGTTTTAGAAAAGGAAAGTTGATTTCCACCCTCTATGAGCTCGGCAAGCCTTTCCTTCACATTTTCACAAGACTCAAAGGCGGGGTGGTTATAGACGAGTTTAAGCGCTTCCACTTCTGGCTTTAAAAAGGTCATCGGCTCAATCACCCGATTGATAAAATGGGGATCTGCATCTCCATAATCTTTCACAAATGCCTTGCGCCCTTTTTCCATTTCTTTCACCCGCTCCATCCGAATTCCCAAATAACTCATCTGATTCTTCATTAGAGAGATCTCTTTACTCCGATGAGAAATATGAAAAAGCATCGCCACAGTTGGAAGTAGTAGCAGGAGGTAGAAGGCCCCAATAAAGCCCATTTTCTGCATGGCAAGTTTAGGTTTCCACTTAAGGACGGAGGAAAAAGGCAATTTCATATTCATTTTCATTTCGGTTCCACTCAATTTCTCCATTTTCATCGATAAAATCCCCATCATCTACAATTGCGTCATGAAATTCCCGCGCTTTTTGACCCTCCAAAGAGGTAAAGAATAAGCGAACTTTCGGACGATATACCGTTTTGGGACTTTCGAGAGACGGATAGCTTTTTAACACATAATCGATCCGGTGAATGTCAATCTCTTTGAGCTTGGGATGGGCGGATAAAAAGGCTAAAAAATCACTGACGCGGGGGGGAGAAGCAAAATAATGATCCTCCCCTTTCGATATACGAGGAGTTTTATCTAAATAGGTGCGTACCTCATCGACCTTCTTTTCATAATGGCTCGCAATCCTTTCAACCTGTTTCAAAAGCTTTTTTTCTTCTTTTTCAAAGTAGAGATAGGAGGAAAGGGTGAGCGAAGCAAGTAAAGCCAATCCAATCGCTCCCCCTCGAATCAGTCGGGCCTTGATGATCCCAAGGGAACGGGTTGAAACAAACCCTTCTTGACGAAATTGGATGCTCTCCCGATCATTTTTTAAAGCATCTAGAGCGAGCCCGATCGGGATCGCAAAAGGACGGATGGTTTGAGCATCAAATCCTTTCTGCCCCTCAATATCAACTGGAGTTAATGTGCACCCTTCATAATCTTTAAGGATCGATTCCATTTCTCGCGCCATTTCTCCACAGAAAAGAACCCTTCTCTCTTCCTTTTCTCCTTCCTTATGGGCAAGGAAACAAAAAACACGATCCACTTCCTGTTTAAGCTTATTAACAACCTGGGAATCACTAAAGTCGCTTGATCCAATGTGAATGGTGAGGTGGCTACCAATTTCCCCTTCTTCAATAGAAACAATTTGGGTTTTCTTTTTTCCTACATAAAAAACGCTAAGAGAAGAAAGAGTCGGGCAGAAAAAGCGGGCAAAACGGCAAAGGGCCATAGAAGCGGCCGAAACCCCTTCAGGATCAAGCCCCTTTTCCTGGAAAGAGGTGATATGCTTTCCAAGGTTTTCTTTGGAAACGGTAAAAAAAGTCGCTGCTGTCCCCTCTTTGCCGACGATGTAAAGCGGCTTTACAACCACCTCTTCTAACGAATAGGGGATCAGAGCTTCTAATTGAAAGGGGAGGGTTTTATGGAGAGCTCGCTCTTTTTTAAGGGGGGTTTTAAGGTGGCGAATCAGTAAATCCTGACCATCGATTCCTGTAACTACATAAGAATCTTTTTCAAAGGGGGGGATTTCTTCCTCTTTTTCTAAATATTTAATGGAAAGTTCCCTGTTTACGAGGGATAAACAAGCAACTCGGTAGAAAGAATCTTCTTTTTGGACTCCAATAACTTCCATTTCGTCTCCTATAGCCCATAAGCATACTGAAAAGGACAGTTAAATAAAAGGATGGAAATTTTTTCATCGTTGCTGTATCATTGGGGGCATGGTCTATCTACTTTATGCAATTCGCCTTCTGTTCACCGTCTACTCCCTGATGCTCATCATCCGGATTTTCGGTTCCTGGTTTCCCCGTTTCCAGCAATCCTCATTTTTTCGTTTTGTCGCTCACTACACCGATCCCTACCTCAATATTTTCCGTCGCTTCATTCCCCCTATCGGTGGGGTTCTTGACCTTAGTCCCCTTTTGGGGTTCTTTGTTCTTCAGCTGATTGAGCGAGGGATCACCTACCTTCTCCTCCTAATATGAAACATGTAAAGCCGGTTCAGCTCGGAAAGCTTACTCTCCCCTCAAATGTTTTCTACTCCCCTCTTGCGGGATGTTCTGACTATCCTTTTCGGCAGATGGCAGCGCGCTACCGTCCTGGCCTGATGTTTTGCGAAATGGTGAAGATGGATGCATTGATCCGTCACGAGCCATCGACCTACCACCTTCTTGACTATGACCCCTCGATGCGTCCCATTGGAGCGCAGCTGTGTGGCAGTAAACCCAAGCTAGCTGGTCCCACAGCCCGCATTATTGAGGAGTTAGGGTTCGATGTTGTCGATCTGAACTGTGGTTGCCCCGTCGATAAAATCACCAAAGATGGGAGTGGTAGCGGCATGCTTAAAAACCCCGAGCTGATCGGAGAAGTGATTACCAATATGGTAAATGCGGTAAACATCCCCGTCACCATAAAGATCCGGGCAGGGTGGGATGATACCTCGATCAATGCTGCTGAAATCACACGTGTTGCCGAAGCGGCAGGAGCCAAAGCGATTTCCATCCATGGGCGAACGCGAGAGCAAAAATATACGGGAAAAGCAAATTGGGACCACATCAAAGCGTGCAAAGAGGCTGCCACATCGATCCTTGTTGTCGGAAATGGAGATGTCTTTGATGCCGAAGCAGGGCTTGCCCTTTTTGAACATGCAGGATGCGATGCCATTCTTATTTCTCGTGGAACGTTTGGAAAGCCATGGATTGCTGAAGATGTAAAGCGGCTTGACAACGGCTCCTCTCCTCTAACTCTCAATATGCAAGACCACCTTCTGGACCACATGCATTACATCACCTCCTATCAAACCGACCGGAAGGCTCTTCTCGATATGAGACGGGTCGGTTGTTGGTATTTACGTCAGGGGACGGGGACTAAAAAACTCCGAGAATCTCTAAACCGAACTAAAAACCTATCCGAAGTTGAAACGTTGATTCAAAATTATGACTGGAAACAAACCACATTCAACTGAGACAATTCTGATTGTCAAGGGAAGAGTCCAAGGGGTCTTCTTCCGTGCAAAGACAAAGAAACATGCCGACAACCTAGGACTCAAAGGATATGTTAAAAATCTTTCTGATGGAACCGTTGAAATCTGCATTACAGGGGAGGAGGTGGATGCTCTTGTCACCCGACTAAAAAAAGAGCCTCTCCCCGTTCAGATCAACGAGATCACAAGAAAAGCAAGGCCTTCCACCTGCAATTATGAGGATTTTAGAAGTATAACCTAGCAGAAAAGGTGATGCCGTGCATCGAAAGATCTTCTGAAAAGTTGTCATACCGAAGAGCTGTGTATTCGTAGACTTTAATCATCTGGTTTTGTCGCCACCAATACATCCCTTCGTAGGCAATTCCCACGTCGATGTAGTTTTCCTTTTGGTTGAAGTAGCTGCCATACCCTAGGCCAAAACGCCACTGCACCATTGGAATAAAGCGATGCTTATTATCTTCTAGACTTATACGATCCTGACGGTTTGGAGTCACTTTCTCTCGGTGTTCAATATCAAAAAAACCATAGAGAAGAGCGGCTGAAAAAAGTCCTCCTAGATACCACCCATCCCCCAGGTGCCACTTTGAATTTATCCCCGCTCGCGCTCCGATACCCCAATACTCACAATCATCTTTTACATGAGCGGTATTTCCCTCTAAAACCCCTCCCGTATAGCGAATCACCTGTTTCTGATCGATCCAGGCATTCTTGAGTCCGACAAAAGGGCGAAAGGAAAGCTGTTCGCTCACAAAGTAGTGTTTTCCTAGCTCTAGATCCAGGGTGTAAAGGTCAAGATCGTAGAATGATTTTGCCCGATCTACCCCCCCTTGAGTGATTACCGAACCCCTCAGGGGGATCAGCGTACTTGCCTGCCCTGATGAGGTCCCTTTTGAGGAGTGTTTCTGGAAATAGGTGAAGTAAGAAGTGATATCCCACTGATCAAAACTAATGTTTTTCCCAAGACCTGCACGGAATCCCCATGCCCATCCAAAATTAATATCCCTTGTCCTCCCCTTTAGAGGAAGGGCCGTCGCTAAAGTGTTGTTGCTATAGGCAAAAGCGGTTCCGTTCGTCCTTTGATACCAGTAAAGAGGCTCGAAAGAGATAAACCATTCATCTCTCATGATACCGGGATTTGCACTAGATCGCGCCCCCTTCACCTGCATTGAGTGCATTTCTTCCTTAAGCACATCCACTTCTTTTTCAAGAACTTCAATACGTGCAGCATCGGTCTCAGCACCACTTAAAAGGGTGATTTGAGCAAACAGGGGAACGAAAAGGAATATTCTAAATAGCTTCATGATACTCAGGAGTTGTGTAGGGCTATTGCCCCTCTTTCCTTACATTAGCCAGGAAATTTCAGGAAATCCAGAAAAAACTTAAGATTCTTTGGTTTTCTCAAGCTCTAGTTTCGCTACACGCTTTTCCAGAGAGGAAACTCTTTTTTCGATAGAAGGCTGCTGTTCTGATTTTTGGGTGGTTTTTCCAAAGAGAAGCTCCTGCATAGAGACTTTCCCTTCAGTAAACTCCTCAATCTTCTGTGCAGTCTTTAGAGAGGGCCTCGTAATCCCCTTTAAAATCTTCCATAAATTTGTTGTGCTAATTCCTACGGACTGGGCAAAGGACTTCTTCTTGAGTCCCGAATTCTTGATAAACTCTTCGAGCAACATATCTAGCAGATTCTTGGGTAATTCATATACGGCAAGGTTATTCTATTGTTTTGTTTAATTCAAATTTTTTTATAGGTTTTTTGAAAATTTAATGTTTTTGCACAAGGAAGTAACAAAATGATTAACCGAAGTTAATTTATTTAAGTTTTTAAAAAGTTAAAATAATTATTTGTCTGCTTTTTCGAATTTACTAGATAAGAAAAAGGCGAGGTTCTTGAGAACCTCGCCTTTTGTAGGATACTTGTGTTCGATTTACTTTAGAAGTCCCAGGTGACGTCTAGAGTTAAACCGTAGATATTAACGTCTTCAGAGTATCTATCATACTTGAGAACGGTTCTATCTTGGTTGATTTTAAGCATCTGGTTTTGTCTCCACCAGTACTGAGCTTCATATCCAAGACCAACACCTAAGTGGTGCTTATTGTTCTTGAAGTAGCCATCGTAGCGAAGGCCAAGCTGCATTTGCAAGTTTGGTGAAAACGCATGGCGATTCGCATGAAGTCTAACGCGATGATCTGCTAAAGCACTAAAGCGCTCTTTGTGATCTACATCAAACTTACCGAAGAGAATCGCAGCAGCAATGTTACCAAAGATGCTAAAATTCTTACCAAGGTGCCATTTAGAGTTCACACCAGCACGTGGTCCTAAACCCCAAAAGTCACAATCTTCTCGAAGATGAACGGTGTTTCCTTGAAGCCCAAGGTTAGTGCCACTAGGGTTTCCACCGTTATATCGAGTGATTTGCTCTTGATCGATCCAAGCAGTCTTCAAACCCCAGTGAGGGCGGAAAGAAAGTCTGTTACTTACATAGTAAGCGCGACCAAGTTCTAAAATGATTGTTTGGTAATCAAAATCATACTGTGTCTTTGCGCTGTTACAGAATGCAACAGTGTTGTTGACCCCAGCGATCGCAGAAGATCCTCTAAGTGGAACAATTGTACTGTTTTGTCCAGCACTTGATGAGTCACTACCATGAGAGTCAAACCAAGTGTACATAGCTCGGATATCCCAGCCATCATAATCAAGATTGTATCCAAGGCCAAATCTTAGCCCCCAATCCCAACTAAAATCTACATCTTTGGTTCGCCCTTTGATAGGAAAAGTTCCTACAGGATCGTTATCTGTATAAGCGAACTCTGTTCCACCAACTTTGGCGTGCCAGTAGAGCGCATTAACAGTAAAATTCCAGCCATAGCCATCGACTTCTGGTCGAGCTGTAGCTGTTTGTGCACCATATGTTCCGATGGCAGTCTCGGTACGCACTTGCTGCATTTGGTTTTCAAGTTGCGTTACCCGAGTATCCATATCCATGCCTGCGAAGGCAGTGGACGATGCCATAAGAATAGCAATGGCGCTTGAGATTTTTCTCAAAATGCTCACTTTCATCTTATTTTACCTCATGGGGGTTAATTTTTAGCTTTTCTTGCCTCAATTTTTTCTATAATTATAACGCCTAAATAAATGAAACAATTTTTTTATTTTTTTTATTTTTTTTCTTCAGCTTGTTTCTTTTTTGTCGCCAAGTCGTTACCGGAAGCTGCCATAAATGGTTAGTCTTCCTCTGCCCCAGATGTAAGGAATAAAGGATTTAATTGTACAGATTTTTTTGAAAAATGATTTAATTAATTTGTAAGTATTGCAGAATAAGCGATTTACTATTCAGCTTCGATGATGTCTAAAAAGGCCTGAAGCTGCTTGGAACGGGTAGGATGGCGCATTTTACGAAGCGCTTTTGCCTCAATTTGGCGGACACGCTCTCTTGTTACTTTAAAGCGAACCCCTACCTCTTCTAAAGTCTTGGGCTTCCCATCTAGAAGGCCAAACCGTTCTATAAGGACAGTTCGCTCCCTGTCAGTAAGAGTAGAGAGGACCTCATTCATCTTATCCTTTAAGATAGAGTATCCCGTTGCTTCATCAGGAGACTCTATAGTCGTATCCTCTAAAAAGTCTCCAAATTGACTTTCCCCGCTATCTCCCACCTCCGCCTGGAGAGAAATGGGATGTTGGGCAATCTTATAGATCTCACGGATCCGCTCAGGAGTGAGGCCGAGTTCAGTAGCAAGTTCCTCTGGAGTAGGCTCCCGTCCCGTCTCCATCATCAACTTCTTTGCTCCTCGCAAGACCTTATTAATCGTCTCAATCATATGAACAGGGATCCGAATCGTTCGGGCCTGATCAGCAATTGCGCGGGTGACCGCTTGACGAATCCACCAAGTAGCGTAGGTGGAGAACTTATAGCCACGGCGGTACTCGAATTTTTCGACCGCCTTCATCAGCCCCATATTTCCTTCCTGGATGAGATCGAGGAAGGAGAGGCCTCGGTTAGTATATTTCTTAGCGATAGAAATGACAAGTCTTAAGTTCGATTCAACCATTTCCCTTTTAGCTTCTTGGCTCTTATCCATCCACCGCTGGAGCATCCGGACATCTTTCTTAAACTTATCGAGGGTCCGCCCCGCAGCAAGTTCCCTTTTTGCCAGTTTTCGTTCAGCAGCCATCAGCTTTGCCTTTGCAAAGCGATTTTTCTCTGCTCGGGGGATAAGTTCCTGAATTTCTTTCTCTAAAGATAAAAAGTGGTCATAAGAAGAGAGGATGACCTCACCAAAATCATCGGTGATATTATGGCGGAAGTGCATGCGACGAAGGTAAGCTTGTGTCCGAACATTACATTTTTCAATATCTTCGGAGAGTTTGACCTTTTCCACCTTTGTCATCTTAGGTTCAAGGGATTGGATGAGAAGATTTTCAAGAACACGATCCTCTTTAGCCAAAAGGTCTCTTAGCTTGGGAAGCATTTTGAGGAAGGTATTTTTATCATCGATCTCTTTTTCAGCAATGATCTTATCAAAGCGATCTTTCCCCGTAATCAGGTAGTTAGAAATCGAGATGGCTTCTCGGGTTGAATAGCGAAATCGCATGATAATCCGCTCGATCTGCAGCTGCGCCTTTTCGATCCGTTTCGAGATTTCCACCTCTTCTTCTCTAGAAAGGAGGGGAACAGAGCCCATTTCTTTAAGGTACATTCGGACAGGATCATCACTACTTCCCTCCATCCGCTTAGGGAGGGTCTCCATCTCTTTTGCTTCTTTCTTTCTCTCTTTTTGCCGTTCGACCTCAGATTGATTAAGAATCTGAATGTCCATTCCGCTGAGAAAGATGAGAACTTGGTCGATCTGCTCAGCAGAATCAAAAGTCATCGGAAGGATTTCATTGATCTCTTCATAAGTGATGAACCCTTGCTCTTTAGCAATGGCAACCAGTTCCTCGATTTTCTGCTGATGTTGGGGATCAAACCCCTGGCTAAAGCCAGATTTACTCATATTTTATAGGCCGTATACATAAAGGTAGAATTTTCCTATCATGGATTCGTCCATTGTGTAATTAAAGAGCGTTAATGTCAAGGCCACACCTCATCATTCAAAAACTCCTTATGCGAGCCCTTCCCGGATCTGTTCTTGAGCACCCCTTCCCTCCCATTGGAAGGATAGCTGATTTTGTCTACTTTCCCAAAAAGCTCATTTTTGAAGTCCAATGCTCTCCCATTGATCTTTATGAAGTGCGGAAGCGGAATGAAGATTACGCCTCTTTAGGCTTTACAGTCATTTGGATCCTCCATGACCGGATCTTTAACAAAGGGATTCTCCCTCCCGCAGAGTTTTATCTTCGTCAAAATCTTGCTTACTACACCTCGATCAACCAATTTGGCCAAGGGTTTTTCTATGACCAGCTCGATTTTTTCCGAGGATTAAAGCGGGTTTACAGGAGTTCACCCCACATTTTAAGGAGTTTTCTTCCTAGATCTTTCCAAGCTCCCTTTTTCTTCCCTAAAAAACTCAAAAAACGGCGCTATTATCTTCCAGGAGATACGACTAGCCACCTGATAGAAGAAAAAAAGGGGCGGTGGGCCCAAAAGCTCGAAAAAAAGTTTACCCCTAAAAAGGGTTTCAAGGCGCGTGCTTTGGTTCCCCTCCACTATCTGCTTAAGAAAGCTGCGGATCGACCCGCCGTATATATCCCCTTAGAGGGTGTTGTCACAAAATGATCAATCCTTAAGTCCTTACTACCCTCATAGTAAGTTCTTCTTTATTGACCATCTCGAGACGACACCCTCTAGAACCAGAAAATAAAGAAAAACCGAAATACAAAGGGCAAGTTGAATCCCCTCTTTTACAGGCGCCCCCTTTTCAAGGGCTGCAAACGTAGGATTTTTTTGACTATGCCAAATCACCCACGGTTCTTCTTGCCACTCTTCTATCAAATCCTCTGCCAAATAGGGGTTTGGGTAGATCGGTTTGGCAAAATGGTAAACCCCATGGAGCGTCCGCTCCCCCACCTTAAATTGATAGGTCGCGCCAACCGAAAACTTTCCTGGCTTGAGTTCCAAAACGGTCCACTCATTGATCACAACAGGCGCCTCTTTCGAAAGGAGGAAGTAGTGGTGAAGCTTATAAAAAAACTTTCCTCCCACCCACAAGGCTCCTCCCCCCGCTAGAATCAATAAAAACGCAAAAAGTTTTCTTGAAATGTCACACCTGCCTTTAGAGAATTGACGAATTATTCCTAATTTGCTATAGTTTTTTCCAACGCTTATTTTAACCTATTGGAAACAATTTATGGCAGAAGAAAAACCAAAGCACGGAAAAAAATGTCCCACAGCGCTAAAGCGTGTGAAGCAAAGCAAAGAGAGCAATGCACGTAACAGTTCTTTTAAATCGAGTGTGAGAACAGCAATCCGCTCTTTTGAAAATGCCCTGGGTGCAAAAGATAAAGAAAAAATGCAGACCGCTCTTAGTGCCGTTTATAGCCTTATGGATAAAGGGGTAAAAAGAGGGATTTACAAGAGGAATAAAGCGGCCCGCACAAAGACCCGGATCGCCCTCTTGCAAAAAACCGCTTAGACTGTCTTGTTATAAAGGTCTAATATCTCCCGTACGGCATCCTTGATCGGATATCCTACCGCCTCTTGGATGTCGAGCCACGCATAAGCAATGCTCTTGTTTTCCTCCACAGCATAAGGATCGTTCACCTCCACTACAAAATGGTAGTACCGTTTCCTCCCTTCATCGTAATGACCTAAATAGCCATTCACTTCCTTGATCCCCATATTTGTTTTTCCCGTTACAGCCCGCTGTAAAGCCTGCGAAAGACTCTCCTCCTCTTTCAGCTTTGCTTCAGGGAAGATGTAAAGCGGCTTTACATCTTGCAAATCGTGGATAAGGAGGACCTGTCCCCCTTCGTTATGGATAATCGCTGCAACGACGATCTCTTGAATCCCCTCTTTATGAGCATCCTCAATAAGCCCCTTATACATCGCGCCTCTCATATACATTAATACCAAACCCACTTATAGATCAAAATATGAATATAGATAAAGGAGTGCTCGTGGGATGCGATGCTGACCACGAGTGGATGTTAAAGTGGTGGTGGGAAAATTATTCTAAACATAACACCCTCCCTGTCACTTTTTTCGATTTTGGAATGTCAAAAAGTGCCCATCTTTGGTGTGCAAAAAAAGGGACGGTAATTTCTCTTTCTTTTCCTCAAGACAAACTTCGACCCATCTCCCCTTCGGTCGCTAAAGCATGCCAAAAAGAATACCTTGAACCAATCCTTGATAAGCGCCCCCTTTGGTTTGTAAAGCCACTAGCCATCCTAAAAAGTCCCTACGAAACTTCCCTTTGGGTTGATATCGATTGTGAAGTAAGAAAGTCGATAATCCCTCTATTTGATTCTTCGGCACCTTTTCGCATTGTCCGGATCGAGTTAAAAGGTAAGACATATCAAAACTCAGGGGTCATTGTTGCAAAAAAGGGATCTGAAATTCTCGCCAAATGGGCAGAAAATGCCCTAGCTAGAAACCACGAGTTCCAAGGAGATGACGACCTTCTTGTAGCAACGATTCGAGAAAACCCCTTTCCCATCTCGTTTTTCTCTATGGAGTACAATTATCCCACTCTTATTCCAGGGAATGAAAATGCTGCGATTCGTCACCACGTAGGGACCACGGGAAAGTGGGATTTATTAAAATCGGTTTCTTGATAATTATCGGATGCAGGAATATACCGAAAAAGTATGGATGATTTAACAGACTGGGATTACACCGACGATGGAAGTGGCGATGGGGTTATCGTTGCTGCTGATGAAAACCAAGAATGGATGCTCAAGTGGTGGTGGGAAAACTACTCGAAGGAAAATACTTTTCCTGTCACTTTTTTTGATCTTGGGATGTCCAAAAGCGCCCGCCTTTGGTGCGGCTCCAAAGGAACTGTCATCCCCTTTGCCTTTCCTGACGGATGGATCAAACCCCGCACTTCCATCAACTCTGAAAAAATCAAAACGTGGGAAAAAAGATATCAAGGAGACCTATGGGAAGGGCGCACTCAATGGTTCTGTAAACCCTACGTTCTTTTGAGAAGCCCCTTTACCCGAACCGTTTGGATGGACCTCGACTGTGAAGTTCGGAGCTCCATTCAAGAGCTTTTCGATTATTGCAATGAGGGCGATGGTTTTAGCATCCTCAAGCTTTCTCTTGAAAACCTCGATCTTTTCAGCGCAGGGGTCGTCGTCAGCAAAAGACTTTCTCCAGTCACCAAAAAGTGGGCAGAAAACATTTATACTGAAAACCATAACCATTTTGGGGATGAAAATGTTCTCATCGATACCCTTAACAAAGAAAAGTTCAGAATTACCCCCTATCCTCTAATCTATAACTGGCCCACTATTATTCCCCAGAGCTGTAAAACCATCATTCGCCACCACATTGGAGGGTATGGAAAAACAAAAATCTTAGGAGGGCTTAATGTTGTCTAAAGGAATCATGACTGGATGTGATGCAAGGCAAGAATGGATGCTCAAATGGTGGTGGAAAAACTACTCCGAGCACAACGATTACCCTGTCATTTTTTGGGATTTTGGGATGAGCGCTGCGGCAAAAGCTTGGTGTGCAAATAGGGGAAAGGTGATCTCTTTCGATGCAAACCTCAGCCTGCAAAAAAATGATACAGCTCCTTGGGCCGATAAGGTGGGTAAGTCGGTATGGGAAAGACGAGAGGTGTGGTTTTCAAAGCCCTTGATCCTAAAAGAGACCCCTTTTGAAGAGACGATTTGGACCGATATCGATTGTGAAGTCAAGCAAAATCTTTCTCCCCTTTTTGAAATGACCCGAAGTAAGGATGGGTTTGCCATTTCTTACGACTCCGAAAAAAATATTGCCGAAGCGCGAAGATGTGCCACCCTTAAAGAGGGAGTGCGTGGCATCCAAGCAGGTGTCTTTGCTTATCGGCAAAACTCCCCCCTTGTCTTAGAGTGGATCGACTACTGCATGCGCCACTTTGACGAGGAAAATTCTGACCAAAGCGCCCTAAGCCACCTTCTTCATGAAAAGTCGTTCGATATCACCATTTTTTCTGATAAGTATAACTGGCTTGTTCCAGAAATTCCCAACCCCCATGCAGTCATTCTCCACCATACAGGAGTGGGGCGGAAAAGAGCCCTCTTAACTGCGATGAGGTTCTAAAAGGTGAAAGGAATCCTTACAGGATGTGATGCAAGGCAAGAGTGGCTCCTCAAATGGTGGTGGAAGAATTATTCAAAGCATAACAATTTTCCCGTTACCTTTTGTGATTTTGGGATGACCCCTTCGGCACGTGCTTGGTGCGAAAAAATGGGAAGTGTGATTACGGAGCACCCCGATAAAGGGCCGATAAAAAACTTTTCCGAAGTCGATAATCCCCCTTGGAAAGACTTGATCCGTCCTCTGATGTGGAATAATCGAGGTGTTTGGTTTTCAAAAGCTCTTTCTCTTGACAAAACTCCCTTTGAAAATTCGCTATGGATCGACCTTGACTGCGAAGTACTCCAGAATGTTGCCCCCCTGTTCGAGATGAGTGAAGTGAAAGATGGATTTTCTATTTCTTATAGCTTTGATGAAGAAAAAGATCCCCTAAAGAAGATGAAGATTTTGAAAAAGGGGGTGCGGGGCGTCCAGTCAGGGGTCTTTGCTTTTAAAAAAAACTCCCCTGTCGTCTCCGCATGGATCGACCGTTGCATAACCCATCACCGAATAGAGTTTTCTGAGGAAACCACTTTAAGCCATCTTCTTGATGAAAAATCGTTTGAAATTACCTATTTTTCAAACAAGTTTAACTGGACAACTCCCAAAATCGCCCATATAGGTGCGGTCATCCTCCACCATTCAAGCGCTACCCAGAAACGAAACCTTTTAAACTCAATAAGATTTGACTAAAAGATGGCAGATTCTGTCCTCAAGCGCCTCTTTAATTTCACTCCCCTCCTTTACATACCCGTTGACAAAGATCGCAAAAGCAAGTTCTTCTCCTTCCTCGGTTGTTAAATAGCCACAAAGGGAAGACACTCCTGTCATCGATCCGGTTTTAGCACGAACAGCTTCTTTTAGCTTCCCCATACGGAATTTTAATGTTCCCTCTGCCCCAGGGGTGGGGAGTGCCCTCCTAAGCTCTTTATTTTCCTTCATTTTCTTTAAAAACTTCACCATCTGATGGGGAGAAACGAGGTTATAGCGAGACTCCCCGCTCCCATCGACAACTCTAAGCCCTTCGATACTTAGCTCCTTTAAAAAGTTTTCAACACTCTCTCCTCCCCTTGCCCAAGATCCACCCATTTTCTTAAAGATGCAGTTCGCATATAAGTTGTCAGAGTTTTTCAGAAGGACCTTTGCAAGCTCCCGAAGGGGCTCCGACTCATGCTTCGCAAGAAGGGTGCAGTTTTCTGGCGCTTTTCCCTCTCTTATCTTTCCCTGAATTTTAATCCCCTTTCGTTGTAAAGCCAACTTGAAAAGAGCTCCAGTAAATTTTTCAGGCTCTAAAATCGGAGTGTCATCGACATAATTATGTTCGAGATTAAGAGCGCTCATTGGAACCGACCAAAAAGCAGGCGCTTCATCCCACATCCACCCTGGTCCCATGGAATCATCTTCAAAGCAACTCACATCTAAAATAAGATCCCCCTTAATGTGGGTGAGGTCGAGTTTTTCGACGAGTTCGACCAAGTCTTGAGCCAAGAGGCTTGGGTCTCCAGAGCCCATCAGGTAACAGTTTCCCTCCTCATCGGAAACCACCTTTGTTTCGAAGCAGTAATCCGCACCCAAATGTTGTAAAGCGGCCCCAACAGTAAAGAGTTTTAAGCTACTTGCCGGAATGAATCGTTTTTTTGCATTCCTTTCGTATAAAACAGTCCCTTTATCTAAAGAGTAGACCTTGATCCCTATGAGCGCAGTGGGGTCAACATAGGCAATCAGCCCCTCGATTCCATGGAAAACCCTTTCTTCAGCGGCTGAAAGGGCGGTGACCAAAAATAAACAAAAGCAGATTAAAGCCCGCATAATCGTCTCCTGATTCCTGACATTTTTTCCGATGTTGCGCCTACACAAGCCTCAATCATCCCCTCATCGGCAAGAATCTCTATTGCTTCTTTTGCGCGGGTAATCCCTGTGTATAAAATTTCGCGACCAAAGACTTCTGCTCCTTGAGGGACAAGGAGGACGACCCGGTCAAACTCACTCCCCTGACTTTTGTGGACCGACAAACAGTAAGCATACTCAAACTCGGGAAGTAAGACCGCCGGAAACCGCCTTTCCCCAAAAACAGCTTCATCCTTCTTTCCAAGCGCTCGTCCTTCAGAGCGCTTGATGAGTGTTCCCATCTCCCCATTACTCAGCTCCATCCGCTTATCGGTCCGGGTGATAATGATCGGAATCTCCCCTTTTTCCCACATCAGCTCATTGATCGTATCGACCCCAAACGGGCCCCTCCTCAGACAAGACAAAAGGCGAAATCCACCCTTCTTAAATTCTTTTTTCCACTCAGAAATTTTTCGTTCTAACTTTCCATAGGGAACCCCTTTTCCTTGTCTGACCGCTTCAGCTTTTTCTAAAATCTCTTTCCGATCACTCCGCATGCACTGATCGAGGTGAACATATCCCCGCCCCCGCCCCTTCATGAAGCGGCAAAGTTCCCCAAAGACTGTCCCCGCCTCCACCGGCGGTAATTGGTCATAGTCTCCCACTAAAACAAGCCTTGTTCCCGTTTTAATGGCCCGCAGTAAAGCGGCCCACATCCCCACATCAATCATCGAACACTCGTCGACAATGACCATTCCATAATCAAGGGTTCCCTCACCGAAAAGAATGTCTTTCCCACTTCGAATTCCAAGCAAGCTGTGGAGCGTTCCCACCTCCACGTCAAGCTTTTCTCGAAGGACAGAAACCGCCTTTCCCGTTGGAGCCGCCACACAAACATCTTTCCCATATCGTTTTACAATCTCAGCAATGGTATAGGTTTTGCCGGTTCCCGGCCCTCCAGTGAGACAAAGGACACTTTCAGAAAGGCCCATCTGAGTTGCGACCAGCTGCCCTTCGTTCATTCCCCCACATTCCTCGATGTAAAGCGGCTCTATACCCAAACAGCTTGAAGAGTTGGTTTTTGCCTGTGTCAGCATCTCCACCTTTAGCCCCCTCTGCATCGCTCCTATCTCCTGGATAGGAGACTGCTTCGATGGGGTTAAATCTGGTGCGCTGGCTTTGGCAAATTCCCAACTCTTCAGGCTATTTGGGTATGCATCTGCACCTAGGAGGCGCTTAAACTCCCGAACGACAGTTCCTTCAAGAACCCAATTGCGTTGCAAGTAATAAAGGTCATCCCACCGCCCGATCATTCCTTCAAAACGTTCTTCATTTCCCTTAAGCTCGGTGCACCCCTCGATCACCTCCTCCTTCCGAATACAGAGGTGACCGGCGCGCGCTGCTGCCATCAGCTCGGCCCCAATGGGACCGATCCGCTTGCCTATAATTTCATCAATCTCAATTTGTTCCATGGGGGTTATCTTATCCTATTTGTCTGTAGGAAGAAATAAAATTCCTTCTTTGGGGAGACCACGAAGAAAGACGTAATAGGTCCCTGCGATGGAAAATTTCTTTAAGTAACGGGAAAGAGCTGCGTTGTAAAGCGAAGCTTGTAGGGTGTAGTCATGGTGGACCATTGTTTCTCTTAGTGTCTCTAAGTCATAGGAAGGGAGGAGGTTGGTTTTCCAGTCGAGAAGGAAGTACTGATCGCCATACTTAAAGACGAGATCGATGAACCCTTTCACAAAATTTGGAGGGTTGGGATAGAGAAACTCGACTTCGGGATAGAGATATTTGACTTCGCTTAAGGAAAAGGGGTGGGGGGCAAGGGGAGTATGAAGAGCATCGTGGAGGAGCTTGGCTGTCATTTCAAAAGGAAAGTGGGACGGAAGCCTTTTCCGTAACAAAGAATCGATCGAGGTTCCGGGATCTCTAAGAAGAGTTTCAAGGAAAGAGTGAAGGAGAACGCCTGTCTCTGCACCTTTGGGAAGGTCGGTTTCAACACTGACTGGCTGCTGCGCCTCTACATGGGCAAGGGAACTATAAGAATGAAGGTAGCGGGAAGGATAGTTTATAGAGAAAATACTAGGTGAGTGGAGTGTGGGAACCTCTTGTTCTTCAGGAGGAAGCTTTTCTGGAGAAAGATAAGTAGCATCTTCCGGCTCGGGATTGAACAGCTCAAGCGGCGATGCTTGACCTAAAGGGACAGGGGAGTTTGAAGTGTCGCGGAGGAGGGGAATGTAAAGCCGGTGCTTAGCTCGGGTCAGCGCCACATAAAGCTGACGAAGCTTCTCCTTTTCTTGGTGTTGTAAAGCGGCTTTACATCTGGCATGTTCGGGATGGAAGAGGAGCCACTCTTTCTCATGACGAACAAAGTCTTCGCGACCGGTATATCGATTAATAAGACCCAGGGCAAAAACAATATTAAACTCAAGTCCTTTACTCATATGAATGGTCATAATCGTCACCGAGTTAGGATCGGAAAGAGAAGTGCGGGGAATTTCTTTCTGGCTGAGGAGAAATTCTAAACGTTCTTCAAGGGTTCCGTGATGCTTCAAAAGGAGCTCGGATAGCTTGAGATAGTCGCTATAGGTATCAAGATCTTTCGGCACATAGAGATCCCGGAGAGCCTCTTCAAGCGATTGGGGACGGGCAAAGCGAGCAATTGTCTCGGTGAGAAGAGCTTCATTTTCTTTAAGATCATGGTGGTTATAGGTGTGGGAGAGAAACCGCTTTACAGCGATTTCTGAAGGATCGATGAGCGCTTCTAAAAGAGAACGAACCAGCGAAAAGGTGGGCGTTAGTGTGAGACTTTCGGTACTTTTCGAGCTTGTTGGGATTTTATGGGCTTCAAGATAGGCCTTAAGCCGGGCTGCTTGGTAGCGATCTTTAACCAGAATGGCAAAGTCAGAATAATTAAAGTCATGCTTGGTCAAACTCAGAATTTCCCGCGCAATAAAGGGAAAGAAAACGGTGTGCTCTATTTCTACCGAAGGCCAGTTTCTCTCCCGTTTCTTTTCTGCTTCATAAATGAAGAAATGAACAGGACCTTTATCGTCAGGAAAGGAGCGGTTAAGAGCCCCATCGGGGTGTTTGACAGGATGAAAGGGGAGGGGAGCATCGGGGAGAGAGAGCCAGTCGGGATTTTTCAAAAAGAGCGTATTCAGTGCTTCAATGAGCCCTGGGTCAGAGCGGTAGTTGGTATCAAGGTATCCCTTGTGCGCAACCGCTTTTTCGGCACTTAGGTAGGTATAGATATCGGCCGAGCGAAAGGAGTAGATAGACTGCTTGGGATCACCCACCAAATAGAGCGCAGAAACCGGATCGTCGATAAATAGGGTTTTAAAAATGTTCCATTGGAGGGGGTCGGTATCTTGAAACTCATCGATAATCGCTGCACGGTAACGGGAACGTATCTTTTCTCGAAATGCGGGAATCGCCAAAGCCTCACTCATCCGTTTCAAGATATCATTTGGAGATAGAATTTCTTTTTCCTCTAAGACTTTGCGGGCAGACGTGCGGACTGAACGAGCGATCCGCACCAGCGTACAAAGGGGAGAAGCGGCGGGCTGAAGAATGGGAAGGAGGTGGTCGCGAAAGTTGTAAAGCGGAGTCGGATCAGAAGTTGCCTTTCTAGATAAGTTCTCCTCAAGTAGAAGAGAAAGGACCGTTTCCGAAGCGGTGAGCGCTTCAAACTCATCTTGCGTAAGGGTCTCTTTTTCGAGGAGATCGAGTTGCGTTTTGTAAGGCTCCTTTACTTCTCCTTCTTTATTTTTGATCTTGTTAAACTGGAGGACCAAGTCAAGGGGAGCAATCAGTTTTCTTCGGGTAGCATTGTATTTTTCATACGAACATTCAAAGGGAGGGTAGTCGGGAAACTCACCTTCCTTTTCGATGAGGTTCAAGACCTTATTCACCACCCCTTTTCGGTTTTGGAAAAGGCTCATAAGCTGGGTGGTACTATACTCTGCAGAGGTCAAAGAGGTGCGAAAAAAATCGGTAATGTGATCGGAAAGGATGGCCCGATAGTCTGACTCTTCTTCGCTAAGGAGATTAAATTCAAGTCCTGCTTCAAAGGCGTATTCGGTGAGCATTCGGTGACAAAAACCGTGGATCGTAAAGATTTGCGCCTGATCGATGAGGGCAAGCGCTCTTTGCAAATTAAAAGAGAGAGGTTGCTTTTTCAATGTTTCATGAATCCGCATTTTCAGCTCGCGGGTTGCGGCGCGGGTAAAGGTGACGACTAGGATTTCGTCCAGAGAAATATCTTTTTCTAGGATGAGGCGGGCGGTAATGTGTTCGATCGCAAAGGTTTTCCCAGTCCCCGCGGAGGCCTCTAAAAGGTAGTGTCCCATGAGGGGAGTTTTCGGATCTAAAACATCAAACCGCTCCATCGATCATCTCCAATAAGGGGGCAAAAGTTTTTCGAAGCAAGGGGGCCCAGGTGTTAAAGATCACTTCGGCATCGTAATGGTTGGGGTTCGAGAAAAGGGCTTTTAGATAGGGATCATTTTGGGTCCCCTTAATCCTTTTTCCAAGAGCTGCTCCATCTTTTTGGAGAAGAGCATAAACAAATAGGGGATGGAGGGGTGAAGGGGACTGAATAGCAACATTATAATAGGTCAAATAGTTCTCAAGGGCTTTTTCTGGATCCCCCTTCAGCTCAAAGGTTTCTCCACTTTTTAGGGCGACAAGCGGTTTGGGATCTTTTAGGTAAAGGGAGAGGTAATGGGGGTAGACTTTGATTAGATCCCCCAATTTCCCTTCGCACATAAAAGAGTGTCCCTCATCGACCATTCCTGGAGAAAAGGAGGCCCACTCACCGATAATCTTTTGCCTAGCAACTTCTTTAAAACGACCCAGCGGAAGGTGTCCTTTTTCCTCAGCCTCTTGTAAAGCCAGCTCTTCGTTCAAAAGTTTGTGGTTTTGAAGGGGAGAGAGGAAAAACTCCTCATCCGTCCCATCCTCATAATGAAGGTAGAGGTTAAGGGTCCGATTGAAATAAAAGCGTAAGGGGTTTTTAGCAAAGCGGGAAAGGTCATCGAAAGAGGGGAGAGTGGCAGGCTTGACCTCTGGAAGGGGAGTAGGATGTAAAAACTCGGGAATGAAGGGGTTTTCTTCTTTGGGCCCGTAGAAAGTGCGCGCTGTTTCGTAGTACCGCTTCGGGTAGACTTTTCCTGGAGCTGCAAAATAATTTTGGTGAAAAGGAAAAGGGGGATGTCTCTCCACTTGCGGGTCGAGCTCCTGAACAAGGACCGAAGGAGGCTGCTCTTTTCCATCTTCCTCACTCACATTCTGATAGGTAATCAAAAGGGTTTCCTCTGCTGCAAAAAGGAGCTGCAAAAAAAGGTAGCGATCTTCGTCAGGACTAATGGGACAATAATCTCCCTGATTGCCAAGAAGGTTGAGAGAAGAGCGGATGTAGGGACGGGGAAAAGCTCCCTCCTCCATTCCCAAAAGAGCAACGACCTTGGAAGAAAAAAATGTTCCTGGCTTTACAGATTGGAAAGTGATCGCTTCCAACTGCTTAGAAAGACGGACCCCCCTTTTTTCTTTAAGGCCATTTGCTAGGTAACGCTTAATACTTGAAAAGGGGAAGGTCCCTTCAAGCTCCTTTAATAGGTAGAGTTTTTCCTCAAAAGGGGCTTCTTCTCCAAAGTACCGACTAAAAAGGAGGAGAAGATGGTCTGCCCACTCAGCGCCCGTCAAACAGGCTCCATGGAGGTAGTCAAGGTCTACGCGTAAAGAGCGGATACAAGCAATCACCTTTCCCAAAAGCTCTGCATCGGAAAAATCAAGGTAGGGGAGATCCCAATCTGTCCCTTTTTCAGGAATGAAGACCATATTACTTAAAAGCTGACCAAAAGCCTCTTCCCAAGTTCCATTTTCGGTCTCATCCAAGATTTCGGGGAGGAGAAGTTTCCGATGCTTTTTATCGACTCCCCACTTTACTCCCGATCTATCTATCCACCGGCGCAGCTCCTTCACCTCTTTTTCAGAAAGGGGAGCAAAGTAGGGACTTGAAAAGAGCTTAATCACTGCAGAGACCTCAAAACGATGATCGTTTAAGGAGAGGAGGTCAAAAAAGGATTGAAGAAGGGGGTGGCCAGGAAGATCGCGGATGGTAAAATCAAAAGGAGACTCTTCGGCTCCAAACACAAGCTCAATAAAGGGCGCGTAAGCTGAGATGTCTGGCGCGAAAACTTGAATTGAAGAGGGAAGAGTTCCCTTTTCTAGAAGTTTTGTATAGAGAACTTCCACTTCCCGTTGCTTGGAGGCTGCTGGCAAGAGGAGAACCGAGTCGTCCCTTTGAGCTTCACCTTTCCTAAAGTTTAAGATGTCACTTTGAAGGTTTGAAAGGTAAGTCCCCGAGTTTTTTTCTATGTAGTGCTCTTCAGCAACAAAATCTTCTTCTTCAAAAAAACGAAAGGTTTCTCGTCCCACCTTTCCTAGATTATTGAGGAGGGGATTTCCCTCGTCAAAGTAGAGGGAAAGCTGAGGATCCTTTTGCAAGAGATGAACTTTCTCAAAATCGGTGACGGTATCGGACCAAAACTCACGGCAGGGAGAAAATTGGTAATAGCGAATCGGAAAATAAGGGGCTAGCCTCGCAAAAAAAAGATGGTAAAGCTTGGGAAGAAAAGGGAAATTAAAAAGATGAATTTCAGCTTCGTTTCTGGGTTTACAGAAGGGAGCGCTGAGCAGCTCGTAAGGATAATTCCACTTAGAAAATACCGCATCCCAATATTTTTTTTGCCAGGTATCAGGCCATTTTTTAAGAAAAGCTCCCCCAAACTTTCCATAGAGAAGAAACTCTTTTGCTAGGCTCTGAGCAAGACCTGGAGCCAAATCCAAAGACTCTAAGTGGAGGGCCAAAAGATCGAGTGGGGGAAAAAGGAGGTTTTTCCCCGAAACCCATTTGTAAAGCGTTTGGATTCCTGATCCCAATTCCAAAAAATCGATTCCCATCACCACATCTACATCAGAAACAAAACGGGTCATCAACGGGTTTTTCAAACTTGCAGAAGGGAGGAAAACAAGTTTTTTTGCAAAAGGCTTTTCTCCATGGGAAAAAAGCTTTTCTCGAAGGAGATCTGTTAACGTCTCTATTGAATTACTGAGGTAAACGAGGGGCTTTTCGAGCATAGCACTTTCTTTTTCGTTCCTATCGCGCTATAGTAAAGGGTATGGCTTTATTTAAGAAGAAGGAAAAACAGGGGTTTTTCCAAACCATTGAAAATGTTTTAGAACGGTTTGGTTTTCTAAAACGAGAATCTTTTTTCGAGCGTCACTCGATTCACTTTCTAAATATTGCTCAGTTTTTGGGGGTGATCAATGACAATTTTTTCAAGTACCTAATCGTCTTCTTGTTTATCGACCTTAAAGGAATTGAAGCCTCTCCGATCATTTTAACGTGGGTCGGTATTGTTTATGTCCTTCCTTTCTTGCTCTTCTCTTCTGGAGCAGGGGTCCTTGCCGACCGGTTTAGCAAGCAGAGGATGATCATTTTGCTCAAATTTACTGAGATGATCATCATGGCCCTTGGGATCGTCGCTTTTAGCTTTAAAAGTGATTGGGCAAGCTACTCCCTCCTCTTTCTCCTCTCTATGCAGAGTGCCTTTTTTGGCCCCCCAAAATATAGTATCATCCCCGAACTTGTTAAAGAGGGGCAGATTCCTAAAGCCAACGGCCTGATCACTTCTTTCACCTACTTTGGAATTATTGTCGGAACGTTTTTAGCTTCTTTTTTAACACAGATTACAGACAAAAACTTCCCTCTGACGGCGGGGGTTGGAACCCTCATCGCCATTTTCGGTTTTATCGCTTCGGTTTTCATCCCTAAAACCACTCCAAAACATTCAAGAAAGAGGGTCAATCCCTTCTTTATTTATGAGATCTACAGAAATCTAAGATATGCCTCTCGCACCCCCTACTTACTTGCAGCCATTTTTGGTTCCGCCTCTTTTTTATTCATTGGAGCCTATTTCCAACTCAATATCATCCCTTATGCCGTCCAGTCGATGGGATATACAGAAATCGCTGGAGGATATTTGTTCTTGGTGACCGCTGTGGGAATCGCGTGCGGCGCTCTGCTTGCGGGAAAGATTAGCCATCAAAGGACCGAGGTGGGAATGTCATGCATCGCAGGACTCCTTTTGTCTGTCCTTATCTTCTTACTCGGGGTTCTTTATCAATTTCCCCTCTTTATCTTTGGTGCTCTCTTTGGATTAGGCCTTTTTGGCGGGCTTTATATTGTTCCTTTCGATTCATTCATCCAAAGGTATGCCCCTGAAATCCGGCGTGGGCAAATCATTGCAGCTACCAATTTTTTAAGCTTTTGTGGCGTTTTAATCGCGCCTATTTTGCTTTTTATCTTTAGTGAGGGAGCGGACCTATCGGCTGCACAAGGATTTATGATCACGGCTGGAATTATTTTTATCTTTGTTTTGGCTGTTACCTCCCGCCTTTCGGGCTACTTCTTTAACTATCTGGCACGGATCTTTGTAAAGCCGCTTTACAAGGTAGAGATTAACAACTCTCCACTCGGGGGAGAAAAGCCTGTTGTCCTCCTTTGGGAAAGGATTAAGGGGATTCATATCTCTCTTCTCGCCGCCTTTAATCCCGAGCTTCACTTTTATATTCCTCGAACCAAAAAGCGGTACATCGACTCATTTTTAAAATTCTTTTCTGCAGTTGATTTTATCTATGTGAAAGACCTTAGAGAGACCGCACTAAAGACCTTTTTGAAGAAGGTGAACAAAAGGAAACATCAGATTCCCTGTCTTCTTTTCCCCTATCCAGAATTCTTGGAGGAAAAATCGTCTGCAAAGCTCATTCGCGAGCTGAAAAAAATCAAAGATTTTGATTTAGTTTTTGTTCATATTGAAAAGATTTCCCGCAAAGAGCAGATCGACCGGAAGCACTTTAAACGGGCAAAAATCAGCTTTTCGTTTAAAAACCATAGATGATTTCGAATTCGTATTGTTTGTACGAGAAGGTGGGCTTAATACTAGGGTCTTGGTTAACCGATTGCCGCCACGCTTGGTAGATGGTAATGTTGTTTGTTAAAAGATAAAGAAGCTCTGCAGCGATCCCTTTATAGTTACCCGCTCCAACCCCTTCACCAGCGACAAGAGCTCTCCCTATTCCTTTTTCAAAGCGGGTATAGAGACCAAACCTTGCAGAGTTTCCCCGTCCAATGCCACTTCCATCAAAGTCAGGAATAGCCTGAAGCTGCACCCATTGGTAGTTAAGGTCAAATGACCAGTCCCACTGCTTGCGAAGCTCTCCGATAGAAAAGCCTGCATACCAAGCCCATGCTTTCCGCTTTCCATTAGAAACAACAGTTCCATGAGCACGGGGGTTATAGAGAGCTGCAGAGTAGAGGGTGACAATTTTATCGAGAGGCTTGGGAACAAACTTATATCCCCAAATCCACTGAAGGGGAAGGAAACGGAAGGCATTTTGCTGCGCCCTATTATTAACATTCTTGGTGTCCCAATAAATCGCTGAAAGTTTGGTGTAAAGCCCAGTTCTTCCCACGTTTAATAGGCCCAACTCTCCGACATAGCCATACTGATCGATATTTTCGTTAATGAGAAAGGGACCCCCATGAAAGTAAAAATCACCAGCGGCATCAAAAGCTTGGTCATACTTATAGACGATGCCATCCATAAAGGAACCAAACTCAATTTTGGAGTCGAAGGTGTAGCCAAAGTTACGGCGACCGATTTCTAGATCCATCGTGTAGGTATCGGCGTTGACAATGCGTCCCCCTAAAAAAGCCCTTTCGAGTGAAATTCTCCCGAAGGTTCCCGTCGCTGTTCCTGCGTTATTGTCAAATTCAAGCTTGATCGTTGCCCAGGTCCGATCGGTCCGGTAGTCAAGCATGATATTGACTTCAACATCCCACGCTCTCACTGCAGTGAAAGGAACAGCACCCCCACTCCCTCTTTGCTTAATTCCATTCTTCTTTTCATTGGTTGACTGGAGCTCGGCGCGCACTTCTCCACTAATCGAAAGATTTCCCCCTCGCTCTTTCACTGTCACTTGCCGCTTCGTATTAATCCAGTCGCGGAGGGCTTCAATATCTCTCTGCTCCAGGCCAGGACTTCCATCATCGATGGCAAAAAGAGTTGTCGTGACTAATGCGAGTAGAAATGCAAAACGGTTCATGTAGATCGTCATCATAGTTAGAGATAAGAGACGATTCTACACGAAAAGGAGTTTTCTATCTAGTCTAAAACTTTATTTCGGCGGCCAAAGTGATAGCTTGTTCATCGATGAGCCGCGCTTCGACGGTTGCCGCAAAGCGATTCCCATTCGAAAGGGTTGCTCCTAAGACCATTCCGAATTTCCGTCGGTTTTTGGTTTTGAAGTGGGTTCCATTAGGGAGAAACCCGGAAGGAAGGTTCTTAAATCTGCCATAGGCATTGGAATACTTAACCCCCAGGTAGGGGATAAAAATATCAATTTGATAGGCGGCTCCCAGACCAATCTGCCATTCTTGAAAGACAAGTTTTGATCCACCTCTTGGGTTTACAGGGGCTCCATTGGCAGTGAGCCATCGGATGGTGGGCTGAGCGCGTGTGTAAGAACCATCGATCCCAAAGGAAAGTCCCTTCCAGTCATAGAAATTTCCCCTTAAGCCTATTCCCCAGATAAATTGGTCGTGGGTCTGGTACTCATTGCGCACCCCACTTGTCGGACGGTTCGAAGCGCAAAAGGTAGCAGCCCCCGCCGATCCATAGAGCTCAATCCGGTCAATGATATTGAAGGTAAGGACCCCTTGATCGGCAAGGTATTCAAAATCATCCATCCGCCCTGAGATTTTGGAAACCGCCTTCATATCCCGATCAAATACCCAATCCCGCTGGTAGCCCGCCTTAACGGCAAGCCAATTTTCCTTACAAAAGAAAAATCCCTCTTCAATGATCGCCGGGGCAGCAGGGTTTCCCATATAGAGGGCAAAAAGGGAAGGGGAAAAGAGGAGGAGAAAGAGCCATTTCTTCATAAGGTCGATCATAGAAAAATTTTAGGGTTTTCGCAACCTCTAAAAACGAACGTTCCCATTTAGGGTGATCGCTCTCTCTCCAATCAGGCGGGATTCTAGATTGAGGCTTACCCCCCGAACCTTTGTAAGTCCAACTCCTAAGAGGAGGAGAAAAGGTTGTCGCGTTTTAATCTCTTCATCGGCAACCTGAAAGGAAAAGTTGGGGTCGTCTGGGACGTTGTAGAGGTCCGAGTGCATCGATGCATACGCAAGACCAATATAAGGAAGCAAAATACCGATTTCTCTAGAAAAACTAATCCCCAACTGCCACTCGGCATATTTAAAACGGGCCCCAGAAGTGCGTCTGCTTCCCCCATTTTCAAAAATCTGAGCCACCCGCATAAAAGATCCTGAATAAAGGGCATTGAATCCCATCACCATCTCATCCCAATAAACTAATACGATCCTCCCACCAATACTCCACAAAAGCTCACTATCAGTCTGGTACTCCATTAAAACTGCATCTGTTGGGCGCTGTGCTAGGTTGAGCTTCATCACCCCTAGCTTTCCATAAAGCTCAAATCGATCACTCGCATTAAAGGTGAAAGTTCCCTGATTTTTGAGACTCTCATAAGTGTCAAAACGCTCCCGCACACTCGAGCGGCGCCCCACCACCTTCACCTTTTTATCAAAAACTTGGTCCCACTCGTACCCGAGCTTGATCCCCCACCATGTATCATTCGATGCCCAGATTCCCTCTTCGGGCATGTTGGGCAAAGAGGGATTGCCGTTGTAAAGGGCAAAAAGAGCGGGTGTAAGTAACAGGAAAATCCAAAACTTCATCCATCAAACTTTAAACTTTCTTGAGTTTCAAGGCAAGGTCGGCAAGCGCTCCATTGGCAAGATCGCTCGGACGGGTCAATACTCCCCAAGGCTCTGAAGAGGAGCCATCCAAGTAGGGACGCCACTCATTCATCGGAAGGGCGCGGGTCCCATCGGTACTCACCCGGTAAAGATCAAGCTCTAAACTCTCTGGGTTTACAGCAAAAACAAAGAGATAATCAGCCCAGTTCGTATCGGCAAAGATGAGGGGGTCGGGGGGATGTAAATCCGGATTTACAACGTAGGCTCTTCCAGGATTTACAACGTTGTCACGAACCCAGGTATAGGTAAATCCCTTGTCAAGCCAACCTTCCTTAAAGAGGGGTTGCCCCGGCTTGAGAAGAAAGGCATGGGTCGGGGAATACATAAGAAGACTTGCCAACGGATCGATCTCAAAAGGCTTGGTGACGGTGTAGGGGAGCGACTTGAGAAGATCGAGAAGGAAAATTAAAAGATCGGTGGGGTTTTTTATCGCCCTTTTTTCCTCTGCGATCTCCCCTTCAATGCAGTAGTATCCCCTCAGCAGGGTGTGCAAACTCCCTCCTGAGGTATAACTCCAGGGATTTTTCTTTTTAAGGGCAAACGAAAGAAATTCTTTGGTTTCGATAAAGTGGACAATAGAGGTGGTGAGGGAGGTGATTTCGTCTTCGTCCCAATCGGAAACGGCGATAATCTGAGGTTCAACCGCAAGAAAAAATTGACGAAGCGCGTCGATGAATTCCTCCTTGTTATGGATCAAGGTCCAGGTGGAAGGGTCACTCCTTCCATGCTTGTAACAGAGACGAAAACCGGCAGGACTATCTTCATAAAGGGTTTCACAAACCTCTTCTGTATCGGCGTCAAAAACTTCAAGGAAATATTCCTGAAATTTCTCGGTATACTGTTCGATAAGGAAGGGGAAAAAGTTTGCAATATACCCCCCTTTTTGGTGGGCTTCATCGCGCATCTCTTTACAAATATTGGCATGGTGGGAGCGAACCTGCAGCTCCCCCTTCCGGAGGCGAATGCGCTCGGGGGAATCCGCTTGCCTGAGAAGGGCTTGCGCCACCCGCGCTTCATCAACGGCCCGGACATATTCTTCGTGAAGTTTATCCACTTCCTTGTTCGCCTCTTCAAGTTTTTCCTGTAAAGCGGTGTAAATGAGGTGGCCGATCCCCCCTTTTTTCTTTGGGTCGAGGCCAAGCGCCTCAAATAGATTCCATTTACTGAACGTGGTTTTGTAGTCAGAAAAAGAGGCAAGGGTATATTCCCATGCCCTCAAAAGGGGGTGGTCGGACGCCCTCCCCCCCCACTTAGGGCTGAGGGGAACGATAAACTCTTCTCCTGCAAAAGTCCTCTTTAGCTTCCCAAGCATCATCAGATCATAAAGGTCGAGGAGGAGGCGCTCTGGTTGCTTTTGCTGAATAAAGATTGCAGGCGCTGTTGCAAAACAAGAGCCAACAACCTGCCTTAAAGGGCAAAGGAGAGCAGAAATCACACTTTCTTGAAGGTGGCTGTCTTCAATTTTTTCCTTTTCGGAAAGTCCTATACTTTTTCGAATCAAGGTTTCAACATAGGGGCTCGCCGCCGGAAGTCTAAATCGTTTGAGAAGGGTCTTTGCCTCTTTTGTCTCTAAATAATAGAGGGCATGGAGGCGGTATTCATCCCAAATCGACTGGGGAGAAAAAGCGACTTCCTCACCGGCGGCAATCGAACGAGCTAAGATCCGAGCTATTTTGAGATGGTGAGACATATTAACCCTATTTTTACCAATTCCTTCCCCTTTTTTACAATCTCTAGTACACTGGAGCCAAGGAAACAAAAAAATGCTGATCAAAGTGAAGTGTGAAAGTGAGAAGCTTGAACTTCCCGCGGGAAGTTCTGGAAGAGAGTTAGCCGAACAAAAAAATCTGCGAGAGCCTCACCAGGCTTTAGCAATAAGCATCAATGGGGAAGTCTACGATTTAGATACCGCTCTAAGCGATGGAGATGATGTCAAACTCCTTGACTTTGATGCTCCAGAGGGAAAAGAAGTTTTTTGGCACACCTCTGCCCACGTTTTGGCTCAAGCGATTCTCAGACTCTGGCCAGAGGCCAAGCCTACCATTGGCCCTCCCATCGAAAATGGTTTCTATTACGATTTTGACAACCTCGATATTTCAGAAGCTGACTTTCCAAAAATTGAAAAAGAGATCAAAAAAATCCTCAGCGAAAATTTTAAGCCAGAGAGACACTTTTTTGATGGGAAAAAAGATGCCCTCAAAGAGTTTGGAAATAACCCTTACAAAAAAGAGCTGATTGACGGATTTGATGACCAGGGGGCGATTACCGCCTACCGCCAAGGAGAATTTTTCGATCTTTGCCGCGGTCCCCACCTCCCTAACCTAGGGAAAATCAAAGCATTTAAACTCCTTAAAACATCGGGCGCTTATTGGCGCGGGAACTCCGAAAATGCCATGCTCACCCGGATTTACGGTATCTCTTTTCCCAATCGAGAGCTATTAAAAGCCCACCTCTATCTCCTTGAAGAAGCAAAAAAACGGGATCACCGGGTTTTAGGGGCAAAACTTGACCTCTTTTCCTTTAAAGAAGAGGCGCCAGCGATGCCTTTTTTCCATCCCAGAGGAATGGCCGTTTGGGATCACCTCGTCGACTATTGGAAAGAGCTTCACCTAAGGGAAAGGTATCAAATCATCAAGACCCCTCAGCTCATGACAAAAGAGCTTTGGGAATTATCGGGCCACTGGGATCACTACCGGGAAAACATGTTCACCGTTGAAATCGATGGAGAGCGGGCCTATGCTGTAAAGCCAATGAACTGTCCAGGGTGTATGCTTTACTATAAGGGACGGTCCCATAGTTACCGGGAGTTTCCTTTAAGAATCGCCGAATTTGGCCATGTCCACCGAAAAGAACCTTCAGGGGCCCTCAACGGTCTTTTCCGTGTCCAGAGCTTCCATCAAGATGATGCCCACCTCTTCATGCAGCCCGTGCAGATCAAAGATGAGATCCTAGGCGTTCTTGATTTGGTCAAAGAGATCTATCAAACCTTTGGCCTAGAATATACTTTTGAGCTCTCTACCCGCCCCAAAAAATCGATTGGAACCGACGAAGATTGGAAAGTGACAACAGCAGGACTTAAAGAAGCCCTTGATGAGTGGGGTGAGCCCTACAAAATCAATGAAGGGGATGGCGCCTTCTATGGACCAAAGATCGACCTCCATGTTCATGATGCCCTCGGAAGGCGGTGGCAATGTGGAACCATTCAGCTCGATATGTCTCTTCCAGAAAAGTTTGAGCTCGAATATAAGGACAGCGATGGCGCGTTGAAACGTCCCATCATGATCCACCGGGCCATTTTTGGATCGATCGAGCGATTTCTCGGCATTTTAATCGAACATTTTGCAGGAAAATTTCCTTTTTGGATGAGCCCCCTCCCTATCCGCCTTATTCCGGTTGCCGACAAACATGTCCCTTACGCCTTAGAGGTGATGAAAAAGATCCAAGAAGCTGGCTTTACATGTGACTGCGATGATGCTCCCGACTCTGTTGGGAAAAAAGTACGGAGTGCGCAACTCCTTAAGGTAAATTACATGCTTACTGTCGGGGACAAAGAGGTAGAAAATAAAACGATCTCTTTAAGAACCCGCGATAATGTCGTGCATGGAGAGGTCATCATTGATGATTTCCTAAAAAATTGCGCAATCGAATATAAGGAACGAAAACTGACATCTCCTTACCACAAAGAGTGATGATGAAAACAATATCGGTCTGTAGCTTTAAGGGGGGAACGGCAAAAACTTCAATCTCCTTAAACCTGGGAGCTGCCCTTGCCCGTTTCCATAATAAGCGGGTCCTTATGGTTGACTTTGATGCCCAGGCAAACTTGACTGCAGGGCTCGGTCTCGATCCTGACAACCACGACAGCTTAGCCGCTGTCCTCCAAGACACCAAAACAGCGCAGGAAGTGATTGTCCATACCGACCATCCCTCGATCGACCTCATCCCTGCAGACACCTGGTTAGAGCGGGTCGAGTCAACAGGAAGTTTAGCAACAGACCGCTACTCTCACGAAAAGCTTAAGAAAATTCTCGCTCCCCTTAATTATGACGTTGCCCTTATCGACACCCCCCCCTCTCTTTGCTGGCTCACCGAATCTTCTTTGATCGCTTGTGATTATGGGCTTGTCTGCGCAACCCCTGAGTTTTATAGCATCAAAGGGCTCCAACGCCTTTCTTACTTTATGCATTACATTTCAGAAAGGCATCCCTTTGAGCTTCTCGGTGTTGTCCTCTCCTTTTGGAACGCCCGAGGAAAAAACAATCAAGAATTTTTGGAAGTGATTGAAGACACTTTTCCAGAAAAAGTGTTAAAGACAAAAATTAGAAGAGATATTGCCGTCTCTGAAGCTTCGATCCATGGGAAACCTGTATTTGAGACCCGTCCCAAGTCGCGCGCTGCCGAAGACTTTAGAGAGCTTACCCAAGAACTATTAAAAAAACTGGAGTCACCATGTCTAAGTTTAACTCACTCTTAATTGGCCGCTTTAAAAGCCAACCGAAAAAAGAAAAAATGGGTGAGCTTGTGGAACGGAACCCCTTTGCGGGAGCGTTTCAAGTCAGCCCCATGAGTGAGCAAGAAAAAAAAGAGCTAAAAATCCTCCTAGAAAAATACCAGACAAAAGATCGGAACCTTACCTCTGACTTCAAATTCCTTTCCGACATCACCTCCGAAGTCAAATCGATCAGCAACCAAGCGGTTATTCTGCACGGAGAGCGGATCAAAAAAGCGCAAAAAATCTTGAAAGACTATAAAGATGGAGCGTTTAGCAGCTGGCTTCTCCAAACCTATGGAAACCGGCAAACCCCCTACAATTTTATGCAGTATTATGAGCTTTACAATGCTCTTCCTTCAAAGCTAAAAGGGATTGTCAACGAGATGCCCCGCCAAGCGATTTATAGCCTTTCAAGCCGCACTGCCCCTCAAGAAAAAAAAGAGGCCTTTGTCGAGGAATACCAAGGAGAGTCGAAAGCAGAGCTCCTTGAAAAACTCCGCACCACCTTTCCTATTCCACAAAAAGATAGGCGGTTCCACAGCAAAGCAAAAAATGTGGTCGACACCCTTAAGCGAGCCATCAAGTCGATGGAAGATGACCAGTTTGACCCCAAGGTAGGAGAAAGGGCAGAGATCGAAAAGCTCTTAGGAAAACTCCACTCTCTTCTTCGAAAATGACTCCCACAATCATCTCGTTTTACACCCCCAATACGGGGTACGAAAAAGAGATTGAAGGGCTCATGACCTCCTGCGAAAAGCATGACCTTCCTTATTCGATAGACCCCATTCCTAACTTTGGCACCTGGGAAAAAAACTGCTGCTTTAAACCCAAGTACATCCTGAAAAAATTGCTGGATTTACAAGGTCCTATTCTCTGGCTCGACGCCGATGCGATTGTTTTCCAAAGACCCACCCTATTTGAAGGTTTGGACGTCGACGTCGCTCTTCGTATTGTTAACGAGCTTCCTGATGATCACCCCTCCAAAATGATCTCCGGCACCCTCTTTTTTAACCACACCCCCGCTGCCATAGAGATCTTAAAACGGTGGGATGAGGAGACCGAGCGCCTCTTTAAAAAAGATCCCCATCTATGGGATCAAATCTCTCTTCGGAATGTTCTTTTAAGTTCCCAAGCAAAAATCTATCCGTTAGATGGCCGCTACTACCAAGTTTTTAACAAAATCGAAGATGAAAAAACGTTAGAAGATGCGATCATTATCCACTTCCAAGCTTCCCGCACCCTTAAAAAAACTCTCAATCACGAAGTGGTCCCATTTTGGGATGAGGCGGCCTATATCGAAGAAAAAAAAGCTGCTTTACTCACTCGACTTTAGCCCTAAGAAGGATCGTTGCAGCGGCAAGAGAGGAGAGGCTTGAAAAGACAAAAGGGATCAGAGAGTGAGCGTGGAGAAAAAACCCTCCGATAAGAGAAGCAAGCATCATCGTAATGGAAAGCATGGACTGGCTTAAGCCTAAAACCTTTCCCTGAATGTCTTTAGGGGCAGCATTAGAAATCGCGCTGGTACACAAAGGCCAGATCAACCCAGAGATAATCGTGCACCCCCCCAAGATGAATAAAAAACCTCGCAAGTAGGTCGGATAAGGGATGAAAACCACCAGCAAAGAAAATAAGGCAAAAGAGCTCAAGAGGATCGACTTAGCACCGATCGCTTTATAGAAAAGGCGATGAAGAACTCCCGTGCCAAAGATCCAACAAATTCCGAGAAGAGCGCAAACATCCCCGATCTGAGAGTTGGTTAGGTGAAAGTTTTCGACAACAAAAGCGGGGACAAAAAGAAAGACGATGTTCCAAGAAAAAAGATAAAAAAAGTAGATGAGATAAAGACGACGGATCGCCTCTGTTTTTACAGCAATCTGAATATTGTGAATCCCCTTGATAAAGTCGAAACGTTCTTTGGAGGGATTTTCTAAGGTTTCGCCAAAACCAAAGACAATAAAAAGAACGTTGATCAGGCCTAAAATCGCTCCTATAAACATTGGAAAGGCAGAGTTAAAAATAGGAGAAACAGAAGGATCTGAAAGTTTTCCTCCCACAAAAGGGCCTAAGATGAATGTCAAGCCAGCAACGGCCGACCCATAACTATAGTAACGGGTTTTCTTTTTCGGGCTGGGACTAAGATCGGAAAGAGAAGAGAGGCAAATCGAAAGATTACCTGCTCCCACTCCCATCACCATCCGTCCAATAAAAATCCCTATCATCGAATGGTAATGGATCCCAAAGGCACTTAAGCCATATCCCACAAATGTTAAAAAGGTGGTCAGAAAAAGGGCTTTTTTCCTTCCGCAATGGTCAGCATACTCCCCCATAATTGGAGCAAAGATAAACTGCATAAAAGGAAAAATTCCAAGGAAAATGCCCAGCATCGTTGTCTTATAGGTGAGAGAAACATCGCTTCCTATTAACCCCTTTGAAGGGTCTAAAAAAAGGGGAGCAAAAATCGGAAAGATGATCGTTGCGCCTAAATTATCGACGGCAAAAGTGAAAAAGATCGAGAAGAGAGAGCTTTTTTGTTTAACCGCTTCCTTATCCATCGACTGACCAATTGATCGGCTCTTTTCCCCACTTTTCCAAAAGAGCATTGGTTTTTGAAAAGTGGCGACACCCAAAAAAGTTTGGAGCAGAATAGGGGGAGGGATGAGCAGATGTCAAAATTGCGTGGGGATGACTCATCGTGTTCAAGATATTTTCACACTTATCCTTAGCAGATCGTCCCCAAAGGATGAATACTAGGGGATCCTCTCTTTGGCAGAGGACTCGTACTACACTGTCGGTAAATATTTCCCACCCCTTGCCATAGTGAGATTTCGGCTCTCCCCGCTGCACAGTGAGCGTCGCATTGAGCATCAATACTCCTTGCTTAGCCCAGTTGATCAAGCAGCCATGGTTGGTTGGCGGAATTCCTAAATCAGTCTCCATCTCTTTATAAATGTTTTTCAACGATGGTGGTGTCGGAACCCCTTTTTGGACACTAAAACAAAGGCCATGAGCCTGACCCGGGCCATGATAGGGATCTTGTCCCATCAAAACAACCTTTACCTTATCATAAGGGGTTTGCCGAAAGGCATTAAGGACATTCTCTTCAGGAGGAAAAATCGTGGCACCCCGCCCCTTTTCTCCTTCTAAAAAATGTTTTAATTCGAGGACATAAGGCTTTTTTATCTCATCCTCGAGGGCCTTGTGCCAACTTTTTTCTAACATCATAACCATGAGAAAAGGGTACCACGAAAAAAATTTTATAGCAACGATTCCATCAGCTATAAAACCTTGCTTTTTATACTAAATACATCGTACAATTTCTACTGGAGTTACAAAAGAGGGTAAAAATGTCTTTAAAAATTACTGGTCTTACTGAAAAGCTAAATCCCCAAACAATCGAGGAACAAAGAGTATCTATAAAGTTTGGTGACCCCCCCCCACTAGCTATCTTAGCTCTAATGGCCTCTACAAAATCTAAACTACCAGAAGGTACTGAAGGTTTTGCTAAAAAACTACTTTTGTGTACCTTTTATAACCACTATAGCGTTGATGCGGCCAATTTTAGGTGGTTAGTTGTGAATGGGTATGACTACAACACAGTTGCTCAAATCTTAACTATCACTTACAAAATTCTATTTCATGAAAATCTTTACTCTAAATCCCAGGCTCGTAAGAGTGAGGCTCACGAAAAATGGCTTTCCGATGAGGAAAGAAAATTTAAGCTTCCCATCGTTGATTTCGCCACCGCTGGTTATGATGGCGAAAAAGATGGGGTAGAAATGGACTGCGTAGAAAGGTATTACTACCACATTTTATCCAAAGCCTTTAACGCCTGGAAACTCAGCCGGGAGGGTGCACACTCAAAATACGATCCTGAGACAGGAAAGAGTATCAGTATAATACCAGAAGCTAAATTAGAAAGAACGCATGTAGGCAGTAATGACTATTGTTACACTAGCCCCGACTATCTTATACCTCTATTTGAAAAACTTTTACCTGAAAACCTTACCAGACACCTTTATATTTATAAAGACACCATTGAACACATAAATCATTTAAAAAATACAGACCCAATCCCACCAGAAACCAAAACTCGTCCCGCGGAAGCTTCCGATGAAGATTGGAATTCTTGGCTTCTTACCAATCTTTGTTATGCGGCACTTCATGGAAAAAAGAAGTGGGTGAAAAATTTGAGTGAGAAAGTTGGGGAAGAGTGGATAAATCGAGCGGGTTGGTTTTCTCCTTTCCCCAAGGGAATGATAGCTTCTCCTATCATTCAAGCAATTTACGGTGGATATCCAAAGGTTGTTAAATATCTCTTAAAAAGAGTCGATGTTGTATCGGTGGATCCAACCTTCAAAAAGTTGGAATGGAGTAAATTGACATGTGATGTGGCGTGGTTTATTGGAAACAACCCCCACATCCTTATGGGGGAAAATCGCCCCCATGACACCAGTCTTATCCTCCGTTGGGACGAATACAACACCATCGCCAATCAAATCAGAGAGATGCTAGCGCTTAATCAGCCATCAAATGAACCACACCAAGCCGCATCTTCTTCTTCCCAGTAAGCTGGTGTATTGCCAAGAAAGGGCTTTTTCTGTTACCATTTGGAACCTTGTCTGGGTGTAGCGCAGCTTGGCCAGCGCACTTGCATGGGGTGCAAGGGGTCGGAGGTTCGAATCCTCTCACCCAGATGTTGAAAATGTTGTTTATAGGGTGTCGATAGACTGACGAAAACTTGTTGATAAGGGAGTTTTCTTCAAAGATTCGACAGGATGATCAGTTTTTTGACACACTATGAACAATCGGTATTGTCTATGAAAAACAAGGGTTATAGACAAATCCACAGCGGAAGAAGATGAAGAATAATATCTAAATAGAGTATCTTTTTCTTTTCATCTAGTCATATGGAATGGACATGCTAACGCCAGATTGTTTTTTTGACCTCTCTGCTTTTCCTCATAAAGAACTTTTCATTTTAGATCAGCCCATTTGGGAAAGCTTAAAGCATCTTAAGGACTACCTTCGTTCGCTCAAGTTGGGAAAGATTGAGTGTGACATTCCTAGCTCGGTTACTCTGGTTCATCCAGAGCTCATTTCTATTGAAGAGAGAACGGTTGTTGAGCCGGGAGCTTATATTGAAGGACCTTGCTTTATCGGCAAAGACTCTCAAGTCAGACATGGCGCCTATGTGCGCCCTTTTGTTTTAACGGGGGAGCGGTGCGTGATCGGTCATGCATCGGAAATTAAGCATGCGCTTCTTTTAAACGGTGCTCAAGCCCCTCACTTTAATTATGTGGGCGACTCCATTCTTGGGGCTAATACAAACCTAGGAGCGGGCGTTATTTGCGCAAATTACCGCCTTGACCACAAGGATGTGGTTGTTGAGATCGATGGGGAGCGGTACGAAACAGGGATTAAAAAGTTCGGAGCGGTTTTGGGCGATGGGTCCCAGATCGGTTGCAACTCGGTCATTAATCCTGGAGTTCTGCTTCGAAAAAACACCCTTTCTAGAGCCTGCACTTCAATTCAAAAATCCAACCTAAGGAAAATGAATGTGGTTAACTAAGCCTAACACCTCTCTTCTTCGTCCGCTGAAAGCCTCTTTTGAAACTTTTTTGGAGCGGAACATTCTCCGCTTGGGAGATCAAAATAAGCTTAGAGATGCGTGCGAGTATGCTCTACTAAATGGGGGAAAGCGGATCCGCCCTTTAATTGTGATGATGGTGGCGCGCGGTTTAGGCCATGGGCTCGATGTTTTTGAGGCGTGTCTTTCTGTCGAATATTTTCACACGGCGTCGCTGATTGCTGACGATCTTCCGTGCATGGATAACGATGATACGAGGAGATGTAAACCCGCTTTACATAAGATGTATGGGGAAACGGTGGCACTCTTGGCTAGTTATGCGTTGATTTCTGCTGGATATGAAAAGATTTTTCAAAGCGTTCAGGTTTTGTCGCGGCAAAAAGAGCCTTTTCGAAATGGCGCCAATGAAGCGTGTGTGGTCGCTTTGGATGCGGCAACGCGGTGTGCGGGAATATCGGGGGCAACAGGGGGACAATTTAAGGACCTGTTCCCTGAAGAGCGGAGTCTAGAGGTTGTTTTGGATGTGATTTACAAGAAAACGGTCACCCTTTTTGAGATCGCTTTTGTTTTTGGTTGGGTTTTTGGTGGGGGGAGCTTGGGAGAGGTGGAAGGAATCCGAGATGCTGCCTTCCACTTTGGAATGGCTTTTCAGATCGCCGACGATATCGGGGATATGAACCAAGATGATAAAGAGTCTCTAAACATTGCCCATTTCCTTGGAAAAGAGGGAGCCTTTAAGAAGTTTGATGAAGAAATAAAGGTGTTTAGCTCTAAAATGAAAAAACTCGGGATGTTAACTCCCGAGTTTCAACAAACAGTAGATCTACTTTGTGATCACGCCAAAGCGGGCTCTTCTTGAGGTTTTTCTTGAACCTTTTCTAAGATCAGTTTTTCAATTTCGTCAGTGAGCTCGGGGTTTGCTTTGAGCTCAGTGCGGGTGGCTTCCTTTCCTTGGCCGAGTCGTTTTTCTCCGTAGCTATACCAGGTTCCTTTTTTATCGATAATGCTATGTTCGACACCTAGATCAATAATAGAACCGGTTCTAGAAATCCCCTCGTTAAAGAGAATATCAAACTCAGCAATCCTAAAGGGGGGAGCCATTTTATTTTTGACAACTTTCACCTTGACCCGGTTCCCGATATCGACATTTTCAGGTCCTTTGATGCTTGCAATGCGGCGGATGTCCATCCGAATCGAGGAGTAAAATTTGAGCGCCCGTCCCCCAGAGGTTGTTTCGGGATTTCCAAACATTACACCCACTTTTTCACGGATTTGGTTGATGAAAACGGCGCAGGTATTACTTTTTGATAGGGTCGAGGTGAGTTTACGAAGAGCTTGTGACATGAGGCGCGCCTGAAGTCCCACATGGACATCCCCAATCTCCCCTTCGAGTTCCGATCTAGGAACAAGGGCGGCAACAGAATCGATCACGACGACGTCGACGGCGTTGGAGCGGGCGAGCATCTCAGCAATGTTGAGGGCATCTTCTCCACAGTCGGGTTGAGAGATCATAAGGTCATTCAGGTTAACACCAATTTTTGACGCATAAGAAGGATCCAGGGCATGTTCAGCATCGATATAGGCGGCAACGCCCCCTTCTTTTTGACAGCTCGCAACAATATGGGTTGCGAGTGTCGATTTACCAGAGGATTCTGGGCCATAAATCTCGACGACACGTCCTCTTGGAACACCTCCAATTCCAAGGGCAAGGTCTAGAGAAATTGCCCCCGTTTTAATCGTTTTAATCGAGTGGTTAATCGAATGGTCTCCAAGAGACATAATGGTGCCAGCCCCAAATTGTTTTTCAATGTGGGCTTTGGCAAGTTCTAGAGCTTTTTTCTTTGCAGGATCATTTTGGTCTGACATGAGCATTACCTTTTTATTTTCCAGTATATCCCTTTTCTCGATTAGAGGCACGAATTTTCCTTTGCGAAGGATGGCTTTACATGGTAATAAAAAGGAATGGCATATTTAGCAGGAGACATCGGCGGCACAAAAACCCACCTTGCCCTTTATGAGGAAGAAAAAGGGAAGATGGTAAAGCTCAAGGATGAAAAATATCCGAGCCAAAAATACCCCAACCTTAAAACCATTGTTAAAACCTTCTTAAAAGGGGAATCGGCTCAAGTTAAGAAGGGGTGTTTTGGGATTGCAGGCCCCGTCAGAAAGGGGAAAAGCCAGGCAACCAACCTTCCTTGGCTTGTGGACAGTAAAGTGCTTGTGGAGGAGGTCCAGATTGAAAAGGTTGCTCTGATTAACGATTTAGAGGCTAACGCTTATGGCCTGAATATGCTCGAAAAAGATGAGCTTTACACCCTAAATATTGGAGATCCAGAAGGAGAGGGAAACCAAGCGATGGTTTCTGCAGGAACAGGACTCGGTGAAGGAGGGATTTTCTATGATGGGAAGCGGCACATCCCTTTTGCATCGGAAGGGGGACATAGTGACTTTGCTTCTAGAAATGAGGTGGAAGATCAGCTCCTCCACTTTTTGAGAAAAAAGTTTGGCCATGTTTCCTATGAAAGGATTCTTTCTGGTCCTGGGCTTTACAACCTCTACCAGTTTATTGTGGAGACGAAAAAAGAGAAGGAAACTGAAGAAAACTTAGAGAAAATTCGATCGGGAAATTCTCCTCGGCTGATTTCAGAAATGGGACTTTCTGGCGCATCAAAAGCGTGCACAAAAACTTTAGAGCTTTTTGCTTCTATCTACGGCTCTGAAGCGGGAAATGTTGCCCTTAAAATGCTTTCTCTTGGTGGGGTTTACCTTGGTGGGGGAATTGTGCCGAAACTCTTGAGCATTCTTAAAAAGGGGGACTTTATGAGGTCGTTTACTGAAAAGGGGCGTTTATCAAAACTTCTCGAGCAGATCCCTGTTTATGTTGTCTTAAATGATCAAACTGCCCTTCTTGGGGCGACCTACTACGCCAAGTACATCATATAATCGTTGCCCAAACAGAGTCTCTCCCTACAATAAAACGCCCTTTTAGACACTCATTAACAGCTTCGATCACCCCTGGATGGCGGTAGGAGTAGTCATGACCCGAGAGAAGTCCTCCAGGGCGCACTTTATCTTTCCAAGCCAAAATATCGGCTTTAACATGGGAGTAGCTATGATCCCCATCAATAAAGACAATATCGGCTCCATCAGGAACAAGAGAGAGAGCTTCCATCGACGTTTTTCTTAGTATAGTGGTATGGGGATCGCTTTCAAAAAACTTGCAAGTCACAAGGAAGGCCGTTTCAAACTCTTTGGGGTCGGTACTGATAGGGTTTCCGCTTAAATAGCTTGGATTAGCATCCCAAGGGTCGATGAGATACATCTGCACTTTGGGGAATAGCTTGCGGAGACGGTTTGCATTTCTCCCGTTCCAAGTCCCAATTTCTACGATTGTTTTTACATCGATTTTGTTGGCTTTACAAAGAAATTCTAGGTAATCGGCGCGAAAGACATTTTTCGAGTAAAGATCTAGAAATTCCATGTTCACTGTTCCTTTTCTGTTTCAGATAAATGAGGTGGTGGGGTAAGTCAACTGTATATGAAGAAATTGGTGCTTTTTTTTTCTATTGCTATCAAACTTATGGCAATGCCTACAGGAACCTATGGCGTCTGTAAAGGGGTCACACCTGATGCCACTCGGTTAAAAATTGTTGAAACCGAAATCGTTGTGAATGGAAAGTCGTCTAAGATTTTTAAGATAGTAGAGAGTGATGGCTCTGAAATCATTTATAAAACGGAAGGAAAATGCTTTAACCTCGTCGTTGAGAATCACACCTCAGTTCCAACGAGTCTCCATTGGCATGGGCTGATTTTACCTGTTTTGGAAGATGGAGTCTCTTATGTCACTCAGCCCCCAATTCCTCCTGGAAAGAGCTATCCCTATAATTTTACCGTGGAGCAAGCGGGAACCTTTTGGACCCACACCCACTTTGGCCTTCAAGAGCAGAAATTGATGTCGGCGCCACTGATTTTACTTCCAGAGGAGGGGGAAAAATACCGAAGTATCGTCCTCTTTTTTGAAGGATTTACATTCAAAAGTATTGAAGAGGTTTGGCTAGGCCTTCGAAAAAACTTGATGGAAGCTCGAAAAGCCAAGGGAAAGGATTGGCTTCCCCCTTTTATGGTTGCGCAAAAAATGGATGGAGATCAAGACCTTAACGATGTTGACTTTGATGCCTTTCTCACAAACGGAAAAACCTTAGAAAGTCCCGATATCTACCTTGTAAAGCCAAGAGAAAAAGTGTGCCTCCGTCTCATTAACGGATCGGTTTCCAGTGGGTTTCACATTTCTCTAGGAGACCTTAAGGGGGAGATTATTGCGGTTGATGGAAGTCCTGTTGTTCCTATCGCCTATAATGACTTTCCTATTGCGACGGCCCAACGGGTCGATGTCCTTGTGACAATACCTAAAAAGGGGGGCGTTTTCCCCATTTTGGCTCAGTGCCAGGGGACCAATATGCGGACAGGGGCGATCCTAAAAACCAAAGGGGAAACGGTTTCCCCAATCACCTCCCACTCTAACCAAAAGGCAGGGGCGATCACCAACGAGATTGAAAAAAAACTTCGTGCAAAAGATCCTCTTGAAAAAAGGAAGGTAGACCGCACCCTAAAGGCAACCCTCAACGGGAACATGAAATACTACGTTTGGGGAATCAATGAGCACGTATGGCCGAATGACGCTCCTCTATATGTCAAAGAGGGAGAGAGGGTTGAGCTTGAGTTTATCAACGAAAGTGAGATGTCTCATCCGATGCATCTCCACGGCCACGTCTTCCAAGTTGTTGAGATAGATGGAGAAAGTTTCCCAGGAGCGATGCGTGATACGATTCTCGTCATGCCGGCGCAGAAGGTAAAGGTCGCGTTTGATGCAAACAATCCAGGAATTTGGGCGATGCACTGTCACATCTCCTACCATCTCTGGGCTGGGATGTTTACCGTTGTTCTGTATGAGGGATTCACCCCTCCCTACTTTTCAAAGCAGACAATTACCAACTACTCCCACACTTACGGTGGATATTAATCCTCCCACTTTGTTAACCTGCCCCTATGAAATGGCAACTTTGTTTTATTTTTTTAACGTTTCCCCTGTTTGGCGCTGAAATAGAGGAGCGGATCGCTACCTTAGAAGAGCAGATGGGGCAAGTGGGAGAGCAAACAGCCGATGCAGGTTACGGCGCTCGCTTTGCACCAACTGGCTTTACAAGGGGTGCGGCGGGTGCTGAGTTTTTTGGTGGGGTCCTTTACTGGCATGCAAAGGTAGGGGGAACCGACTATGTCTATAGTTTGATCAATCAAAAGGGAAGGGGGGCAACCCAAAGCTTTGATTGGGACTTTGGATATCGAGTGGGGGCGAGCATCCGCATTCCGATCGTGAGTTGGGAAATTGTCGGAACCTACACCCATTATGGGAGTCAAGATACCGAGGGGCGAGGTGTGATTCCCCCTTCTCTTCTCATTAACTTAAAAGGGGGGATGATAGTCTCTAGCCAAAAAGCGCTCTCTTCTTACAAGCTTGGTTACGATAAAATAGTTTTAGAGCTCAAGCAGAGTTCTTTTTTAAGTCGCTTTTTTGGATTAGGGACAACGATCGGGCTTAAGCAAAGTTGGATTGATCAAACGCAGAAGGTCACCTATGAGCCAGACACGCTTAAGGTCAAAGATCGGTGTCGGTTTCGCGGACTAGGCCCTAGAGCAGGATTTAATGCCAAGTGGTATCTTTTTGGTGGGCTGAGTCTCCTTACCGATGTGAGTGTGGCGCTCCAATATGGCGATTTTGAGGTGAAGCATACCGAAAGCCAGGTGAGCCTTAAGGGGGACACCCACCTCTTTTCTCCAAGCATCGATTTTTTCATGGGGCTTCATTGGGATTGCCCCAAGGATTGGTACCAGTTTAGTGTGCGTTTCGGGTATGAAGCAGAATATTACTGGCGTTTAAACCAATCGATTGAAATCGAAAACAACGTTGGAACAGGAAATAGCGTCCGATTCCAGCTAATCCGCTACGCCGATGATCTTACCTTCTACGGCATCACCTTGCGTATGGGCACTGAATTTTAATGGAGCGTAACGGAGTCGAACCGTTGGCCTCAACAATGCCATTGTTGCGCTCTACCAACTGAGCTAACGCCCCTCAAAGCAGCTCAGTATAAATTCTTCGGGAGTTTTTTTCAATCTCCTTATATAGTGCATAAAAACAGGAGATATGTATGAGTTTATTTGAAAAGGTCAAACCGGTTCCACCCGACCCGATTTTTGGGCTAGCGGCCCGGTTTAGGAAAGATAAAAGGTCTGATAAAGTAGATTTAACAGTCGGGGTTTACAAGGGAAAAGATTTAAAAATCGAGATCCTTCGCTCTGTCAAAGAGGCAGAAAAAATTTTGATAAAAACCGAGAAGGACAAAGGCTATTTGTCGATGGGGGGAGATGAAAAGTTTATCCTTGAATCGCAAAAACTTATCTTTGGGGAAGCGCTTTGCAAACAGCTTAAGGGAAAAATTTTTGGTGCGCAGACGGTTGGAGGGACGGGAGCTCTCCGCTTAGGAGGCGATTTTTTAATGCGGGAGGTGACAAAGAGTGCCCATCTTTCCGACCCAACCTGGCCCAACCATATTGGGATTTTTGAAGCGTGTGGGATGGAGATAAAGAAATACCCTTACTACAACAAAGAGACCCACGCCCTCGACTTTCCAAAAATGGTCGATTATTTTTCCGAGCTTCCGGAGAAAAGTTTGGTGGTTTTACATGCCTGTTGCCATAACCCTACAGGGTGCGATCCGACGCAGTCGCAGTGGAAAGAGCTTTCCGCCCTCTTTTTGAAGAAAAAGCTGATTCCTTTCTTTGATTTTGCGTATCAAGGGTTTGGAAAAGGGATCGATGAGGACGCGTGGGCAATCCGCCACTTTGCTGAGCAGGGGCATGAGATGTTCGTTGCCGCCTCCTATTCAAAAAACTTTGCCCTTTATGGGGAGCGGATAGGTTCTCTTTCGATCTTAGCAAAAAATGAGCAGGTCACCCAGAATCTCGCCTCTGTGGTGAGGCGTATTGCTCGGGTGAACTACTCAAATCCTCCTCGTCATGGAGGAGAAGTTGTGGCGACAATTTTGCAAGACCTTGGACTTACAGAGCTATGGAAAGGAGAAATCGATCAGATGCGCAAAAGAATCGAAGAGATGAGAAAAGATCTGATAGATGCCCTTTCTAAACAATTTGGAAAAGACAAATACAGTTTTTTAAAAAGGCGGTGTGGGTTATTTTCAATGCTAGGTTTAGAAGGAAGCCAGGTCGATCGGATGATCGAAGAATATGGGGTTTATCTGACCCGAAGTGGAAGGATCAATCTTACAGGTCTTTCTGAAGACAACTTACCCAACGTACTCGAGGCAATGATAAAAACAGCTTCATGAAAAAAAAGAGTTATCGTCCCTACCTTTTTCTCGCTCTTTTTTTGCTCCTCCTCTTTTACCTTCCCCGTGGAGTGGTTCAAGGTTTGCGAAGTGGAGCGGTAGCGGTTGCCCCTCCCACTTTAAAAACGAGCGGTAAAAGGAGCGAAGGAGGGGACATTCTCCTCCTTAGAAGACAAAATGAAAGTCTTCGCCACCTTCTCCTTTCGAAAGAGAGGGTGGAACGTCAAGTTGAAAAGCTCAAAACCTTAATTGCAATCGACGAGACAAGGGGAAACACTTTTTATAAGCGGCGGATCTCTAGAGCAGAAAAACTTTTAGACCTAGAACTTTTTTCCCTCGATGCCAAGGTCATTCATCGCGATCCAACTCACTGGAATGAAACTTTATGGATCAATGTGGGCGAAAAGGACAACCAAAAATTGGACGAGGTTGTCATTGCTCCAGGAAGCCCCGTGTTAAGTGGAGAGCACTTAATCGGTGTTGTAGAACATGTAGAGAAAGGAAAGAGTCGCATCCGCCTTTTGACAGATTCTTCTCTCACCCTTTCCGTCCGTGTGGCTCGAGGGGGAACAGGAGATCGAGAGCTCCTTAGGCAGGTGAAGCAGCTGACTCGTCACTTAGTTTTAAGAGGAGAAGCTCAAGAGACTTTAGTCACCTTGGGAAATCTCCAAAAGCGGCTAGAGACTAATGTGACCGACCATTATTTAGCAAAGGGAGAGCTTTATGGGAGTAGCGGTCCCCTTTGGCGGGGACGCTCAGAAGTTCTTAAAGGGGTCGGTTTTAACTATGATTTTGGGGATGAGGAGGGACCAGCTCTTGAGCTCCGCACAGGAAGGCCCCTTGACCAGCTAACCCAAGGAGAGATCCTCCCCCTTATTGAGGTGGGAGACCTCCTCGTTACGACAGGACTCGACGGGGTATTTCCCGCAGATATTCCTGTGGCTCGTGTCAGTAAGATTGCCCCATTAAAAGAGGGGGGCGTTTCCTTTGATATTGAAGCTGAGCTTTGCGCAGGAAATTTAGATACCCTCACGAAGGTTACCGTCCTCCCCCTTGGAGGATTATGATCCGGTTTAACGACGTTTCGAAAACCCTTTCCAAAAAGGTTCATGTCATTAAAAACCTCACCCTCGAAGTCAAAGAAGGGGAAACCCTCGTCATTTTAGGGAAAAGTGGGAGTGGAAAAACGACCGCACTAAAACTCATTAACCGCCTCCTCGACCCCACCTCCGGAACCATCACAGTCGGAGGAAAAAACACCCTTACTCTAGACCCGATTGCCCTGCGGAGGAGTATTGGGTACGCGGTGCAAGACATCGGTCTTTTTCCCCATATGACCGTCGAAGAAAACATCGCAGTAGTTCCCAACCTTTTAGGGTGGGATGAGCAAAAAACAAAAAGAAGAGTTGAGCAACTTCTTGAAATGATGGGGCTTGATCCCGGAGAGTTTAAAAAGCGGTATCCCCTAAAGCTCAGTGGAGGGCAGCGGCAGCGGATTGGAGTGGCCCGCGCTTTAGCCGCCGATCCCCCGATTATTTTGATGGACGAACCTTTTGGCGCCCTTGATCCCATTACAAGGGAACAAACGCAAAAAGAATTTCTCGAACTCGAGTCAAAAATTAAAAAAACGGTCGTTTTTGTCACTCACGACCTTTTTGAAGCTGTCACGATGGGAGATCGGATTGCCTTCATGAACCAAGGGGAGCTTGTCGAAGTGACAACGCCCCGCTCCTTTGTTGAAAATCCGCCGACCGTTTTTGCCGACGAGTTTTTAGGACAGCACCGTTTTCAACTCTCCCTCCTTACCCAGACAATTGCAGAGAATATTGAGCCAGGTGTCAAGAAAAAAGAGGGGATGCTTTCCGAGCTCACCCCGAAAACCACTTTGATCGAGGCCTTAAACGCATTTAAAGAAGCAAAAGTGGAAGCGCTTCCCGTTTATAGCGGCTCTTCTTATCAAGGAGAGCTCAAAAAAGAAAAGCTTCTCGATGGGATCATGGAGCTCTTATGATTTTCATGAAAATGCTCGAGCATATAGAGCTCACCTTCATTTCCCTTTTTATCGCGATGGCAATAGCCATTCCGCTAGGGATTTTTCTTTCCCATTCCAAAGGAAAGTTCTCCTCGATCATACTTCGCTTTACAGCGATGATTCAGACCATTCCTGGTCTTGCTCTCATCGCTTTTATTGTTGTTTTGCTTGCCGCTCTCCGTTCTTTTTTTCCTGTTCCGGTTATAGGGGTTTTTCCAGCTATCATTGTTCTTGTTCTCTATGCCCTTCTCCCCATCTTGAGCAATACCTATTCGGGGATTAAGCAAGTGAGTGTCAATGTGAAAAATGTTGCTAAAGCGATGGGAATGACCCCGCGCCAAGTCTTGTTTTATGTGGAGATTCCCCTCTCCCTTCCCATCTTGATCAATGGGGTGCGAATTGCCCTAGTGACAACGATTGGAATGGTGACCCTAACCAGCCTAGTGGGGGCAGGAGGGTTGGGAGATCTAATTATTCAGGGGTTAAGAACGATGCAGATGAAACAAGTTCTTGCAGGAACCTTACCCGCAGCCTTCCTAGCGATCCTCTTTGACACCATCCTTATGAAAGTTGGGAACTACTTTGTTCCCGAATATGGCCCCTAAGGCATGCAGAGGTATTATGAAAAAATATCTTCAAGACCCTGTGTCCAGGGCCTTTATTCTTTCTAACCTCATTGCGTGTCCTTTTTTTGGGATCTTTGCCCTTCTGCCTATGATTCTTTGTAAGGAGCTGGATGCATCCCCTTTTCAAATAAGTACAATGACGGCGCTTAAGCCGTTAACTGCTCTATTTGTTTCGTATTGGAGTAGCTCAAGGTTGGGAGAGGAGCATCGGTTGGGTTTACTATGGGCCTATTTTCTAAAGTTTTTACCCTTTGTTCTTATTCCATTTTTTTCTAGTCCTTGGATGTTTATCTTTGCATTTGGAATGCATATGCTCCTTCTTAGGGGAGTGATCCCCACATGGATGGAACTTCTTAAGCAAAACCTTTCAGAGTCTGATCGGGGAAAAGTTTGTGCAACGGGTTCGACGATTAACTATCTTTGCACAGCGCTCATGCCCCTCTTATTTGGGTGGATCTTAGACATGTTAGATGGATCGTGGCGTTGGGTATTTGTCCTTACAAGTCTTTTAGGGATGTGCTCGGTTTGGATTATCTTTAAAACTCTCCAGGTGCCCACGCAGAGATATATTCGAGAAAAAGGGAAACCCTTAAGACATCACTTGTCAAAGCCTTGGAAAAATGGATGGAACCTTCTGCGAGAGCGTCCCGATTTTCTCCAGTTTCAAGTCGGTTTTTTTCTAGGAGGCGCAGGACTTATGACAATGCATGCAATCATTCCCAAATATTTCACCGAGACCCTTCAGCTCTCCTATACCGAGATGTTTTTAGCTGTTTGTCTTTGCAAAGGAGTTGGCTTTACAATTGCCGCTCCTTTTTGGGTCAGGCTATTTAACCGCTCCGAGATTTTTTCTTTTTGCGCTCGAATTCCTTTAATCGCTGCGATTTTTCCGGCTTTACTTGTTTTGGCAAAGCTTAATTTTCTCTTGGTCTTTCTTGCCTATTTTCTCTATGGGGTGATGCAGTCTGGGAGCGAGTTAGGGTGGAAAATGTCGGGACCGATCTTTTCGGGGGAAAAAGATAGTAGCCCTTATTCGTTAATTAATGTCCTAGCTGTTGGAGTTAGAGGGGCGATTTTCCCCTATTTGGGGGCCGTTGTTTTTGTGTATGGAGGCCCCTACTTACCATTTGCTCTTGGGGGACTACTCTGCTTGATGGGGAGTGTGTATATTTTTAGGTCTAGCAAGAAGCATGCTATACCTGTGCAGCAATCTGTTCCTTAATATCCTCTCGGATTGCCTCGAAGGAGCGTTCCTCGCCAAAAGCATAGTTGAAAACATCTTTCCGCTTTTCTTTGAGGCTTTCTTGCTCTTTTAGGTGTTTTTCGATGAAAGAATAGAGCGAGCCGTAGGCATTTTCTGGAATAAGGGTGCCGCAGCTATGAAGATCTGTTGCAAAGTCACGCACCTTTTGCCGCTCAGAGCCTTCAAAGAAAAACATCGGCCGGTTGTAGTAGAGAAAGTCATAACCAATCGAGGAAAAATCGCCGAGATAGATGTCGGTCCGCTTGAGGATAGGGAGAACAAGAGGGTAGAGAGGAAGGACGACCACGTTAGGAGTGTCCCGGTATTTCTCTTCGAGATGTTGGACATAGCCCGCCTTGTAATGAACGATCCAAGGATGGATTTTTATGATGAGGTTGTAGTCTGGAGGAAGCTGCTCGGCCACTGTAAGCCCCACATCAAAAAAGGAGGTTGATTTTTCGAGATCTTGCCAGGTCGGGGCATAAAGAATCGTCGGTTGCTTTTTTGCAAACTGACTAAAAATTTCTTTTTCAACCAGGTCGTCATAAAAGGATTCATACTTTCTGTAAAAAGAAAGCCGGTAGTTTCCCGTTCGGACAAACCCTTTAAAAATATCAAGGATTCCAGCATCCCTTAAACGGTCTTCCATCTGATCCCCGTAGGTGAATGCGAAAGTCTGACGCTTAAAACTATCGACTGCTTTATCTGAGTTTCCGTGGGGACAGTACCAAAAGTTCATTTTCTTTCTGTAAAGCACTTCAAAAAGGGGGGCAAGCTCCGCTCGGTAATTTGCACACGACACAAAAAGGGTGTTGTAATTCCCTGCTAAGTGTTCGAGAATTTTGGCATGGTGATCGATGTAAAGCCGCTTTACATTTGGGTAGTACTTTTCAACGGTTTCTTCCAAAAGCTTTTCATCAACGACGATGGGGATGTCCAGAATATATGCAAGGGGGGAGAGGTGATCGAGGTGATTGACACAATCGCCAGGGGCTAGACAGATACCGCAGGAAGGTTCCATGGCTACTTTAACTTTGTCCCTTCAACGGTGATCGCTTCTTTAAAGTACCGTTTGTAGAAGGGAAGTTTTTCTCGCTCTTGGTTAATGATTGCTGGTGTGGGATACTTTCCGTGGAGCTTTTTGAAAGAAGCCAAGGAAATCCCTTTCCGCTTGGACCCACCTTTTTTGGGCTCAAAAGCAAAGTGGAGCATATGATCTTTAATGGTCTTACTCTGTCTAGGAAAGGAGCCGATAAGTTTTCCTCGTGGGTCGGCAAGAAGTCGTTTTGCGATTGCAGGAATCGTTGGTTTGTCAGGAACAAAGCCATCGTTTTCTGGAGGAGTTTGAATGATCACATGGTCGGCAAGTTTAAAGAGTTCTACTAAAAAATCTTCCCAGTTGTCGGGGGATTGGATGTGATGCAAGACGTGAAACATGATGAGAACATCAAAATGTTCTTTTTGGTTTAGCAGTTTAAGGTCCTCGGTGCAAAGCTGTTTTTTCAGGTAGATGATATTGTCTAGGTTTGTATTGAGGGTGCAGATTTTTTCCAACCGGTCGGTAAAATCGATCATCACAGCCGTGGCATCGTAATCTTCGGCAATCCTAAGGGAAAAGTAGCCGTTATTTGCCCCAATATCGACCACCGTGAAGGGGCGGTCGTACTGATCGAGAATGGGCTTGATTGCATCATATCTTTCTTGGCAGTGGTGGCCACCATGGTAGATCGCTTCTCCATTGATGAGGATATCTTGATAGAGGGCGTCCTTGCCAAAGGCGAGCTGCTCAAGGAGATCCCCTGCAAACAAAGAGAAGGAGGCTAATAAAAAGCAGATCAATTTCATGTCCCTTATTGTCCTCTAGGTCCATGATATTTTTCAACCCATTCGAGAAGTTTTTGGTCCTCTTCTTGGGTGAGTCCTTCCCACCACCCGCGGCAGCAGGCGACGAATAGGAGCGCCGAATAAGGGGAATGGGGGACTTGTGTGATCTTTTCTATGAGGGGGACAAGTACCTCTCTCCCCCGTTTAAGTCCGGGATAAAAAGCGTCAAAAAACTCTGCGTAGGTCTGACCCTTTTTCACTGGAGAGAGTTTAGCAATTCGCTCTTTCAGAGCAGAAACCGCACGCTCCGAAAGCTTTAACCGGGTGAAGGGGTGGTCGAAATAAGTGTCGAGATCGACCACCTTCCATTTTGCTAGAAGGGTGTTAAGTATTTTTGCTTCTTGGGTCGTTAGGGGAACGTGGGCCTGTGGCCACTCCACCATAAAGTCGATAATGGGGAGGATGAAGGTTCCATCCGCTGTAAAGCCAACCCGATTATGGGCGGAAAAGAGGTTTTCATTATCTAGAAAGACAAGGTTTCCCCATTTTGTAATGGGGATGTTGGAAGTAACCAGATCGGTATGTCCCAAAACGAGAGCAAAAAGGTTGGCCTTCCAAAAAGTGAAAGTGTCCACCCGCTCATGGTAGTGGGGGAGGTGGTCTAATGTTTGAAAGAGGCGGTTTTCGACACGTGCGCGGACAAATGGTTGATAAGAACCGGGGTTACCCTGAAAAGAAAGGGCGCAGGAAGGGGCGATGTGGTCGGTGCATCCAAAGAGATGGCTGAGGTCCCAAGCAGCAACTTCGGTGTGAGGAGGAGTCCGTTTTTTAAAAGCCCCAAACTGTTTCCGTCCTTCGGAAAGGAGGAAGCCCAGGTGCTCTTTATTGCCAATCGGCTTGTAAGAAACATTTCGGTTTTCAGAGGCCCAAAGCGCTGCCGCTCCCTGGTGGAGAAGGGTGGTTTGTTTTTCCAAGTAATCCCGGTTATGAAACCCTGGAATTTCATTAAAATATTTTAGGGTGCGGCAGATCTCAAACAAAAGATCTTCAGATGCGTTAATTTCTTCTGCAAAGGATAGAATTCGAAAAAAACGTGCTTGATATTTTTTGTGAGGAAGCTCTTTAACAAGTTTGTAGGCGAGGTGCTCATTAGCAAAAGAACAAATAGTGAAGAGACAAAAAATGAGGCTGAGAGCGTTGCGTAGCTGCTTTGACCAGATGGCAATGGGGTTTTTTAGATAAAAACTTTTCCGGTTGATGAGGCCAGCTCCAGAAGAGCTGGTTGAGTCAGAGGGGAAGTTTTTAGCAAAAAAGACCATTTCAGCTGGATTAAATGAGTTATGCAAAAGTCGCATTGTAAACCTCTTCTTGAGCCTTTATGAAAGAAGTCGGTTTGCTCTTTTTGATAATCGAAAAAATCTTATCAAAGTCTTTGGAAGGAATGAGCGTTCCACACCGGGTAAGATAGAGTCCTTTGTCTTTTTCGGGGCACCGCTTGTTGGGGTTTAAGAAAAACATCGGCTTTCGAAAAGTGAGGAAGTCATATCCGATCGACGACATGTCACCCAAATAAGCATCAACAACATTAAGGAGGGGATAAATAGGAGGAAAGTCATCGAGAATTAAGACATTTTCTCCTTTAACCTCGATATCAATAGCGAGGTTAGGGTGCGGCTTTACAATTAAATTCCAGTTTCCAGGAAGCCCTTTAAGAAGGGGATCCAAAGCTGTTTCGAAAGAAGAAGAACTTTCGGCATCATTCCATGTGGGGGCGTAGAGAAGCGTTTTATTTCCGTGAGGAAGTTTAGAAAGAATTTCTTCCTGAACAATTTCCTTGTAAAACGAAGAGTGATCAAGGAAGTATTGGTAACGATAATTTCCTAAAACTTTTACATCTTCAAGCTGGCCATAGACTTCTTTTTCTTTAAGGAAATCGACCATCCGCTTGCCATAAACAAAGGCCCGTTTTTCTTTCGACAGCTCTTCCATAAAATAGGAGGCATGTCCCTTATCTGAGTTTCCATGGGGACACCAAACGTGGGAAAGCTTTTTCCCCAAGAGGCGTTCGGGGACAAAAAAGGTTAGGTCTAAAAGACCTCTTGGGAGCGGAGAGATAATGGTGTCAAAAGTTGAGACAACATAGTGTCCAAGCTGAACCGGCTCTAAATAAAGGAGAGAAAGATGGGGGTAATACCGTTTAGCGAGGGTTTCCATCTCTATGTCGGTTATGATGAGGGGAATGTTTAGCTGACTCGCTAATGGAGCCAAATGGTCGAGGTATTGCTTATGAGGCCCTTCAATAAGTCCAGCTGTTCGTATCCAGTCCATGGACGATAGGGTATCATGTTTCCTTTTTTTCGGGGGGATAATCGATCGTGATGAGGGTGGGCCCCTTCCCAGGCTTTGCTTCGGAGCGGAGCGCCTCATTATCAATGGTCAAAGGCCCCTCACAGGAGATCATTTCCTGAAGGGTCTTATTTCGGAGGTGCTGGCCATGGATTTTATCGGTCAATTCTTTGGCCTGCTTATAAAGAAAGAGGGTTTCCTCCTCGATTTCAACAAGGGGGTCTAGGACATCGCTTAAAGTTGTTCCCTGGATATCTGAAGGAAGGTGGTCAAAGAGTTTTCGGGTGACCATTCCCCGCGCTTTCGTAAGGTCCTTGAGGCGATGGACAAGCGCACTGCATTCAGTGTAAAGCTCTTCCTTCAGTTCGATATCCCCAATCAGGAGGAGATACTCCTGCTGGTTCATATTCCCCAAAATATCTTGACGGAGGGCAATCTCTTTAGACAAAACCGCTTGCAGCTCTTTATGCACACCAATCCACTCAGACATAACGCACCTCCTTTCGCCTATATTCCTTGCAAGAAGTGTGCCAAGTCGATTAAACTGCTAAGAATAAAGTGTTATTTGAAATGGATCTGGAAAAACTTTCCCATGCGCAATCCTTTGATGGAGAAGGGCTCCGTCAGTGGTTTTACTTAAACCGTCGCCCCCTCCCTTGGAGGGAAAATCCTTCCCCCTACGAGGTGTGGGTTTCAGAGGTGATGTTGCAGCAAACCCAGGTGAGTGTGGTGGTTCCCTACTTCAAACGGTGGATGACACTTTTTCCCACCATTAGAGCCTTAGCTGCCGCCCCTCTAGAAAAGGTGATTAAGACTTGGGAAGGACTCGGCTACTATTCCCGCGCACGCAACCTTCATGAGGGGGCTCGCTACCTCACTGAGCACCACGGGGGAGAGCTTCCCAATTCCTATGACGCTCTTAAAAAGGTCAAGGGGCTCGGACCCTACACCATTGGAGCGATCCTCAGCTTTGCCTTTAAGGAAAAAGCCCCCGCCGTTGACGGAAACGTTCTCCGCGTCCTTGCTCGCTACTTTGCCGTTGAAGAGCCGATCGATAAAACCTTTGTCCAGAAGGAAATCCGTACATTAACCGCCGCCCTCCTTCCCGATAAGGAACCTTGGATTATCATGGAAGGGCTGATCGAACTTGGCGCCCTTATTTGCCAAAAAAAGGCCCAGTGTGAAATATGCCCACTGAAAATGAGCTGTTTAGGGAGATGTAAAGCGGCTTTACTTCCAATCAGGTCGAAAAGGGAAAAAACGATCCATCTTCATCGGGCCGTGGCAGTTGTCCATACCGGTCAAGAGCTTCTCCTCAAGAAGGGGGAAGGAGGAAAAGTGATGGCTGATCTTCATGAGTTTCCCTACTTTGACCGCGAGGTAAACATCGAAAAGGTCTTAGGCCTTCCCCTTAAACCCCAAGGAACGCTCCCTGAAGTGACGCATGGCTTTACAAAGTATAAAGCTTTCCTCTACCCCCGTCTCTACCTTGCTATGCGCAAGGAAATAAAAGGACACATCTGGGTTCCCTTTCAAGAAGTGAAAAACATCCCCTTCTCTTCAGGCCACCGTCGGATCCTTTTTTCATTGAGGAATAATAAACTTCTCAATATCTAACATTAGATATGATGAAGCTCCGAACAATTCTTGCAATCCTCCTCTCGATTCCCCTCATCTTGCCGATGTTGGGATTGTGGCATCCCCATCCTTATCTCCAGCTCACCCTAGCCACCATCGTTCAGTTTGGGGCAGGTTACTCCTTTTACGTGGGTGCTTACCAATCGACAAAAGCAAAAACAGCGGGAATGGATACCCTTGTTGCCCTCGGAACTAGCGCCGCTTATTTCTATAGTCTCTTTGCAGTGATCTTTGGCTTTACAACTCATCTTTACTTTGAGACAAGCGCTGTTTTAATCGCCTTAATTCTTCTCGGGCGCTATTTTGAGCAGCGCTCGAAGGACAAAGCGCGCGGAGGGATGAAAGCTCTCCTTCAAATGGAGGCGAAGAAGGCGCGGACAAAAGAGGGGAAAGAGGTTCCGATCGAGCAGGTTAAGGTGGGGGACACCATCATCGTCCGCCCTGGAGAAAGAGTTCCTGTCGATGGAGAGGTGATTGGAGGGACTTCCCATCTCGATGAATCGATGCTCACCGGAGAAAGTGTTCCCGTTCGGAAAGAAAAAGGAGAACAGGCCTTTGCGGGGACGATGAATGGCGAAGGAATCTTAGAAATCAGAGCAACCCGCTTAGGAAGTGAAACAAGTCTGGGTCACATCATCCGCCTTGTTCAAGAAGCGCAAGGATCCAAAGCGCCGATCCAAAGACTTGCCGACAAAATTTCTTCCATCTTTGTTCCCATTGTCTTGGCCGTTTCAGTTGTTACCTTCTTTATTTGGGGCTTTGCCGCTCACGACTGGACCGAGGGGCTTATTAGTGCTATCGCGGTCCTTGTCATCGCCTGCCCTTGTGCACTAGGCCTTGCCGTTCCAACTGTGATTATGGTCGCTTGCGGACAAGGAGCTAAAGAAGGGGTCCTCATTAAAAACGTGGAAGGGCTTGAGCGGGCCCACAAGGTGGACACCTTTATCGTCGATAAAACAGGAACGGTGACCGAAGGAAAGCTGAGCATCGGAGCGGTTCACTCCTCCCTTCCCGACGAAGAGTTCCTACGTAAAGCGGCCTCCCTTGCCCAACATTCTGACCATCCCATTTCCCTTGCGATTGCTAAGGAAACAAAAGGGGAAGAGGTCGAAAACTTTGAATCCCATAGCGGAAAAGGACTTTCAGCGACCTATCAAGGGAAAAGGATTTTCCTCGGTTCCCTCTCTTTTCTCGAGTCTCAAGGGATCACAGTTGAAAACCCCGAGGGAGAAACGGGAGTGATTGTCGCCCTTGCCGAAGATAAAACCTATCTGGGCTATCTGGTTCTCACCGATCAAATCAAAAAAGATACCAAAGAAGCGATCTTGGCTTTACACGGCCTTGGAAAGAAGGTTTACCTCTTAAGTGGGGATCGGGAACCAGTTGTTGCCTCCGTAGCACAAGCTCTTGAAATGGATGGCTACTTTGCCGAGGTCCTTCCCGATGAAAAAGCAAAACATGTCAAAGAATTTCAGGAGAAAAAAGCCACTGTGGGGATGGTAGGCGATGGGGTGAATGATGCTCCTGCCTTAGCGACTGCTGATGTCGGTTTTGCCGTTGCTTCGGGGACCGATGTGGCGATGGAAAGTGCCACAATTGGGCTGATGCGGAGCAATCTCTCCAACCTTCTGACAGCGGTGCAACTTTCCCGAAAAACCTTCGTGAAAATCCGGCAAAACCTCTTCTTTGCCTTCTTTTATAACTGCCTGGGGATCCCCCTTGCGGCCTTCGGGCTTCTTAACCCCATGATCGCCGGCGCTGCCATGGGACTTAGCTCGATTTCAGTTGTTCTTAATTCACTCACTCTCCGCAGTACAAAATAAGATTTGGCTGGATATAGTAAATGCATAATCAGCCAAATGTTGAAGGTCCCTCTATGACAGAAAAAGAGATAAAACCTCAAAATGTTTAATAGTTTTAAAGTGCAGCTAGGGAAGTAACGAAAACCAAGTCTGCTTTGGCTCACTTTAAGTTTTTTTAAATAACCAGAGTTACCGTGGGACTCACGGGATTTAAAGCCTGTGGAGAGGAGACAGTAGTCTACTCGATGAAGCAGGAACTATAGGGAACAAGCGATTTAGTACCTATCTAAGC